>NZ_KB902795.1:0-94778 GCF_000379585.1 Bradyrhizobium sp. WSM2793 | reverse complement strand
CCTCACCCTCTCATGAAAGAGGGCGCAGGGAAGGCCGGGAGCCGGTTGGCTCCCATCGACCGCCATGCGAAGAGCAGATTGCGTGTGCTTCATGCATAGCGGNTAACAGGGCAACCGGAGCATCCCGGCCTTCCCTGCGCAGTGGCTTTACGGCTTATGTCGTACTCTCCCCGGGGAGCGTTGCACTATTGCCCCCGTCGCCTTGTGGATGACTGATGCGCGTGCCCGGTTGGACCGCCACATCACCGCAAGACTTGGCGCACAGACCCCGGGCGCCAGGACCACACGATTTTGCCGTACGCGGATCACACCGGTCGTGTGCGCGACGGTCTTGCTCACGGTTGCCCGCCCTGCAAAACCCTCAGCGCCGATGTGACCCACGTCCACCGCAACCCGGCCCGCGTTCGTGACGATCGCGATACGCCCCTCTTCGTTGGGCCGGGATGCCGCGACACATACGCGATTTCCGAATTTCGGTAAAGTGGAATATTTTTGCCCAAAGGCGTTGACCCAGGACTCGGGTGTTTTGCTCGTCGGGCAACGCAAGGGATTGTGGCCGGGACGTTCAATCCGTCGCGGTCTGCACCCGTGGTGCAGGGGCTTGCGCGGGCTTTGTCGCCGTCGGAGGGCGGTCGACCCTGCCGAGATCGCGGCGTAGCGAGGATGGCGCTGCGTGCAGGGTAAACACGATCGCGATCTGCGTTCGGTTCGAAAGCCGGTATTTGCGCATGATGTTACCGATATGCGCCCGCACCGTATTCTCTGAGATCTTGAGCTCGTAGGCGATATTCTTGTTCTGCATCCCCCGTGCGATCAACATCATCAGCTCGCGCTCGCGCGGCGTCGGTGTAATCGAGTCCTGCGGATCTCGGCTCATGGCTGGCTGCTCCCTGGACTGCGGGTTGATGTGGCCACTCCCAGCATGTTGTCACTCCGTCTTGAGCGCCTCGATCGGGCTGAGCTTGGACGCCTTGTGCGCGGGATAAAAACCGAAGATGAGGCCGGTCGCGATCGAGAAGGCGAGGGCAAGGCCGATCGCCTGCCCGTCGATCGAGGTGACCCATCCTGCCATACGGGCGACCGTCATCGAGAGCGTGACCCCGCCGGCGACGCCGATGGCTCCGCCGAGCAGGCAGAGCACGAGCGCCTCGCAGAGGAACTGCAGACGGATGTCGCGCATCCGCCCGCCCAGCGCGCGGCGGATGCCGATCTCCCGCGTGCGCTCGGTGACGGACACGATCATGACATTCATGATGCTGATACCGCCGACGAGCAGCGAGACCGAGGCGATGGCGACGAGCAGGAGCGCGACGGTGCGGATCGCACCCTGCTGCGCTTCCATGGCGGCGGCCGGATCCTGGACCTTGAAATCGTCTTCCTGGCCGGCGGGGACACGGTGACGCTGCCGCAGCAGGTTCTCGATCTCCGATCGCGCCCCCGCCATCTGTCCGTCACCGGCCACCTTGGCGATGATGTAGGCGACCGAATCCCGGTTGATGTTGCTGGCACTGCCGAGAAAGCGCAGCTTGGCGGTGGCGAGCGGCACGAAGGCGACGTCGTCCTGTGCGGGTCCCTTGCGATCGAGAACGCCGACCACCTCTAACGGAACCTTCATGATCCGGATCTGTGCGCCGATGGGATCATCGCCCGGCGCGAACAGCTCGCGCGCGACCGTGCTGCCGAGGATCACGACTTTGCCTGCTCCGGCCTCCTCGGTGCCGGAAAAATAGCGGCCGGTCGCGAGTTGCCAGTCGCGCACCATGAAGTGCCCCGTCGTCGTGCCGTTGATCGTCGTATTCCAGTTCTTGCCCTCGTGGATGACTTGCGCCGTTCCGGCAATCGAGCCGGCCGCGGCCTGGACTTCCGGAATCTGCTCGAGGATGGCCTGCACGTCACTCTCCGTCATCGTCAGCTTGCTGCCGTCCTTGAGGCGCACGCCGCCCTGGTAGACCGCGCCAGGGGTGATCATCAGCACGTTGGCGCCGATCGAGCGGATCTGTTCCTGCAGGCGCAGCTGCGCGCCGGAACCGATCGCAAACACCGTCACGATGGAGGCGACGCCGATCACGATGCCGAGCATGGTCAGGAAGCTGCGCAGCGGATTGAGCCTGAGGGCGTGCAGGGCGATCTGGAATCCCTGGAGCATCGTCATGGCGCAGCGCTCCGTTTCGGCAGGGCCGGCGCCGGCGTCTCGTCAGCGACGAGCTCGCCGTCATGCAGGTGGATCGTGCGGCGGCACTGCGCCGCGATGCCGGGATCATGCGTGATCATCACGATGGTCTGGCCGGTCCGGTTGAGCGCGGCGAACAGCGCCAGGATCTCGGCGCCGGTACGGCTGTCGAGCGCGCCGGTCGGCTCGTCGGCAAGCACGATCAGCGGGGAGGCGATCAGGGCGCGCGCGATCGCGACGCGCTGCTGCTCGCCGCCGGAGAGCTGCCGCGGAAAATGATGGGCCCGGTGCAGCATGCCGACGGCCTGAAGGCTCGCTTCCGCGCGCGCCAGGCGTTCCCTGCGGCCGACGCCGCAATAGACCAGCGGCAGCGCGACGTTCTCGATCGCATCGTGACGCGCGAGCAGATTGTAGGACTGGAACACGAAGCCGATGCTGCGGGCGCGCAAGGACGACCGGCGATCTTCCGAGAGATCGGCGACATCGGCCCCTTCGAGATAGACCGCGCCCTCGCTCGGCAGGTCGAGCAGCCCGATCATGTTCATCAGCGTCGACTTGCCGGAGCCGGACGGACCCATCACGGCGACGATCTCGCCTTGCGCGATGTCGAAGCTGACGTTGCGGACGGCGGTGACCGCCACGCCGTCGGTGCGATAGGTCCTGCCGACCGACTGGAGGCTGATGAGCGGCGGCGAGACGGTCATGATCCGAACCTGATTCCGAGAAATTCCATGCCCGCGGGACGGATGGCCTGGCCGACGGCAACCTGGCTGCCCTCGTCGAGATCTCCGCTCTTGAGGGCGACTTGTTCGGTGCCGGCCGCGCCGACCGTCACCGCGATGCGCTGGAGCGAGCCGCTCGCGGTGCGCACCCACACCCCGCTGCGTGCAGCAGGATCCTGCCGCGTGCCGGAGGGCTGGAAGCGCAGTGCGGCGAGCGGCACTTTCAGAACGTCGTCCTGCCGCTCGATCACGATCTTCACCAGGGCCGTCATTCCCGGGAGCAGCGCGCCGTCGAGATTGGAGGTTGCCAGGACCACGGTGTAGGTGACGACGTGCTGCTGGGTCTGCGGCGCCTTGCGCACCTGCCGCACCACCGCCTCGAAGCGGCGGTCGGGGTAGGCATCCACGGTGAAATGCGCGCGCTGGCCGGGCGCAATGCGGCCGATATCGGCTTCGTCGACCTGCGCGTGAATCTCCATGTCCTCGAGGCGGTGGGCGACCACGAAGGTGGTGCGCGATTCCAGTCCGACCGCGAGCGTCTGGCCCTCGTTGACGAACCTGCCGACGACGACGCCGTCGATCGGGGAGCGGATCACAGTGCGGTCGAGATCGGCCTGCGCCGCGGCGAGAACGGCCGCC
Organism: Bradyrhizobium sp. WSM2793; assembly: GCF_000379585.1. Taxonomy (NCBI): domain Bacteria; kingdom Pseudomonadati; phylum Pseudomonadota; class Alphaproteobacteria; order Hyphomicrobiales; family Nitrobacteraceae; genus Bradyrhizobium; species Bradyrhizobium sp. WSM2793. Next base: position 91,247 of record NZ_KB902795.1, on the reverse strand, counting down.
TTCTCCGGCACGGCCATTCGCGCCTGTTGCAACTCCGCCTCGATCCGGCGGACGTCGGCCTGTGCCCCCTCAACCGAATAGGAGTTGAGGGACATCAGGACCTCGGCCTCGCGCTCCTGGGCGAGGCGTGCGGTGAACTCGGTCTGCGCATCGTCGACCGCCGTCGTCGCCACCACGTTTTGCGATTGCAGCGCCAGTTTCCGTTGCAAGGTCTTCTGCGCCGAGGACTTCACCGCCTGCGCGCTTTCGAGCTTGGCGACGAGCACATCCCGGCTGCCCCTCGCGTTTTGCAGATCGATCCGGGCGCGATCGAGCTTGGCTCGGGCGATGTCGACCAGCGAATTGGAGACGGCAAGGGCGGCCCTGGCTTCGTCGACCTTGGCCGCAAAGCTGCGCGGATCGATCAAGGCGAGCGGCTGATCCTTGCTGACGGTGTCGTTGAAATCGACATAGACCCGGGCGAGCTGCCCGGACAGCTGGGAACCGACCTCAATCGTCTTCACCGGCTGCAGGGCACCAGTGACCGTGACGGTCTGCTCGATGCTGCCGCGCTGAATCGAGGCGTAGCGGAACACGGGCGACTCGGACCCGAATGTCGGCGCTTCGCGTCCTGTGGGGACGAGCAGGCGCCTGGTCGATTCCAAGGCGTGCGCCGCCGTGTCTGCCGCGCTCCCGGCGCCGGCGATGGCGGCTGGCCCTGCGGCGTAGATCGCAGCGAGGCCGCATGCAGTTCCGAGCAAGGCAATTGCTGGCACAAATCGCATATCAAAACCCGCCTGGTTGAAATGGCTTCGTTGCGGGAAAAAATGGTAAGCTCGCTATGGTTGTAAATTATCTAAGGTAGTATCGATCGTCAGTATGTCGTTCTCGTCGGGGCGACGGTCGGGTGCGCAACATGATCCAGAAGTAAAGTCCGCGGGTGCGACGTTTCGTGATTTGCCGGAAATGCATACCCGTCGTATCGATAAGATGCGCGCGGTATCGAACTCGATAAGCTGACTGAACGTCCCGTATGATCCGGCCAAAGTGCCGGTGGCGGGCGTTCAAGCCGGCACATGGGTAGCAATGCCATGACGCAGTTGGCGACGCTGCGGCCACGATACCGGATCGTCATATTCGCGATAGCGCGCCTCGCCGTGATGCCGCCTGTGGCGCGGCGAGATCCCTGCAATCAAGAAGCCCGAAATGTGAACGCCTTCACTCGCTTCCGGCGTGCATTGGCCCTAAGACGTCGAACCGGTGGACGGACGCTGATCGTTCGATCCCCGCAGATTCATCCAAGCACCTTGTTAGCTTGCAAGAAGAATGGACGGCTCGTTGCTCGCCCATCGAGTCACAAGCCGGGGAGTTTGCTGCAATGAATTCAGGTCAAGCCACCGTTTATGTCGTTGACGACGAGATTCAGATTCGAACCGCGATCGGAAATCTCTGCGAGGAGACCGGACACCAGGTAAAATTGTTCGCCTCGACGGAAGAGTTTCTCGCGGAGAGTATTTCGCCCGGGCCGTCGTGCCTCGTGCTCGACGTCCGCTTTCCCGGGACGTCACCGACCGGCCTCGAGCTTCAGCGCCGACTCGCCGAGACGGGCGTGCCCATTCCGATCGTCTTCATCAGCGGCCATTCCGACGTCCGCGTCTCGGTCGAGGCCATGAAGCGCGGCGCGGTCGAGTTTCTGCCAAAACCGTTTCGCGAGCAGGAGATCCTCGATGCGATCAGGCACGGCATCGAGCGCGACCGCAGGCGGCTGGAACGCGAGGATGTGGTGCGTGAAGCCCGCCAGCGCGTCGAGACGCTAACGGCGAGAGAGCGCGAGATCATGCTGCTGATGGCCGAAGGGCTGATTGCCAAGCAGATCGCGGCCAGGCTCGGCGTGAGCGAAGTGACGGCGAAGGTCCATCGCGCCAGGATGATGCGAAAGCTGGAGCTGCGCACGCCGATCGAAGTGGTGCGGCTGATCGACAGCATGGGGCGCGAAGCCGAGACGATTCGCGCCGGCACGGGATAGCAGCTGTTTCGGCGCTTCGACGTGCCGACATCTCGCGCAATGTCTAGTCCGTACCGATTAGCATGAACTGCAGTCTGTCGCGCTGGCCACGATCGGTTCACAGTATCCCTACGATGTCGGCCTCCTCCAAGACGGCATCCAAATTCAGTCAGACAACTTGGCCAGAAAGGGATACTCCATGCGTAAATTGTTTTTTGCTTCCGTTGCATTGTTCGCCCTGTCCTCCGCGGCACAGGCCGCCAACACCTCGACCACGGTGCAAGTCGGCGTCGTGAACGGCTCGTCCGTCACGCAGAACGGCCTCACCAATGACAGCTCGACGACCAGCCAGCTCGGCATCGTGAACACTGCGTCCACGATGCAGGGGACCGGCGCTGCCTCGCTCAACAACGGCAGCACGGTGAACCAGGTCGGCGTGCAGAACTCGGCGACCACCGGCCAGGTGGCGTTCGGCAACAACACCAGCGCGATCACCCAGAACTCGTTCGGGCCCCCCGCGCTGCAGAACAACTCCGCCGGCGTCGGCCAGCTCAGCGTGTTCGGCGTCAACGGCAGCACCGTCTCGCAGACGGCGCACTGACACACAGCCCCGTTTGGCCGGACGCAGCCAGTTGCGGTTGCGTCCGCGCCATTCTCGAATGCACCGCAATCCGGCCGGCCGATCAATTGCGATGGCCCGCCCATTGTCGCGGAGGAAATGACATGCGGATCACCTATTTCATTGCAAGTTTCGTGGCGCTCGGTGCGCTGACGGCCGCCGACGCAAACGCCGGCAACACCGCCAGCGTGCTGCAATTCGGCACGACCAACACTTCGTTCATTTCGCAGAGCGGCGGCACCAGCAACAACGCGACCACGATGCAGTTCGGCGCCACCAATACGGCGACCATCCTGCAGACGGGCTCGCTCCTGACCGTCAACAATTCGGTGATCGGGCAGGGCGGCACGACCGCGACGGCATCCAACACCGCGCTGGCCGGCCAGGTCGGCGGCTCCAATTCGAGCCTGATCGGCCAGATCGGTGCGAACAACATGGCTGGAGTTGGACAGCTCGGAATTCTGAACGGCTCGACGATTATCCAGCAGGCTCCGTGAGCCGACCCGAAGCGACGAGGCATGTCATGAAACATCATTTGGGATGCGCGGGCGCCGTCTTGCTCGCTCTGTGCTCGGCGGGCACCGGATCAGCCGGTGCCCAGACCGCCGACATCAAGACCATCGTCTCTGTCGGCGGGCCGCCGGTGGTGCTGAACCAGAACAGTCAGCTCAACATGGCCGGCGTGTTCATGATCGGCGGCAGCACCAGCGCGACAGTGACGCAGAACGGCACCAACAATGCCACGGGCGTCCTGCAATTCGGCGGGACGAATTCCGCATCGATCGGGCAGGCCGGAACGAACAATCTCGCCTTCGTCGGTCAGACCGGGCAGTCGGCGACGAGCCTGATATCGCAGCTCGGCGCGATGAATGCGGGCACGGTGGCGCAATTCGGCACGATCAACGCCTCGACGATCGCGCAGACCGTCCCGTAAGGCGCGAGCGAACGCGCCGGTGCCAGGAACGAACGGGGAAGCGCGATGCGATGCGGACAGATCTTGAGGCACGTGTTGGCGCTGGCGGCGATGCTCGCCGCCATCGGCACGGCGACGCAGGCGAGCGCCGGGTCGGTCCAGCGCAGCGTGACCAACCGGAACGTGAGCATCGAAACCGTCGTGCAGTTCGGCAACGATGTTCAGCCCGTGACGATCGAAGAGAACAGCCGCATCAATATCGCGCGGGTGATCCAGATCGGCGGCACCGGGACGGTGGATGCGACCATCATCCAGAACGGCACGCGCAACTATGCCAATGTGATCCAGGTGGGCGGCACCACCAATGCGATCATCGGTCAATCCGGTGCGAGCAACACCGCCGAGATCACCCAGATCGGCAATTCCACCAACGCGCTCCTGCTCCAGATCGGAGACATGAATACGGGAGCGGTGAGGCAGTTCGGGCGGTTCAACTGGCTGGCGATCTTTCAGTTCAGCCGATGATGGAGGTGTGACATGAGATTGCTCCTGCTCGCATCCGGAATAGGACTCATGAGCGTGATCGCGATGGCGCCGGCCGGCGCTGCCGACGGTCACACCACAGTGGTCCAGGACGAGAACGGCACCTCGGTGATCACGCAGAGCGGCGATCCCGCACAGGCCGAGGTCAAGATCGAGAAGGAGCCGGGGCGCACGACGGTGTACCGGCGCAGCGGCGGTAACACCGCGATCGTGACACAGGGCACCGGCAACGCGCGGGAAAAAATACAGGACATGCTCGACTGGCTGCGCAAGCAGCAGGGCCGCTGACGCACGAAGGCCCACCGTCCGCGAAAGAACGGCGGGCCTCGCCGTGAGTGTGGACCTTACCAGCGATAGCCGCCGGTCAATGTGCCGTTGTTGTTGCCGTCAGGGCCGACGTCGCCCTGCGTCGAGCTCGGGGTCGGATGGTTGGTGCCGTTGAGCGCACCATAGGGCCCCCCGACATCAGGATAATACGCGCGCGGCTGGACCGGTTCGTAGGCGGGGGCCGTGCGGTCCCAGCCCATGCGCGATCCGTTCCAATCGTAGCCCTGCGCCGAGGCAGCCGCAGTGCCGGCGACGAGTGATGCCGTGATCAGGCAGAGGAGTTTTGACTTGTTCTGCATTGGAGATGCTCCTTGCTTGTGTCGGGGGCCAACGGTTGCACTGCGGGAGCGTTCCGGGACGCGCCCGGCGGAGCGATCAACTCCGATCAACTGGTTATGAAGCGCGGGCCGCGGAACGAAGTGCCTGAAATCAACCGGGAATCCGGGCGTCTTGCCGCACCTGTTCCCCGGTTAATCCCGTGTCTTAACCAATAATTAATTATACGTTTGCGGGCGGGCGACGGGCGGGCCTAGCGTAGCTGCGGGGAGCTATCGCTTAAGCCAAACGAGTTGGTGCGTATCATGATGTCCAGATCCCATGGCAGATCAGTTGGGGCGCTATTCGCCTCGCTCAGCGCAGCCGCGCTGCTCCTTAGCCCCAGCGACAGTTTCGCCAGACCCGGCGGCGCCGCGCCGCATGGGGTGACCGCTGCGCCTTCCGGCGCGATGGCGCGTGCGCCGATGGGGCCGGGAGCCCGGTTCCACCGGCGCAATAACCCGTTCGTCTACTGGCCGGGCGGCGGCGGGTTCTTCTACGACGGCGCCGGCTACAGCCAGCCCTTTGGCGATGCCGGGCAGCCGGTCTCCACCGACGTGCGCTACACCTACACCTATGATGTCCCCTGGGACTGGTCGCATCGCTTCCCGCCGAACGTCGTGCCGTCCGACCGGCCCTATGTGCCGAGCTGCCCGACCGAGCAGGTGACGGTGCCCGGCCGCGGCGGCAGCGAGCACACCGTCAACATCACGCGCTGCTACTGAGTTTTAGCCCAGCTCGAAGCTGGTCACGCCGAAGACGCGGTCGATGCGCAGCGGCGGGATCGCTCCCGTGTACATCCGCGCCGTCTCGAACACCGGCTTGAGCCCGAGTGCTTCCGCAAGCGCGATCGCCTCGCGATTGACGGCGGGGACGTCGAGGAAGATTTCGCCGACATCGGCGCTCGCAAGCAAAGCCTGCACGATCGCCTCCGCCGCCGCGCGGTCGTCGGCGACGAGCGGACCGATCTTGCAGCCGGTCCGGCAGGGCCGGATCACGCCCCATGCGGCGAGCTTGCCGTCGCGCACGAGGGCGCGGCCGACATGGCCTGATGTATCGATCCAGGCGCGAAGGAATGCGCTGCGCCGGGCCGGGAAGACGGTGGCATCGTCGGCTTCCACGAGCGCAAACGGAATCGTGTCGAGCGCAACGACCTCAGTGGGCGCCCTCGAGCGCGCGGCGACGATGCCGCCATAGCGGATGTTGGCGTAGGCCAGCTGGAAACCGGACTTCCTGTAATTGTCCTGCTGCGCCACGACGCCGTCGAGCCCGATCACGCGCGCGCCCGCATGCGCGATCGCCGCATTCCAGATGCGCAGGCCATGGCCCGCGCCACGAAAGCTATCGCGCACGATGTAGAAGCCGAGGAAGGCGAAGCGGTCATCGTAATTGACGCAGGAGACGGTCGCCACCGGCTCGCCATCGATCTCGCCGACGAAGAAACCTTGCGCGTCGGGAACCGCAAAGCAGGCGGCATCGCGATGGCCCGGATTCCAGCCCTCGGCCGCGGCCCAGTCGATGGCAAGGGAGATCTCCTCGGGGCGCAGATTGCGGATCAGCAAATCACTTCTCGGGTTGCTCATGACGGATGCCTTCGACCATGGACCTGCCGACAGGTCTGGCTGTAGAAGACCTCATGATAGGCCGAGCCTGCGGCTTGCCTCAACTGAAGGGATGATCGGTCATGGCAGCAGAGAAGGTTGCGCTCGTTACCGCCGGCGGCAGCGGCATGGGGGCAGGGGCTGCGCGGCGGCTGGCGGCGGACGGGTTTCGCGTCGCGATCCTGTCGTCCTCCGGCAAGGGCGAGGCGCTGGCGGCCGAGCTCGGCGGGCTCGGCGTCACCGGCTCCAACAAGGAGAATGACGATCTGAAGCGCCTCGTCGACGGCGCCATGGCGAAGTGGGGACGCATCGACGTGCTCGTCAACAGCGCCGGGCACGGGCCGCGTGCGCCGATCACGGAGATCACCGACGAGCAGTGGCACACCGGCCTCGACACGTATCTCTTGAACGTGATCCGCCCGACGCGGCTGGTGACGCCGATCATGCAGGCGCAGAAGGGTGGCGCCATCATCAACATCTCGACCGCCTGGGCGTTCGAGCCCAGCGCCATGTTCCCGACCTCGGCGGTGTTCCGCGCGGGCCTTGCCGCCTTCACCAAGATCTTCACCGATACCCATGCGGCCGACAACATCCGCATGAACAACGTCCTGCCCGGTTGGATCGACAGCCTGCCGCAGCTCGACGCGCGCCGCGACAGTGTGCCGATGAAGCGCTACGGCAAGGTCGAGGAGATCGCCGCGACGGTCTCGTTCCTGGCCTCCGACGGCGCGGCCTACATCACCGGCCAGAACATCCGCGTCGATGGCGGGCTGACGCGCTCGGTCTGAAGCGCAGTCTCGAATCGCATTTCTGGCGGCCTTGTCGTGAGGCGACACGGGCATGCGTCGCGCGCCGCTGATGATGGACGAGGCGTGGCTCCTCGGTCACACCCGCCATCCGTTCGTACGATCTGAAGCGCACACTACGTCACAGTCCTTGCGAACTGCGCCGCAGCCCAAGACGAGCAGCGGCGCCCGCCCTATGCCCTAACTGCGCCGGTTGCCTTTTACCTGCGCGCATTCGAAACGCGAGGTCAATCGCGTGGGGCAAGGAGACTGGAATGAACAAGTTTTTGCTGGCGATCGCTTCTGTTGTCTTGGGTACCGCATCCGTTCAGGCAGCCGACCTCGCGGCGCATTACACCAAGGCGCCGGTGATGGCGCCAGTCTATAACTGGACCGGCTTCTACGTCGGCGGCAATGTCGGCGGGCAGTGGGGCAGCGCGAACCCCGCCACCACCACGCTGTTTCCGGTGGCCGCCTATTTCGCGGATTCGAGCGTGACCGCCATCGGGACGGTCGGCGCCCAGCACATCAACAGCTCCGGTGTGACCGGCGGCTTCACCGCCGGCTACAACTGGCAGGTCAACAACGCCGTGCTCGGCCTCGAGGGTGACATCAACTATTTCGGCTTCAAGGGCAGCGCGAGCAGCACGGCCGTGTATCCCTGCTGCGCGCCGACCACCTTCACCGTCAATTCGTCGGTCTCGGCCGATTGGCTCGCCACCATTCGCGGCCGCATCGGCTTCCTCGCGACGCCGAGCTGGCTGATTTACGCCACCGGCGGCGCCGCCATCGCCGAGATAAAGGGCAATTTCAGCTTCACCGACACCTTTGCTGGCGCGACCGAGTCCGGAGCGATCCGCGACACCCGCGTCGGCTGGACAGCAGGCGTCGGCGGTGAGTACGCCGTGGGCAACGGCTGGTCGCTGAAGGCCGAATATCTTTACGTCGATCTTGGCCGCAGCAGCATGACCAGCAACAATTTCAACGTCGGTGTGCCGTTGCCGGCCCAGACCTTCACCCATTCGGTCGATCTCAAGTCGAACATCGTGCGCGTCGGCGTGAACTACAAGTTCGGCGGACCGGTCGTCGCCAGATACTGAGCATCCCGTTCCGATCCTGGCGTGGAAAGCCCCGGCCTGGCCGGGGCTTTCTGCTCTTGAAGCTCAGCCTGCGTGCGATGGCAGCAGATGCGCCAGCGCGGGCAGGATCTTGTAGCGCGCGATCTCGTGCGGATATTCGCAGCGGTTGGCGAGCAGGACGATGGCGATCCGCCGTGACGGAACGAGGCCGATATAGCCGGACGCATTGTTGAGGCCGCCGGGCTTGTCGATGACGGTGACATCAGGCAGACGCACGGTCTCCCAGGCCATGCCCTGTCCGAACTTGTCGTCGATGCGAAAGACCTCACGCTGCGTCATCGCAGCGCCTCGCGCAATTGTGGATCGATCGTCCGGCCGTCGACGCAGGCTGCCGCGAAGGTGGCAACATCCCGGGCGGAAGAGAACATCTGGCCGGTGCCGGGAAAATCAAAATAGCTCTGCTGGTCGCCGATTGGGCCGATCGCCGTGCCCTGGTCGGAATAGCCCTGGACCACGCGCCGCATCCAGGCTCCGCCCATGACGGCGCGATTGTCCGCGCCGCGCTCGGGGATGAAGCTGGCGTCCATGGCGAGGGGGCGGAGAATGCGGTGCTGGATCAACGCGCCGATCGGCGTGCCGTAGCAGCGCTCGAGCACAAGCTGAAGCAGCACGTAGCCGGCATGGGTGTAGATGCGCTGCCGGCCGGGTGCGACGCCGGGCGCCGGCGCGAAGGCGTTCAGCATGGCGATGAACTGCTCGCGCGTGAACTGATCGTTAGGCCAGGGCGGATGGTCGGTCGGCAGCAACAGCCCCGAGGTGTGCGTGACGAGCTCGCCGACGCTGACGCGGCGGATGTAATCGCCGTCGAGCTCGGGAAGATATTTAGGGACGCGGTCATCGAGCCGCAGCTCGCCGCGGAGCGTGCCGAGTGCGACCAGCGTCGCCTCGAACGGCTTTCTTAAAGACGCGAGGTTGAACAGCGTGTCCGGCGTCACCTTCCGCTTGGTGGCGTCATCGGCAAGACCGTAGTTGAAGAATTCGACATGCCGTCCGGCATAGAGGGCGGCGGCAAGGCCGCCGGCATGGCCCGGCGTAACGGTCGGCGCCAGCTCGTTTGCGACGATGTCGCGCATCTGCGCGATCATGTCGGAATCCGCGGAGGCGCGGCGCGGGGAAAGCGCGATTGCGAGGGGAACAAGCGCGGCCCGGGCGAGCGCCCGCCTGGTGAACGATGATGATGTGACAAAAGGCGGCACGTGCCCTGACGAACGATGCAATGGTGCCCCCGGTCTCATTTAGCGGGAAGCGCCGGGCGGCCCAATTCACAATTGCGCGTTTCAGGTTCCGTTGCGCGGCCCGCGATCAAATTACTTAGCTTGTGGGCTAACAATTGTTGACGCCGATGCGCGGGTCGCCTATAGTTAGCTTCATGGCTAACCAATCGCCCCGCCTCGACCAGGTTTTCGCAGCGCTCGCCGATCCCACCAGACGGGCGATCGTGATGCGGCTGTGCGCCGGCGAGGCCTCCGTCGGGGAGCTCGCCGATCCCTTCGCCATGGCGCTGCCGAGCTTCATGAAACACATCCATGTGCTGGAGACGAGCGGGCTCGTGCTGTCGGAGAAATCCGGCCGCGTGCGCACCTGCCGTCTCAGCCCGGATGCGCTGCTCGGTGCGGAGGACTGGTTCCAGCAGCAGCGCGCAATCTGGGAGGCTCGGCTCGACCGGTTCGAAGCCTACGTGATGAAGCTCAAGAAAGAGAAGGAGCGGGCGGCTGCCAAGCGGCCGTCCCGAACAACCAAACGGAAAGGTTCTGAGTGATGACGAATTCTGCCAATCCCGCTCTGTCGCAATGGTCGCTCGACCGTGAGATCGTGATGTCGCGCGTGATCGACGCGCCGCGCGATCTGGTGTTCGAGGCGTGGTCCGACCCGAAGCATCTGCCGCAATGGTTCGGGCCGAAGGGATTCAAGGTCGAGACCTTCGAGATCGACGTACGCGTCGGCGGCGTCTGGCGTTTCAACATGATCGGCCCCGACGGCACGGTCTATCCGAACCGCATGCGCTTCCGCCGCATCGAGCGGCCGCAGCTGATGGAGATGGACCACGGCGTCGACCAGGACGAGGATCCCGGCATGTTCCGCTTCACCGTCACCTTTGCCGAGCAGAGCAATGGCAAGACCGTGCTGATGATGCGCCAGCTGGCCTCGAGCACCGCGCAGCGCGATGGCATGATCGGCTTCGGCGCCGTCGAATACGGCTACCAGACTCTCGACAAGCTCGCGGCCTACGTGGCGGGCATGAAGCGGTGAAGACAAAGCGGTCCCGGCGAAGGATTCGCGGGGACCGCTTTCGTACATCTCGAAGGATCAGTTTCCGAAGAGGGCGATCAACGAGGCGACTGAAGCGCGATGAGATCAGGATGAATCGCCATCGCGCTCTATTTATCGTTTGAGCATGGTCTCTTCGAAAAACCGCCGCACACTTTTCCGGATCATGCGCTAGCGCCGCGGTGCGGTGCCGCTCGTCGGTGGGGTGGTCTCGTTGCGCATGCCTGGAGCGCTGGACGCGCCCTGTCCGCCGCGTTGCGTATGGGTGGTGTCACCACTGCCGCCGCCGGAACCGTCTCCAGCGCTTCCGCTTCCTCCGGCAGCGCCGCTACCGCCTGCACCAGCACCTGCGCCCGCACCACCGGCCCCCGCGCCACCGGCTCCCGCACCGGCACCAGCTCCGCCGCCTGCGCCGCCACCAGCACCTTGAGCGAATGCTGCGCCGACGGAAGCGCCGGCGAGCATTGCAGCTGTGAAGATCGTCAGCATTGTCTTACGCATGTTGTGTCTCCCTGAGGTTCATGCCGGACCAATCACGCGCGCGGCCAACCGTTCCTACGCGAGGCGTTGCGGGTGCATCGAACTGGAGGCCTGCGACCCAGCGTCGGAACGTGTCTGCCAGCGGAAGTGCATTTCGTTCCGGGGACCGGAACACCATCGGGGACTCAATGCAGCCCATGATTGGGGGACGTCGGAAGGGACCACAGGAACGATCGCTGCCCTGCGGCTTTGCCGGTGATGACGCACATTATCTTCAGCGACTACCGCAACCCCGCCGCCGAGCAGGCCTATGAGATCGCCTGGAACTTTCTCACGCGGACGGGCGCCATCGGCGATGAGTTCGCGGCCTGCGTGTTTCTGGCGCAGCGCATCACCATGATGGTCGAGGAGGGGCACACGAACCGGATCCGGATGGCCAATCGCGCGATCTCCGAATATCAGCGCCATGTCGATCAACGCGACGATGTCATCCGCAGCGGCGGCCGCCTCGCGGGAGGACAATGAGCGCCGGCACCGGAATTACGTCTCTCACCGCTTCACTCTTTCGCTTCGTCCGTCACGATGTCGCCGAGCTTCTGCCAGCGCTGGCCATCGAACTGCACCATCTGGAACTGCTTGTTGACGCGATAGTCGGTTGGCGTGGTCGTGACCGAGATCCCCGGCAGCGTCAGGTCGAGCTCGACGTTCTTGAGGCTGGCGGCCTGCCGCATCACGTTGTCGCGAGTGAGGTCGTCGCCGCATTGCTTCAGCACCTGAACCAGCAGCTGCGCGGTGATGTACCCATAGACGTTCAGGTTCGAATCCTTGTCGCCGTCGGGATAGTATTTTGCCATGAAGGCGAGGTAGCGCTTCATGCCGGGATCGTCCTTCCATTCGGGATCGGCGGCATCCTTGACGTAACCGACGCTGACGACGCCCTTGGAATTATCCAGCCCCGCCGGCTTCAGCACGGCGCTGAGCGAGGAGGCGTTGATGTCGATGATGTGCAGCGGCTTCCAGCCGATCTCGGCGACCTTCTTGATGGCCTGCGCCGCCTGTTTCGGCGTGGTAGCGCTGAACAGCACGTCGGCGCCGGCATCCTTCAGCCGCAGGATCTGCGAGTCGATCGTCGGCTCGGTGATCTCGTAGGATGTCTCGGCCACGATCATCTTCGCCTTGTCGCCGAGGCCGGCCTTGAGGCCGGCGAGATAATCCTTGCCGAGGTCGTCGTTCTGGTAGAGCACGCCGATCTTCGCGTTCGGGTGGTTCTTCAGCAAATATTGCGCGTAGATGCGGCCTTCGACCAGGTAGGAGGGGTTGAATCCCATGGTCCAGGGAAAGTTCTTGGGATCGGTGAAGCGCGCGGCGCCGGTCGCGGCAAACAGCTGAGGGATTTTCTTGGCGTTGAGATATTTCTGCACGGCGACGTTCGGCGCGGTGCCGATGATCTGGAACGTCAGCAGCACCTCGTCGCTTTCGACCAGCCTGCGGGTCTGCTCCACGGTCTTCGGCGGCGAATAGGCATCGTCATACTGGATCAGCTCGACCTTGCGGCCGTTCACGCCGCCCTGGTCGTTGATCATCTTCATATAGGCGGCCTGGGTCTTGCCGATCACGGCATAGGCCGAAGCCGGGCCGCTGAGCGGCACGGTCTGGCCGACCTTGATCGCCGTGTCGGACGCGCCCGAATCGTATTTCTTCTGCGCCTGCGCCGCCGCGCTCGACAGCGCGAGAAGCAGTGCGGACACCGCGATGTGTTTGAGCAGAGTGCCTGTCATGTCCGGTCCTTCCCGATGGTCATTCACCCTTGAGACCGGCATTGCGGATCAGCTTGGTCCATTTCTCCGTCTCGGCGTCGATGAACTGGCCGAACTCGGCCGCGGTGCCGGCGCGCACTTCGAGGCCCTGGGCGGTTAGCTTGTCCTTGATCGCCGGCTCGGCGAGCGCGCGCAGGACTTCGCCCTGGAACTTGTCGACGATCGCGCGCGGCGTCGTGGCGGGCGCCATGAAGCCGTACCAGCCGGCGGCAGCCACGTTGGGAAAACCCTGCTCGCGCAGTGTCGGCGCCTGCGGGTAGAGCGCGCTGCGCTCGGGCGAGGCGACGCCGAGCACGATGAACTTGCCGCTCTGGATGTAGGGCAGGGCGGTCGGCAGCGCCGTAAGCGTGGCATCGACGCGGCCGGCGAGCAGCTCGGTGTAGGAGGCGGCATCGCCCCGGAACGGAATGTTCAGGCCCTTGACGCCGGCGTCGCGAAACAGGAGCTCTCCGGCCAAGTGCGGCTGCGAGCCCGCGCCCGGAGACGCGAAGGTCAGCCCATTCGGTCTCGACTTGCCGTAGGCGATCAATTCGGGGAGCGTCTTGAACGGCGCGTCGGCGCTGATGATGAGGAACAGCGGCGCGACCACGACCATCGCGACCGGCTGCAGATCCCCGCGCGCATAGGTCAGCTTGCCGAACAGCGCCTCGGCGGTCGCGTAGGGAGCCGCGACGTAGAGAATGGTGTAGCCGTCGCCCGGGGCATGAGCGACCATGTCGTTGGCGATGCGGGTGCCGGCACCGGGCTTGTTCTCGACGATGAACTGCTGACGCAGGCTGCGGCCGAACTCTTCGGCCAGCAGGCGCAACGAGATGTCGTTGGAGCCGCCGGGCCCGTAGGGCGAGATCAGCCGCACCAGGCGCGAGGGCCATGCATCCTCGGCCTGTACCGTCAGGCCCGAGCCGGCGGCGATGCTGCCCGCGAGCGTGCCCAGCAGGGTTCGGCGAGTGACCTTGAATGATGTCACGGTTGTCTTCCTCCCTTTTTATTGTTGGTCTTCTTGTTAATTTCAGATCACTTTTCGCGCGGTGAGCCTTTCGATCTCCTGGTGCGAAAGGCCGAGCCAATTGCGAAACACCTCGTCATTGTCCTCGCCGACGTCGCCGGCGGCGTGACGCAATCGCGCGGGGTCATTGGTGAAGCGCGGCACGACATTGGTCATGGCGACCGTGCCGAAATCCTTGTCGGCAACGCGGGTGATCACCTCGCGCGCCTTCACTTGCGGGTCGTCGGCGATCTGGTCGATCGAATAGATCGGGGCGAGCGTTCCCTGCGCGGCATTGAATCGCGCGAGGACCTCCTCAAGGGGATGGGTGGCACACCAGCCGGCGAAGATGTCGTTGAGCTCGGCGGCGTGCCTGACGCGCCGGTCGTTGCTGGCAAAGCGCGGATCGGTGATCAGGTCGGGCCGCTCGATCGCCCGGCAGTTCGCCGCAAACAGCGCGTTGGTCGAGCCTGCGAGCGTCACCCAATGATCGTCGCTGGTGCGAAACACGGCGGCCGGCGCCGAATAGCCGTTGGAATTGCCGATCCGGCTGCGAACGGTGCCGAGCTGATCGTGCTCGATGGCGAGGACGTCGAGCAGGCGGAAGGTCGCCTCAGTCAGCGAAAGATCGATCTCCTCGCCGGGCGCATCGGGATCGCGCGCCCGTTTCCACAGCGCCGCCAGCACGCCAACGGCGCCGAACAGGCCGCCGATCGAATCCCCGATCGGGTATCCCGGATGGGTCGGCTCGCCATCGCTCTCGCCCGTGATGTAGGTGAGCCCGCCCATGGCCTCGAAGATACGGGCGAAGCCAGGTCGCTCGCGATAAGGTCCATCCTGCCCGAAGGCGGTGGCGCGCAGGATCACGAGGCGCGGCTGGATCGACCACAGCACCTCCTTAGGCAAACCCCATCGGTCGAGCGTTCCCGGACGGAAATTCTCGATCAGCACGTCGAAGCGCGGAAGCAGCTGCTTGAACAGCGCAAGTCCTTCTCCAGTGCGCAGATCGAGCGTGGCAAACTTCTTGTTGCGGTTGGCGGCCTTCCACCATAGCGGCTTGCCATCCTTGAACGGCGGAAACGACCTTACGCCGTCGCCGTTTCCGGGCATCTCGACCTTGAGCACCTCGGCGCCGTAGTCGGCCAGCAGCGTGGCGGCGAACGGCGCTGCAATGATCGTCGCGATGTCGAGAACCTTAAGTCCCTCGAGCGGTCCAGCCATGTCATTTTCCGGCGCTTGTGATTTTCTTGGTCTTGCGCGGCGGCGCGAGCTCGGCCTGTCCGACGATGGCGCGGATGCTGTCGGCGAGTGCCGCGATGCGCGGGCCGATCTCGCCTTCCAGCTGGCCCGGCTGGAGCCGGAAGGCGGGGATGCCGCAATTGATCGAGAACGACTGCCTCGATTCGCTCGTGTGAAACAGCGGCGCGGCGACGGCATGGATGGAGGCCATGTACTCGCCCCAGCAGGTGCAGAAGCCGCGGCTTTTGCATTGCGCGATCCCGGCCCGGTATTTGTCGCGGAAGGCCGACCACAGCTCGGGGTCTTCAGCACCGATGTTCCGTTCGAGCCGGTCTGCATCGGCTGGTGGCAGGGTCGCCGCCGCGGCGCGGCCCATGGCCGTCATCACCACGGGAATCGGCATGCCGATGTCGGGCGCGTGCGGCCCGACGTCGCCGGAGCGCGCGGTCTCGACATAGATCATCGACGTGGCGTCGAGCAGGCCGATCGAGACCGTGCCGCGGACGCTGAGCGCCAGCTCCTGCATCATGGGCCGCGCCATCTGGCGGAATTGCATTCCGGCAAGCAGAGGATGCGCGATCCGCAGTGCCCGCGCAGCGACGCGGTACTTGGCCCGCTCGGCGTCGTAGCGGAGGTAGCCGAGCTCGGCGAGCGTGTGCGTCAGCCGCGCCACTGTCGGCCGCGGAATGCCGGTCAGCGCCGACAGCTCCATGTTGCCCAGCAGCGTGCTCCCGGCCTTGAACGCCTCGAGCACGACGAGCCCCTTTGCCAGCGTCGTGGCGAAGGCGGCGTCGTCGACACTCTCCGCCAGCACTGCGGCGGCGGAGGAGAGCGGATGTCGCGGTTTGGATGAATCTCTCGGGGTCATCCCCGAATATCAGACGGCGAAATCGCTTCTGTCCAATAGATTCGGCAAAAACGGCAAAATTGTCCGATATATGGACACCGATGTCGCCTCGACGTTTTCGTTGAAGGACGCGCCGGACCGCGCCGCACACACAGATTTTTGTCGTGATTGCATGTCGTGTTGTGACAGGATTATTACGACGACATGTCAAATCGATAATTTTGCGGAGCGGTTCATGTTGCAGTGGCAGGCGCGGTCAAATCCCCTCGCGTGGTGGTGGGGATCCCTCACGCTCGTGAGCGGCGCCAATATCCTGGTGTGGTTCATGCTGTACCGCGAATTCTACCCGACGCCTGCGGGCAGCCTCAGCGGCGGCTCGGACATCGGGCTGATGCTGCTGCTGTGTGCCGGCTATGTGTTCGGCTGCGCGTTCCGCTCATTCCTGCCGCGCGCCGATGTGCAGCGCATCTGCCTGTTCGACACCTGGCTCTCGAGCGTCGTCGTCGGCCGCACGGTTGCGACCGTGGCCGAGCTCTGCTTCGTCGCGCAATGGGCCATCATCCTGCATCAGTTCGGAAAGATGACGGGCGCCGAGACCGCGGTGAACATCGCGCTCGTGATCGTGCCGATCATCATCATCGCGGAGTGTTTCTCCTGGTACGCGGTGGTGACGACCAACTTCCTCTACAACGCGATCGAGAACTCGCTGTGGGCGGTGACCTTCTTCCTCGCCGGCATCGCGCTGTGCCGCCTGATGCCGGAATTCCAGGGCCCGGTGCGCTGGGCGCTGATGTCAGGCATCGTCGGCATCGCCTGCTTCCTCGCCTTCCTCGTCACCGTCGACGTGCCGATGTATCTCAGCCGCTGGCGGGCCGGGCACGCCGAGGGCGGCAGGTTCTTAGGCTTCCTCGAAGGCCTGCATGACGTCTCGACGCGCTGGGTGGTGACTCACGACATCGCCCATTGGAAGGGCGAGCTGACCTGGATGTTCCTGTATTTCAGCGCCGCTGTGTGGTCGAGCCTCGCCCTCTGCGCGCTCTATGCGATGGAAGGCTATCTGGCGCGGTATTTGGCCTGAGCGGTTATTTACCGACCAGGCTGCACTTGCTGCGGTCGAGCGGACGGAAGGCCTGGTCGGGCGGGATCGTCGCGACCAGCTTGACGAAATCCCAGGGTCCTTTGGATTCCTCGGGCGTCTTGACCTGCACCAGATAAAGATCATGCACCATGCGCTGGTCCTCGCGGATGCGGCCGTTGGGCGTATACGCATCCGACACCGGGGTTGCCTTCATTTTCGCCATCACGGCTGCGCTGTCGTCGGAATCTGTGTCCTTGATCGCCTGCAGATAGTGGCGCACGGCGGAATAGACGCCGGCCTGGATCTGCGAGGGCATGGCCTTGCGGCGCGCATAGAAGGCGTCGGAGAATTTCCGGGCGGCGGGCGAGACGTCCTCGAAGAACGAGGTGACGATGAGGTCGCCACGGGTCGCCTTCAGCCCGACAGCCGCGATATCGACGTTCTGGAACGACATCGGCACGATCTTGATGCCCTGGTCGGCGAGGCCGAATTCCTCGGCCTGCTTGATTGCGGTGGCGTTGTCGCCGGCGACGTTGATGGCGAGGATCTTGGCGCCCGAGGACTGCGCCTGCAGCAGGAACGACGAGTAGTCGGGCGTGCCGAGCTGCGCCTTGACGCTGCCGGCGACCTTGCCGCCGAGCTCACCGATACGGGCGCGTGCGGTCGCTTCGATCGAATGGCCGAAGGCATAGTCGCCGGTGATGAAGAACCATGGCTCCTTGCTGGTCTGCATGATGCCGGAGACCACGGCGGTCGCGGTGGAATAGGCATCCTGGGTCCATTGCACGCTGGTCGGCGCGCACGCCTCGTCGGTCAGTTGATTGGCGCCGGCGCCGGAGACGAGGAAGATCCTGCCGTTGCCGCGCACGAGTTCCTGCACCGCGAGCGCCGCGCCGGAGCTGCCACCATCCGCGATCGCCTGGACACCGTCGCTGAACCATTTGCGGGCGAGCGATGCCGCGAGATCCGGCTTGTTCTGGTGGTCGGCCTGCAGGATCTCGATCGGCTTGCCGTTGATCTTGCCGCCGAACTCCTCCGCGGCCATCCGCGCCGCCTCGACCGAGCCGGGACCCATCGCAGTGGCGAATACGCCGTTCATGTCGGTAAGCACGCCGATGCGGATCGCATCGCCCTTGATCTCGGCGCGCGCAGGCGGGCCCGCGAGAGCCAGCGTGACCAGCAGGATGGCGGCGGATGTCGTGCGGAGGTTGGCCATGGCGTTTCCTGACTTTGTCGTTTTTGATTGTTTGAAGACGTGGTCAGGCCGGTTCGGCGATGACCGTGTTGCGCAAGGTTCCGATGCCTGAGATCTCGACCTCGACGGTATCGCCGGGGCGCATCCACAGCGGCGGCGTGCGCTTGGCGCCGACCCCGCCCGGGGTGCCCGTGACGATGACGTCGCCGGGAACGAGCGGGCAGATCGTGGAGATGTAGGCGATCAGCTCGGGGATGCCTGTGATCAGGAGGTCGGTGGTGGTGTCCTGCACGACGGTGCCGTTCAGGCGCGTCTGCAAGGCGAGCTTCGACGGATCGGGAATCTCGTCCGCCGTCACCAGCCAGGGGCCGAAGCTGCCGCTCTCGGCAAAGGTCTTGCCGGAGAGGAACTGGCTGGTGTGGCGCTGCCAGTCGCGGATGCTGCCTTCATTGTAACAAGAATAGCCGGCGATGTGATGGAGCGCGCGGCCAGCCGGGATGTGCCGGCCTTCCTTGCCGATGACCAGCGCGAGCTCGCCTTCATAGTCGAAATCGTCGCTCACTTTCGGCTTCACGATCGGCTGGAGATGGCCGACCTGGCTGCAGGGAAAGCGGACGAACAGCGCCGGCTTCTCGGTGACGGTGCGACCGGTTTCGGCGACGTGATCGCGGTAGTTCAGGCCGACGCAGATGATCTTGCCGGGATCGGGGATCACGGGGGCGAAGCTGATCTTGTCGAGCGGATGATCGGGCGCCGTGGACGCGACCAGCGTTGCCGCCTCGGCGAGGCGATCCGCCTCGAGCAACTGCCGCAGCGTGGTGCAGGGCGCCATACGCGCGCCGAGATCGACGATTCCGTTGTCCTTGACGGCGCCGAAAGAGGCGCGGCCGTCGGCGATGAAAGAAAGCAGCTTCATGAGATATCCTTGAGAATTGTTGGGTCAGGCCGCGGACGGCACATGGTTTGAAGAAATCTGGGTTGGAGGCGTGAGAGCGGCGACGAGCCGGTCGAGTTCGGCCTCGTTACGGGCAGTGCCGCGCACATAGCGGTCCGGGCGGACCAGTGCGGCGATGATGCCGTGCTCGCGAAGCCAGTCGCCGATGCCCTCGGCATCGTCGCTGGTGAGGACTTTGATTCCGGCCTGCGACAGAGCCGGGCGCGATGAGTGCGTGGTCGCACTCTCGACGAGGAGCACGTGGCCGTAACCGATCCGGTCGTCGCCGCGGCGGCCGTCCCGTAGCTCGAACTGCGGCGCGAGATGTCCGGCCAAGGGCAGCTCGCCGAGCGCGAGCCCGGGGCCGAGCAGGGGCTTTTTCACCTCGAGCTTCACCGGCGCATTCGCTCGGGCCTGGCCGGCGGCAAGGCCCGCTTCGATCGCCTTGGTGTTAATCACGCCGCCGAGACGGATGGCGAGCTCGATGAATTCGCGCACATGCGGCTGGCGTTCGCTCTGATAGGTGTCGAGCAGATCGGGTGCGGCGCCGTCACGGATGATCGCGGCGAGCTTCCAGGCGAGGTTTGCGGCATCGCGGATTCCGGCGCACATGCCCTGGCCGAGGAAGGGCGGGGTCTGGTGCGCGGAATCGCCCGCGAGCAGCAATCGGCCGCCGCGCCATTGCTGTGCGATGACCGAATGAAACGTGTAGACCGCGGCGCGTTCGAGTTCGGCATCATCAGGCGTGATCCAGCGCGACAGCAGCTCCCAGGTCTTTGCCGGTTGCGCGATCTCCTGGGAATCCTCGTCCGGGAGAACCGTGATCTCCCAGCGCCGCCGCGTGCCGGTGCCGCGCACATAGGTCGCCGGCCGCCTGGGATCGCAATGCTGGAGGCTGTAATCGCCGAGATCGTCGCGCGCGCGCTTGAGCAGCACGTCGATCACCAGCCAGCGCTCGTGGAAGCCGAGATCGTCCATGCCGGAGCCGATGAAGCGGCGGACCAGTGAGCGGGCGCCGTCGCAGCCGATCACATAGCCTGCGCGGACTTCGGTAAGTGTTCCGTTCGAGAGGTCTTCGTAGCGGACGCGCACGCCATACTCGTCCTGATCGAGCGCGAACACATCGCAGCGGTTGCGCAAGGTGACGTTGGGAAAGCGGGCAAGACCGCCGATCAGCACGTCCTCCAGATCGGGTTGGTGGAAGCGATAGCTGAGATGCCACCCCATCGGGGTCAATGTCTGCGGGCGCGACCAGTCCAGCAGCATCTTGCCGTTGGCGTCCAGAAACAGCATGCCGGGGCTGAGGATTGTCTGCGGCAGGATCGCGTCGGCTAAACCGATGGTCTGGAACACGCGCATGCATTCGTCGTCGAAATGCACGGCGCGCGGCAAATGATAGGTCCGCGCCTCGCGCTCCAGCACCAGCGTGCGAACGCCGCACAGGCCGAGCAAATTGGCGAGCGTGGCGCCGACCGGACCACGGCCGACGATCACGACATCGAATTCTTCGGGGACGGATTTATTTTGCATGGGGCTATCTCTTCCCCAAGCCATGCCGCCCATTCAACGCCGCCGCGCCAAGTGTCCGCCCAGCGGACGGATCCGCCTAGTCCTCGACCGGGATGGCCGCGGCCGTCTCCTGAAGCCGCGCTGCAAACTGCGCAATCGCCTCGTCGATCCCCAGCGCCGAGCGAATCCAGATGATGGAGATACAGCCGAATACGACGCCGCCCCGCACGATGGGAACGGCGATCGAAGCCGTCTTGGGATTATACTCGCCCTCGCTGCGAATCGCGTAACCCCGCGCAGACGTCTCGGCAATCATGCGATCGAGGCGGGCTTCGTCGAGAAAGGGGCGGTCGTCGGCCTCGTCGATGCGGCGCAGATGATTGACGATGAGGTCGCGCTCGCGGGCCGGGCAGGCGGCGAGATAGGCGCGGCCCGCGGACGTCCGCAGCATCGGCAGGCGCTTGCCGATCATGCCGCGGTCGATCGAGAGCGGGCTGCGGGAATGGGTGGTCTCCTGCACCACCATCGCCGCGTTCTCGTAAGTGGAGAGATCGACCGGCCAGACCAGATCCTTGCTGAGCTCGGCGAGATAAGGCGCCGCCGCCTGGCAGATCACCACGCCGGGATCATAGCCGTCGCCGAGGCTCAGCGCGCGGCGGGTGACGCGAAAACGATCGTCGCTGGCGCTACGGGCGATATAGCCGAGTTCCTCCAGGGTTTCGAGCAGGCGGTAGACGGTGGGGCGGGGCAGGTCGAGCGCGCGGGCCACGTCGCCGGCACGGATGCCGCCTGAGCGATTGACCTCTCGCAGCACGTCGAGCCCGCGCTTGAAGGCGCGGACGCCTTCCGACTGCCGGGGGGCTGCCGTCCCCGTCCGCTCCTTGGACACTTCGCATTTCCTCCCTTGTGGCGCGCGGTCTCGCGATTATCGTTGCGAACGCGAAGCGATTGCGGAGCGCCACGTTAAGATCGTGGGCGGCCGGTATCAAGTTCGCCGCATTGCGGCACACGCGATGCCTTCGGGAGGAATTCGATGGAAATCACCGCGCTCGGCTATATCGCAATCAATTCATCGCAGCTCGACCAGTGGGGCCGGATGGCGACGGGACTGCTCGGCATGCAGCGGGTCGATCGCGGCGGCAAGATGTGCGCGTTCCGCATGGACGATCGCAAGCAGCGGCTGATCGTGGACGGCAGCAGCGATGCCGGCCTTGCGGTGATGGGGTGGGAAGTTTCGTCCACGGCAGAGCTGGATCAATTGGCGGGACGGCTCGAAAGCCACGGCGTCAAGGTGACGCGCGGCTCGCGCGCGCTCGCTGACGAGCGGCATGTCGCCGAGCTGATTTCGTTCGCCGATCCCGCCGGCAACCGGCTGGAAGCTTTTTGCAAGCCGGAGCTTGCGTCCGAGCCCTTCAGGCCAGGCCGGCCGATCTCGGGCTTCCGTACCGGCGCGCTCGGCATGGGGCACGTCGTGCTCAATGTGGAGGATGTCGAGCCCCTGCTGCCGTTCTACCGCGACGTGCTCGGCTTCCACGTCTCGGATTTCGGACTGAAGCCGTACGGGCTGTACTTCTTCCACGTCAACGGTCGCCACCACAGCTTCGCGATGGTCGGCTCGGGGCGCAAGGCGATGCATCATTTCATGGTCGAGCTCGGCAGCCTCGACGATGTCGGACAAGGCTACGATCTCGCGCAGCTGGACGAAGGCCGCGTCGCCTACACGCTGGGCCGGCACACCAACGACCACATGACCTCGTTCTACGTGAACACCCCTTCCGGCTTCTTCATCGAATATGGCTGGGGCGCGCGCGTCATCGATCCCGAGACCTGGCAGCCGCATGAGACGTTCGACGGCCCGTCGCTGTGGGGCCACGAGCGCCTCCATATGCCCGAAAAACAGCGCAAGCGCCTGCGCGACATGCGGCTCGATGCGGCGGCGCGCGGCGTGCGCGTCGCCGATCCCCGCGTGCCGCCGCTTAACTGCGCGTGGCTGGACCACGTGGTCGCGCGCGAATGATCCGTGGTCGCGCGGCGTAGCCTGAACGCTCAGGCTTCGCCGAGATCGGGCTCGGTCAGCAGTCCCTGGCGCAGCGCGAGGCGGACCAGCTCGATGTCGGAGCCGACGCCGAGCTTGTCCTTGATCAGGGAATGCAGGTTTGCCACCGTCTTCGGGCTGACATGCAGCGTTTCGGCGATCTCCTCCGTCGTCCGCTCCGCGAGCAGCAACCGCATCACCTCGAACTCGCGGGCGGTGAGGACGTCGGCGGCCGAGCTTTCGCCGCCGAGCCGGCTCAGCGCCAACTCGTGGTCGATGTCGGGGCTGATGGCGATCTTGCCGGCGAGCACGTCCATCACGGCCCGCACCAGCGTTTCCGGCGGGCTGGTCTTGGTGACGTAACCCCTGGCGCCGGCGCGGATCGCCTGCACGGCGAAGCCCGCATTCTGATGCATGGTGAAGATGAGGATCCTGGCGCCCTTGTCCCATTGCCTGATCCGCCTGACCGCCTCGATGCCGCCGATACCGGGCATGCTCAAATCCATGATGACGAGGTCGGGTGTCTCGGATTTGTAAAGACGATAGGCCTCTGCGCCGTCGGCGGCCTCGGCGATGACGCGCAGGCCCGGCTGCTTTTGGAGCACGGAGCGATAACCCTCGCGGACCACCGAATGGTCGTCGACCAGCAGGATCGAGGCATCGGCCGCGCTCATGCCGCATGCTCCAGCACCTGCCGATCGGCGGCGGTGAGCGGAATGACGACGCGCAGCGCCGAGCCGCCGTTGGCACCGACTTCGAAGCTCATCCGGCCGCGCAAGGCCGCAACGCGCTCGCGCATGCCGAGCAGGCCCATGCCGGATTTGACCGACGCATCGCTCGGTCGGCCATCGTCGTCGATGGCAAGCGCGATCTCGTCTGCCGCCATCGTCAAATGCAGGTCCACCTTGGTGGCGCCGGCGTGCTTGGCGGCGTTGGTGAGCGCCTCCTGCACGATGCGGTAGAGGTTGGCGCTGATCGCGGCGGGCAGAGTCTCGACCGCGCCGTCGAAATGGATCGAAAAGCGCGTCTCGCCGCGGCTGCGTCCGTTCCAGCCCGCGACGAGGCCTTCCAGGCTCGCAACCAGCCCGAGCTCCTCGACGTCGGGCGGACGCAGCCGGAACAGCGCGCCGCGCAGCGTCTCCATCATGCTGGTCGCGGTCCGCGAAATACCGTCGCATTCGCCGAGCAAAGCGGGGCAGTCCTGCGCGGCGGTCTGGCGGGCGGAGGAGGCGAGGGCGCGGATGGCGGCCAGCGACTGGCCGAACTCGTCGTGCAGCTCCCGCGCGAGATGGCGGCGCTCGTCGTCCTGCAGCGCGATCAGCTTGCGCGTCAGCTCGCTGCGCTCGGCGAGCGCATTGTCGAGGCTTTCGGCGAGATGGTTGAAGCCGTCGCGGATTGCGGAGAGTTCGGCCAGATCGAACGGCGGCAGCCGCGCCGAGAGGTCGTTGGCGGCGATCCGCTCGAGGCCGGTGCGGATCAGGCGGGTCGGGCGCAGCGCGCGCGCCAGCGCGGCGTAGACCAGCAGGCACAACAGCGGCAGCGCGATCGCAAACGCAATCATCAGGCGGCCGGCCTCGTGCCAGGCCTCCGCCGTCTGCACGGCCGGATCGACTGAGACCACGGTCTCGCCGAGCTTGGCGCCGCGCACGATCACGGGCCGTGCCGCTTCGCGGCCGGGGTCGAACAGGCTGCGATAGAAGGCCGCGAAGACCTGCGGCGACGGGCTCGCCGGGGCAGGCGCACCGCTACAGAATCGCTGCAGCATCTCGCCGCTGGGGCCACGGAAAGCCAGACACAGGCCGGGCGTCATCACATAGGCCGCGACGGGATCAAGGTTGGGAAAGTCGCGCGGGCCGGCCACCCACTGGATCTTGCCCTGTTGCAGCTCCAGCGACTTCGCCACGATCGCGGCGATGCCGTCGATGCGCGCGTGCACAGCGCGGTCGGCCGCGATCAGGAAATAGGCGGAGATTGCGGCGAAGCAGGCGGCCGTTATGGCGGCCACGCGCAACGTCAGACGGACCTTGAGATCGAATCTCGGACGGTTCCACATCGGGCAGCACCTAGCGCGAACAGGCTTGTCGCCGCCGCATTAAACGGCAGAACGCCAGCCGCGCAAAGTGCCACGCGTTACCGCAGTGCAACGACGTGAAATTTTCCCGGCGCTCGCCGGGACGGCCCCCGTTGCAGGGTGTCAGGCTGCCGCCGAGATTTGCCAACCGCTCCATCTGCGAGGCCACGCTCATGCACCTCTCCCGGTTGATCGTTCCTGCTTTTCTCCTTGCTGTCCTCGTGGGTGTCCGGCCTGCTGGCGCGGGCACCGAGGCGGCCGCCGCAGCACCGGCCGGCGTGTCGATCGAGGACTTCCAGTACCTGGATACGTCCGGCGAGCCGGTCGACCAGACCGCCGCCCACGAGAAGCGGCTGGGCGCGTTCATGGCCGCGCTGCGGCGGGATGTCGGGGCCGACAAGCGCTACCAGCTTACGCCCGCCGGGCAAGCCGATGCAAAATTCAAGGTCGTCGGCGGCGTCCAGAAGACGAGCACGCTGGTGCAATGGGCGCGGGTCGCCGTGATCGATGCCGCGGCCAAGAAGGTCCTGTTCGAGAAGCTCTACACATTCCGCGGCGACAACGACGAGGCCTGGGACCGCGCCGAGGCGTTCCTCGCCCGCGAAGTCATCGCGGCGCTCGGCACGCCCGCGCCGGTCGCGCTCGCCGTGTTCGATTTCGAGCTCGAGGATATGACGGCCGCATCGGGGGGCACCTCGGCCGCTTCGGACGCATCGTACCTCGCCGAGACCACCGGCGGCGTGCGTGACGTGCTCGGCCAGTCCGGCCGCTACCGCATCGTCGACGTCGGCAGCGCGAGCGGCGAGGCGGCGAAGGCGCGCGCGTTACGCGACTGCGGCGGCTGCGAGGCCGCGATTGCAAAAGAGCTCGGCGCGGATCAATCGCTGATCGGCGTGGTGCGGCGGGTCAGCCGCACCGAATACACGCTCGGCTTCCAGGTGCGCGACGCCCGCACCGGCGCGGTGCTGGCGCGTGGCGACAGCGGCCTGCGCCTCGGCGCGGATTATTCGTGGAAACGGGGCGCGGTGCGGCTGGTCGGCGACCGGCTGATCGAGAGTCAGCAGGCCGCCGGCGCAGCTAAAGAGCGATGAGACTCATCGCTCTTTAGATCTTTGTTTAGCATGATCTTTTCGGAAAACCGCTGCACACTTTTCCGGATCATGCTCAGAAAGTAAGCTGCACCTTCATCGACTGCGAGCGGTCGCTGGCGAGCTCGAACGCGGCGACCGCGTTCTCGAACGGCATGGTGGCCGTGATCAGCGGCTTCACGTCGATCAGGCCTTCGCCCATCAGCCGCACCGCCAGCTCGAACTCGGGATCGAAGCGGAAGGTGCCGCGGAGCTGCAATTCCTTGGCGACGATGGAATTGATCGGCAGCGTCATCTCGCCGCCGAGGCCGAGCTGCACCAGCGTCGCACCGGGACGGAGCACGTCGAGCGCGGTGCGCAGCGCCGCCTGATTGCCGGAGGCTTCGAACAGCGTGTCGAACACGCCTTTGCCGGCGCGCCAGGGATCGAGCGCGCTGGCATTGGCTGCGACATTGATGGCGTGCGTCGCGCCGAGTTTCCTGGCGACCGCGAGCGGCGCCTCGGCCACGTCGGTCACCACGATCTCGGCCGCGCCGCCGAAGCGCGACACCAGGATCATCAACGCGCCGATCGGGCCGCAACCCGTGATCAGCACGCGCTTGCCGAGCAGGGGGCCGGCCTGCTTGCCGGCATGCAGGCACACCGCGAGCGGCTCTGCGACCGCGGCTTCCGCCAGCGAGAGCTTGTCCGCGATCGGCACCGCCTGCGTGGCATCGACCGTGATGAACTCGCGGAAGCCGCCTTGCACATGAGGGAAGCGCATCGCACTGCCGAGGAAGCGCATGTCGAGGCACTGGTTGCGCATGCCTTCCTGGCAATGCAGGCACTGGCCGCACGGCCTGCTCGGATTGACCGCAATGCGCGTGCCTGGCTTCACGTCGGTGACGCCGTCACCGACGGCCGCGACCACGCCGGCGATCTCATGGCCCAGCGCCATTGGCTGCTGGATGCGGACGACGCCGAAACCGCCGTGATGGTAGTAATGCAAGTCGGAGCCGCAGATGCCGCCATTGGCGATCTTGACGCGGACTTCGCCCGGGCCGGGGGCCGGATCCGGGTAAGTGTCGATCCGCAGATCCTTCGGGGCGTGGATGACGACAGCGCGCATGGCTTGCTCCTGGTTCGCGGATCACATCGCGGCGATCATGCCGCCATCGACATAGATGATCTGGCCGTTGACATAGGTCGAGGCGTCCGACGCCAGGAAGATCGCGGCACCGACCAGCTCGTCCGGCTTGCCCCAGCGCTTGGAGGGGATGCGGCCCATCAGCCAGTTGTTGAAATCGGTGTTGTTGACCAGCGCCTCGTTCATGTCGGTCAGCATGTAGCCGGGGCCGATCGCGTTGGCCTGGATGCCGTGCTGGGCCCATTCCACCGCCATCGAGCGGGTGAGATTCTTGATGCCGCCCTTGGCCGCGGTGTAGGGCGCGATGGTGGGCCGGGCGAGCTCGCTGCCGAGCGAGCCGATATTGATGATCTTGCCGTGCTTGCGCGGGATCATGCGCTTGGCGGCCTCGCGGCCGATCACGAAGGCGCTGGTCAGGTTGGTCTCGATCACCTTGCGCCATTCGTCGGTGGTGAACTCCACCAGCGGCTTGCGGTGCTGGATGCCGGCATTGTTGACGACGATGTCGACCGCGATGCCCTTTTTGTCGAAGTCGTTGAACGCCGCGACGATTGCGGGCTCGTCGGTGACGTTGAAGGCTGCGCCCTCGGCCTGATGCCCGGCGGCGCGAAACTCGGCGACAGCCTGCTCGACTCGCTTGGGATCGACGCCGTTGACGATGATCTTCGCGCCGGCCTTGGCCATGCCTTCCGCGATGGCGCGGCCGAGGCCGCGGGAGGAGCCGGTCACGAGCGCCGTGCGCCCGGAGAGATCGAAAAGAGAGGTGCTCATGTCAGAAAGTCCTTAGACGTTGGAGCGGCGCACGGTGAGATCTGAGCGGTCGAATACGGCGGGCAGAAGGTCGACGCCGAGGCCTGGTCCCTCCATCGGATAGACAAAACCGTCCTTGATCACGGGCATCGTGGTGACGAGCTCATTGTACCAGCCCTTATAGAAGGCGCGCACCGATTCCTGGATCAGGGTGTTGGGCTGGCTGAACGACATGTGGATGGCGGCGATGAAGCCGATCGGGCCGATGCAATCGTGCGGCGCGAAGGGCCGGTGATAGGTCTCGGCCATCGCCGCGATCTTGCGGCCCTCGGTGAGGCCGCCGGTCCAGCACAGATCCGCCATCACCACGTGCATGGCGTCGCGGTCGAGCATGTCCTTGTAGGGAAAGCGCGAGCCCAGCGTCTCGCTGGCGCAGACCCAGACGTCGGTCGAGCGGGCATATTCGGCCAGCGCCTGCGGCGAGTTCATCCGGATCGGGTCTTCGTACCAGGTCGGCTTGTAAGGCTCGAGCGCACGGGCGATCTGCTTGGCGGTCGGCAGATTCCACAGCGAGTGGAGCTCGACCATGATCTCCATCTTGTCGCCGACCGCTTTGCGGATCTTCTCGAACGGCTCGATCGCCTGCTTCATCTGCGCGGCGGTGATGTAAAGGCCCTTGTTCTCCTGCGCCGCCGGATCGAACGGCCAGATCTTCATCGCGGAGATGCCGCTTTCCAGCAGGCTCTCGGCCAGTGCATCGGCGTGATTCATGAAGCCATCAAGGTCTTCATAGGGGCCCTTGGACGCCCCGAGATTCCAGTTCGCGACCGGGCTGATATTGGTCGAGCGGACATATTGCGTGCCAGCGCAGGTGTTGTAGATGCGCTGCTTGTCGCGGCAGAGGCCGCCGAGCATCTGGTGCACCGGCTGATTGCAAACCTTGCCGAACAGGTCCCACAGCGCGATGTCGATCGCGGACGCCGCGCGATATTCCACGCCGGTGGAGGACTGCGCCATCGGCAGGTTCAGCATGTCGCGGTGGATGGCTTCGATGTGCAGGGGATTGCGGCCGAGCAGGCGGCCGGCAAAAGTGTCGTGGATCTGCGCCTCGACCGCGCCCGCGCCGTAGAAGGTCTCGCCGAGCCCGATCACGCCGGTGTCGGTGTGGATTCGCACCCAGATGACGTTGGAGAATTCCTCGGTGCGCAGGGTCTCGATCGAAGTGATCTTCACTGCAACAGTCCTCCCATGATAAGGCGCCTCGCGCCCGTCTTGTTGTTCGTGTCTATGCCGGTCAAAACCGGCGATCCCGGCAGGCAGTCATACGCCCGCTTGTAATATATCACAACATGTTTTAAGGATATCACAAATAAGCCGCCGCTCGGCAGCGCGAGCAGGGTGGCAGGGAGGACGACATGGCACGGCGCAAGCGCGCGCTCGAAGTGGTGAGAAGCGACGATGACGGCGAGGGCAGGCCCTCCCGGCGCAATCGTCTTAACTTCTTCGAGCTGGCCTATCAGAGGATCGAGGAGCTCCTCGTTCATTGCGAGCTCAAGCCCGGTCAGTTCATGACCATGCTGGAATTGCAGCAGATCACCGGCTTCGGGCGCACGCCGGTGCACCACGCCGTCAATCGTCTGTCCGCCGATACGCTCATCATCATCCGTCCGCGCCACGGCCTGCACATTGCCCCGATCGACCTTGCACGCGAACGCATGCTGCTGGCCTTGCGCCGCGACATGGAGCGTTTCGTGATCCGCCTTGCGGCCGATCGCGCCAGCCTCTCGCATCGCAATCAGGCGCTGCACATCGAGCGTCTCCTGCGCGAGCGCCGCGCCAGCCTCACCCTCGACGAATTCAACAGCATCGACCGCCGCATCGACGCGCTGGTGCTGGAAGCCGCCGGCGAGCCGTTCCTGGTGCACACGCTGCGGCCGCTGCACACGCTGTACCGGCGCATCGGCTACATCCACCACCGCTTCATGCCGGGGCAGGCAGATCTGTCGGGCACGATCGATTGTCATCTCGCCATTCTCGCTGCGGTGGCCAGCCGCCGCGTCGATGATGCGGTGAAGGCGAGCGATGCGCTGATCGACTACATGGGCGAGATATTCACTGGCATGGAAGCGGGGATCGATCCGCGCCTGCTCGATTGCAGCATCGAGCCGCTGCTCGGCACGTAGCGAGTTTTGAAAAGAGGACCAAGCATGACAACGATGGCGATGCCACAACCGACCGCGAGCGAAGCCGCGGTCCGCTACCTCATCACGAACTACAGTCCCAAGGGCAACAAGGTCGGCTGGCTGATGATGGCCTCGATCCTGGTCGAAGCCTGGGACCTCTATTCGATCGCCTTCGTGCTGATCTTCATCAAGGAGCAGTACAATCCCACGGCGCTGATGCTGGGCCTTGCCGCGGCGGGCACGCAGGGCGGTGCCCTGATCGGTGCGCTGCTGGGCGGCTGGCTGTCCGACAAGATCGGCCGCCGCGTCATGTTCCTGGTGACGATGGTGATGTTCATCGTGCTGGCGCTGGCGCAGGCCTTCGTGCCTGACGTCACCTGGCTCATCGTGATCCGCTTCCTGCTCGGCATCCCGCTCGGGTCGGACATCTCGACCGGCTACACCTACATCATGGAATCCATGGCCAAGGGCGAGCGCGAGGTCATGGGCAACCGCTGGCAGTTCATGTTCGCCGTCGGCGAGGTCCTGACCATCGGCGTCATCGTGATCTTCCTCCTGATCGACATGCAGCACGAGATGCTGTGGCGGGTCACGCTCGGCCTCGGCGCGGTGCCGGCACTGATCATCCTGCTGATGCGCCACGACGTGCCGGAGACGGCGGTGTGGCTGGTGCAGAAGGGACGTTACCGCGAGGCCAAGCAGGTCGCGCGCGAGATGTTCAACGACAATCTCGACATGCTGCCGAATCATGACGTGGTGGTTCCCAAAACCAGCACCCGTGCGTTCCTCGCCGACCTCAAGAAGGACCCGATTCGCTGGCGCGCCACGCTGTATGGCTGGATCGCCTGTTTCACCCAGGCGAGCGAGTTCTCCACCTTCGCGTTCTATTTGCCGGTGCTGTTCGTGATGGTCGGCGTGTCGAGCGTGCTCGGCATCAACCTGGTGACGATGGCGCTGTTCTCCTTCGCCGCTTTGTCGGGCTGGGTCGGGCCGCTGCTGACGCCGAAGATCGGCCACCGCGGCATCGCGATCGCCGGCTTCTCGATCGTGTTCGCCTCGCTATTGGTCGCGGCCTTCGCGCTCTACACCGATAACAAGATCCTGCTGCCGTTCGCAGCCGCCGCGATGCTGTGGGGCCATTACTGGGACGCGTCGAACTGCATGACGATCCCGACCATGGTCGCCAAGCCGAAATATCGCGGCACCGCCAGCGGCTTCGCCTACATGTTCGTGAAGCTGCCGTCGTTCCTGGCGATTTTCCTGTTCCCGACGGTGTTCGCCGCGATCGGGCAGGCGAATGCCACGCTGATGGTCGCGATCTTCCCGCTGATCGGATTGCTCGCCGCGATCTTCATCCTGCCGGAAGTCTACGGCTACGAGAACGACTGACGATGCGCTTCCCGGTCGCGGCGTCGTCGCCGCGATCGGGACTGATTTCGGGACGCTGGGGCCGGCGACTACGGGCTCAGGAAGACCGGATCGATGCCCATTCCATGGCCGAGCAGGCCGAGCGCCTGAAGCTGGGCGGAGTGGAGGTCGACCTCCACGATGACGAACAGTGTGAACAACGCCACTGCGGAGAAGACCAGCAGGGGATGGGCCGTCTCGACACCGCTCTCGCTCGCTGCGGTGAGGCTCCGGATCGCGCGACGCAGAAAGGAGCTCTGCGGCAACGCTTTCGATTGGATCTGCATGATGAACCTTCCTTGCCGCGTCATATCCGTCTGATTGGCACGACAATGGAATTCTAGCCGCAGCGTCGCCGCCGGCATTGACGCACCGCAAATAGCTTCCACTGAATTTCGAGGGCCGAGGCCTGCGTTACCTGATTGCCGCTGCCAGCGCCGCGATCAGAGCGGGCGGCGTCACCACCAGGCCGAGCTTGAGGAACGGCCAGGCGCCGACCTCGATCTTCTCCCGCCTGAGCGCGACCAGCCAGAGAATGGTGGCGAGCGAGCCCGTCACCGACAGATTGGGGCCGAGGTCGACGCCGATCAGGATGGCGCTGACGACCGGCGCGGGTAGATGGTCGCTGGCGGCGACCGAGCCGGCGACGAGGCCCACGGGCAAATTGTTGGCGATGTTGGTCGCGATTGCGGTCGCGATGCCGACGCTCCAGGCGGCTTGCGGGACGGATTGCGCGACTGCTTCATGCAGTAGCGCGCTGAGTCGTCCGATCACGCCGGTCTTCACCAGCGCCTCCACCATGACGAAGAGCCCGCCGACCAGCGGCAGCACGCTCCAGGACACGCCGCGCAGCACGGGCAAGGGCGATTGTCGGCTGAGCAGCAGCACGATCGCGGCTGTCACGCCGCCGCAGATGAAGGTCGGCAGGCCCAGTTGCTTGTCCAGCGCGGACGCCGTGATCAGCACGGCGCCGATCGCGACGATGCCGATCGCCGTCAGCTTGCCGCCTTGGCCGAGCTTGGGATGCGGCACGCGGCGCGCAATCGTCTCCTCCTTCAGGGCCCGGTGCTGGGTCAGACGCAGCACGACGTAGGTCAGCAGGATGGAGGCCGCCGAGGGCAGGGCGAACATGCGCAGCCATTCCGTCAGGTGCGGCATGCGCGCGCCGAACACGACGAGATTGGCGGGGTTGGAGATCGGCAGCACGAAGCTCGCGGCATTCGCGATGAAGGCGCAGACGAAGAGATAGGGCAGTGGCTTGGCGCCGGCTGCGCGCGTCGCGGCATAGACGGCGGGCGTCAGCACGATCGCGGTGGCATCGTTGGAGAGCAGCACCGTGACGAGCGTGCCGACGAGATAGATCAGCAGGAACAGCCGTTGCGGCGAGCCGGCCGCGTATTCGACCGCGAGCGCGGCGAGATAGTCGAACAGGCCCTCGAGGCGCGCGAGCTCGGCGATCAGCATCATGCCGATCAGGAAGAGATAGACGTCGAGGCCTTTTTCGATGCCGGCAAGCGCGTCTTGCCACGGCAGCAAGCCTGATAGCACCAGGGCGCTCGCGCCGATCACCGCCCAGACCGCCTCGGGCAGGCGAAAGGGGCGGATGATGACGCCTGCTGTCGCGACGACGATGATGCTCCAGGCCCAGATGGCGTCAGACGGCACGGTCGGCAAGTTGATCTCCGGAAAACCGCTCCTGACTACCGTGCCCCGGATCGATCCGCCAGCCTCAAATCTCGGCTCGCGTCACCGCGCCACCGATAGCTTCTCCGTGATCGCCTTGCGCAGGATGCGTGACAGCGATTCCACCGAATAAGGCTTCTGGATCAATTCGAAACCGCGATGGGCGTTTTCGGCGAGCACGTTGCTGTAGCCGGAGGTGAGCACCACGGGCAGGCCCGGATAGCGCTCGCGGATGATGCCGGCGAGCTCGACGCCGTTCATGCCGGGCATGATGACGTCGGAGAACACGAGGTCGACGGCAAATTCGTTCTCGCCGAGGATCGCCAGCGCGGCGTTGGCGTTGGCGACGCGGCGAACGACGTAGCCGAGATCTTCCAGAAGCTCGGTGGAGAAGCGGCCGACCTCGTCGTCGTCCTCGACCACGAGCACGCGATAGCCGCGCCCGGTGGCCGCGGCCTCATGGGTCAGTGCCGCGGCCTCCTTGTCGGTCGCGGGGCTTTGTGCCTGCGGCAGATAGATGGTGAAGGTCGCGCCTTTGCCCTGGGTGCTCGTCACCGCGACGTCGCCCTCGGACTGCTTGGCGAAACCAAAAGCCTGGCTGAGGCCGAGGCCGGTGCCCTTGCCGACCTCCTTGGTGGTGAAAAACGGCTCGAAGATCGAGTCGAGATGTTCCGGCGCGATGCCGCTGCCGGTGTCGGTGACGGAGATCGCGACGTAGTCGCCGCCGCGCGCCGATTGCGCCCGCAGGCTGGGAATCCCGGAGACCTTGCGCACGGCGATGATCAGGCGGCCTTCGCCGTTCATGGCATCTCGGGCGTTGATGGCGAGGTTGATCAGCGCGGCCTCGAACTGGGCGATGTCGGCGACGGTGAAGCAGTCGGCATCGTGAATCTCCACCGCGATGTCGATACGGCCGCCGACCAGCGGCCGGACCAGCTGCGCCACGCCCTCGACCTGGCTGCCGACGTTGAAGATCTGCGGCTTCAGCGGCTGCCGGCGCGCGAACGCCAGAAGCTGGGCGGTCAATTTGGAGGCGCGCTCGACGGTCTCGGAGATGGCATCGACATAGCGGCGGCGGCGCTCCTCCGGCAGCTCGCGGCGGCGCAGGAAATCGGTAGCCGAGCGGATGATGGTGAGGAGATTGTTGAAGTCGTGGGCGACACCGCCGGTGAGCTGGCCGATCGCCTCCATCTTCTGCGACTGCCGCAGCGCTTCCTCGCCGCGCCGGCGTTCGGTAATGTCGACGGCTTCAGGGACGGCGCCGGTAATGTTGCCGTGACGGTCCAGCACGGGGCGCATGCCGAAGTCGAAATCGCGCTCGCCGATGGGAAGGCGCAGCCGCATCTCCAGCCGCACGGCTTCGCCCTTGAGCACGGTGTGGAAGGCTTCGCGCACCAGCGCGCTCATGCCCTCCGTCGCGCTGAACCAGGGCGTCTCCCACAACGGCTTTCCGATCACATCCGACGAGTTCGCCCCGATGCCGTCGAGGGCGGTGTTGTTGGCGTAAAGCAGCTCGCCCCTGAGATTGACCAGGCCTTGATACTGGTTGCTGGTCTCCAGGATCGCGCGCAGTCGCGCCTCGTTGGATTCGAGCTGGGCGGTGCGCTCGGCGATGCGCTCTTCCAGCGTCTCGTTGAGCCGCCTGAGCTCGATCTCGGCCTGCTTGGCGACGGTGATATCGTGGGCGACGCCGATGAAGCCGATATGCTTGCCGGTCGGGTCCCAGCGCGGCTGCGATTCCGAGCGTAGCCAGCGCCATTCGCCGCCGGCATTCTTGTAGCGCGCTTCCAGCACGAAGGGCTTGAGTGACGCTTCACCCTGGACCGATTGCTGCAGCACGTGCGGCAGGTCGTCGGGGTGCAGCACCTTGCGCCAGTCGAAGTCGATGGCCTGGTCGTAGGGCAGGCCGACGAAATCGACATAGGCCTGGTTGGCGAAGGAGCGCTTGCGATCGAGCTTGGTCACCCAGATCGGCACGGGCGCGCTGTCGGCGATCAGCCGGAAGCGCTCCTCGCTCTCGCGCAGCGTCTCGCGCGCGAGCGCCTGGTCGGTCATGTCGATATGGGCGCCGACGAGGCGGATGGCGCGGCCGTCCTTGTCGCGCTCGATCTTGGCGACGACCCGGATCCAGCGGGTCTCGCCGTCATTGGGGCGGACGATGCGGTACTCGGCGCTGTAGTCTTCGCTCGTACCGGCGAGTGCCTCGATGAAGTGCTTGACGGTGGCGTCGCGGTCGTCGGGATGGATGCGATTGACCCAATCCTCGTGCGATTCCTCCGCAGCCTCCGGCGGCAGGCCGTGGATCATCAGGTATTCGGGCGAGCGGCGGTTTTTGAAGCCTTCGCGAAAATCGACCTCGACGCCGCCGACCTTGCCGATGCGCTGGATGCGCGCCAGCTCGGCCTCGCGCTCCTGGAGCGCGCGATAGGCGTTGTCGCGCTCGCGCGCGACGTCTTCGAGGTGTTGGCGCAGCCTTTCGGCAGCGATGGTCTCGGGCAAGGGATCGTTCAAGGCATCGGCCGTTGTCATGCGGGAGCGCACGTGCCGGACCGATATTCACACAGACGGAGCGTGATGGCCATTGTTTAGAGGGATTGGGCTTGGAAAGGCGCCATGAAACGGACGGCGGTGAAACGCCGGGTCTGGCAATTTGTTCCGGAGACTGGAACGATCGGCCGGCGGAGGCGTCTTCGCGAGGCGTCACGAACGTCTTTGATAAGGCTCTCTTTCCGAAGAGGATAAATCTTGAAGCTCTTTGTCTGCCAGGCCTGCGGCAACGTTCTCTATTTCGAGAACCGTGCCTGCGAACGCTGCGGCCATCGGGTCGCCTTCCTGCCGGAGAAGGAGACAATGTCGGCGATCGAGCCCGACGGAGAGGCTTGGCGAATCCTGGCCGACAAGGGCGAAAGCCGGATGCTGTGCCGGAATGCCGAGTACGATGCCTGCAACTGGCTGACGGATACGGGCGAGAGCAACGGCTATTGCCGCGCATGCCGCCACAACGGCATCGTGCCGGATTTGTCCGACCCCGCCCAGCTTGCCGGCTGGCGCGAGCTGGAGGTGGCGAAACACCGTCTGTTCTATTCCCTGATCCGCTGGAAGCTGCCGCTCCAGGCCCGGCAAGACGATCCCGAGCATGGTCTGATCTTCAATTTTCTTGCCGACGATCCGAACAGCGCAGAGAAGGTCATGACCGGCCACGACAACGGCCTGATCACGATCGCGCTCACCGAGACCGACGACATCGAGCGCGAGCGGCGCAGGCTCGAGATGGGAGAACCCTATCGGACGCTGCTCGGGCATTTCCGGCATGAGGTCGGGCACTATTTCTGGGATGTGCTGGTTCGCGATGGCGGCAAGCTCGAGGAATGCCGCGCGGTATTCGGTGACGATGCCACCGATTACGGCCAGGCCCTGCAGCGTCACTATGCCGAAGGCGCGCCGCCGGACTGGCAGCAGAACTACGTCTCGGCCTATGCCACGATGCACCCCTGGGAAGATTTCGCCGAGACCTGGGCGCATTATCTTCACATCGTCGACACCCTGGAGATGGCCGCCGAGTTCGGCATGGAGGTGCGTCCCAAGGTCGACCGCGACGGGGAGTTGACGGCGCGCATCCGTTTCAACCCCTATGAGGCCAGGGACGTCGAGGCGCTGGTCAACGCATGGCTGCCCTTCACCTTCGCCATGAACAGCGTCAACCGCGCCATGGGCCTGCGCGACCTCTATCCCTTCATCCTCTCGCCCGCCGTGGTCGGCAAGCTGGGCTTCGTTCATGGCCTGGTCCGGGACGTCGCCAAGTCTGGGAAGGCGCAGGGCGCCGCAGGGCGTCCCTAGGGCTCGCCGAGCCCGTTTCGGTCTTGCGCTGGTACGCCAGATGGCCCGGATTTAGACCGTTGCCTCCGGCCCATTTTGATGTACCACGGGAGCCACACGGCCCGTCCCATAGGCCCCAACGGCCAGGGAAGGGTCCCGCCCAAGGTCGAGACTCAAGAAAAGCATGTTCAAACGCATTCTGATCGCCAATCGCGGCGAAATCGCCTGCCGGGTCATCAAGACTGCCCGCAAGATGGGAATCGAGACGGTCGCCGTCTATTCCGAAGCCGACCGCGACGCCCTTCATGTCGAGATGGCGGACGAGGCCGTGCTGATCGGCCCGCCGGCGGCAGCCGAGAGCTATCTGGTGATCGAGAAGATCGTCGAGGCCTGCCGCAAGACGGGCGCGCAAGCCGTGCATCCCGGTTACGGCTTCCTGTCCGAGCGTGAGGCGTTTCCGCGCGCGCTGGAGGCCGCAGGCATCGTCTTCATCGGCCCGAACCCGGGCGCGATCGCGGCGATGGGCGACAAGATCGAGTCGAAGAAGGCGGCGGCCAAGGCCAAGGTCTCGACCGTGCCGGGCCACCTCGGCGTCATCGAGGACGACAAGCACGCGGTCCGTATCGCCGACGAGATCGGCTACCCCGTGATGATCAAGGCCTCCGCCGGCGGCGGCGGCAAGGGCATGCGCATCGCCCATTCCAAGGCCGAGGTCGCCGAAGGTTTCAACCTCGCCAAGGCCGAGGCCAAGGCCTCGTTCGGCGACGACCGCGTCTTCGTCGAAAAATTCATCGTCGATCCCCGCCACATCGAGATCCAGGTGCTGGGCGACAAGCACGGCAACGTCATCTATCTCGGCGAGCGCGAGTGCTCGATCCAGCGCCGCAACCAGAAGGTCATCGAGGAGGCGCCGTCGCCGCTGCTCGACGAGGCCACGCGCCGCAAGATGGGCGAGCAGGCCGTCGCGCTGGCCAAGGCCGTGAATTACGACTCCGCCGGCACCGTCGAGTTCGTCGCGGGGCAGGACAAGAGCTTCTACTTCCTGGAGATGAACACGCGCCTCCAGGTCGAGCATCCCGTCACCGAGCTCGTCACCGGCATCGACCTCGTCGAGCAGATGATCCGCGTTGCCGCCGGCGAGAAGCTCGCCATCGCGCAGAAGGACGTCACGCTGACGGGCTGGGCGGTGGAATCGCGCCTCTACGCCGAAGACCCGTTCCGCAACTTCCTGCCCTCGATCGGGCGGCTCGTGAAGTATCGTCCGCCGGCGGAAGTGAGCCACGACGGCATCACCATCCGCAACGACACCGGCGTGCAGGAGGGCGGCGAGATCTCGATCCATTACGATCCGATGATCGCAAAACTCGTCACGCATGCGCCCTCGCGCGCGGCCGCGATCGAGGCGCAGGCGACCGCGCTGGATTCGTTCTATGTCGACGGCATCAGGCACAACATCCCGTTCCTGTCGGCGCTGATGCATCATCCGCGCTGGCGCGAGGGACGGCTCTCGACCGGCTTCATCGCCGAGGAATTTCCCAAGGGCTTTGCCGTGCGCGTGCCGGAAGGCGAGGTCGCCCGGCGCATCGCCGCGGTCGGCACCGCCATTGATCACGTGCTCGGCGAACGCAAGCGGCAGATCTCCGGTCAGTTGGGCGGCCGCGTCGTGCAGCGCGAGCGCCGTCGCGCGGTCTGGCTCGACCGCCAGGAGATCCAGCTCGAGGTCGCGCGCGAAGGTGATGCGATCGCGATCCGCTTCGTCGATGCCGAGGGCAAGGCCGGCAATGCGCATCTGTTGCAGTCGCCGTGGAAGCCGGGCGATCCGGTCTGGCAGGGTACCATCGACGGCCACTTCGTCGCGGTGCAGGCGCGGCCGATTCCGAACGGCATTCGCCTCGCGCATCAGGGCGTCGAGGTCCCCGTCTATGTCTGGACCGAAGCGGAAGCGACCTCGGCGCGGCTGATGCCGGTGACGACGGCCTCCGACACCGGCAAGAAGCTGCTGTGCCCGATGCCCGGGCTCGTGGTCTCGATCGCGGTGACCGAAGGGCAGGAGGTCAAGGCCGGCGAGACGCTCGCGGTGGTCGAAGCCATGAAGATGCAGAATGTACTGCGCGCCGAGCAGGACGGCACCGTGAAGAAGGTTCACGCCAGCGCGGGCGCGACGCTCGCGGTGGACGCCCTGATTCTGGAGTTTGCGTAAGGCGCTCCGGAGCACGACAGTCGACCCTCACCCTGAGGAGCCGCGCTTGCGCGGCGTCTCGAAGGGCGAGGCCACAGCCGGGCCTGCATCCTTCGAGACGCGCGCAAGAGCGCGCTCCTCAGGATGAGGATTTTGGAGTGAGGCACCATGGCCTTTCGTTCCCGCCGCGAGAAACTGCGCCTCATCCTGTCGGGCTCGGCCTGCATCCATCCGGGCTCGGTCTATGACGCGATCTCGATCCGCATCGCCGAGGACCTCGGCTTTCCGCTCGGCATGTTCGGCGGCTCGGTCGCCTCGCTCGCCGTGCTCGGCGACCCCGACGTCACGCTGATCACGCTCACCGAGCTTGCCGAGCAGATGCGGCGGATGTCGCGCGCCGCAGTGCTGCCGGTGCTGGTCGATGCCGATCACGGCTATGGCAATGCGCTCAATGTTCGTCGCACGGTGCAGGAGCTGGAGGCGGCCGGCGCCGCCGGCCTTACCATCGAGGACACGCTGCTGCCGGCCGCCTTCGGTGAGGCGAGGACGCAGCTGATCTCGCTCGAGGAAGGCGTCGGCAAGATGAAGGCCGCGCTCGATGGCCGCAGCGATGCCTCGCTGGTCATCATGGGCCGCACGGGAGCTGCCTCGATCACCTCGATCGAGGACGCGATCCGCCGCGCGCAGGCGTATGAGGCGACCGGGGTCGATGCGCTGTTCTTTACCGGCATCAAGTCGCGCGCGGAGCTCGAGGCCGTCGCGGCCGCCACGCGCCTGCCGATCGTGCTCGGTGGTGCGCCGGAGGAGCTGAGCGCGCCCGACTATCTCGCTAGCCAGCGCGTGCGGATCGCGCTTCAGGGCCACGCGCCGATCGCCGCTGCGACGCAAGCCGTGTATGAAACACAGAAGGCGCTGCGCGAGGGCGCGGCGCCGAAGGCGCTGAGAGGTCTGGCATCATCGGACCTGACCAACCGCGTCATGCGCGAGGCCGACGTCAAGGCGCGCAGCGCCGACTTTCTCGGGCTGAAAAAATGAGCCGGGCGATCCTTCAGGTGATGATCCGCGGCCGCGTCCAGGGCGTCGGCTACCGGGCCTGGGTCGAGTACCAGGCGACTGCGAGCGGCCTCGAAGGCTGGGTCCGCAACCGCCGCGACGGCTGCGTCGAAGCGCTGTTCGCGGGCGCGCCAAAGCACGTCGCCGACATGGTCGCGCTATGCCGCCATGGCCCGCCGTCCTCGCGCGTCGACAGCGTGACGAGTGAGACGGCCAGCGCGGATGAGCTGAACCTGCGCAGGGCAGGGGAAGCGTTCTCGGTGTTGCCGACAGTGTAGGGCGGTCTCGCCGCGCAGACGGTGCGCTCCCTCGCCCCGTTCTTACGGGGAGAGGTGAAGACGAAGCCTCACCTTGGCAGCTTGGCGATTGCTTCGCTCAACTCGTGGATTTCGTAGGGCTTGCGCAGGATCGGGAAATCGCCGCGCACGCCGGCGGCGACGTCGCTGTAGCCGGTGGCGAGCAGGATCGGCAGGCCAGGGCGGATCTGACGGAGGCGATGGGCGAGGCTGAGCCCGTCCATCTTGCCGGGCATGACGATGTCCGAGAACACGAAGTCGACGCCGTTTTTCTCGATCTCGCGCAAGGCGGCTTCGGCGTCGGCGACCCGGCGGACATGGTAGCCCAGCTGCTCCAGGAGACCGATGCTGACCAGCGCAACGTCGGGATTGTCCTCGACCAGCAGCACCGTGCCGCTGCCTTGGAAGGATGGTCCCCCAGCCGTCTCTCGCGACGGCGTGTCTTCTCCGCGCGGCAACAGGATGGTGAACGTCGTGCCCTTGCCGAGTTCGCTTGCGACCTTCACCGTGCCGCCGGCCTGATGGGCGAAGCCGTGCACCTGGGACAGGCCGAGGCCGGTGCCCTTTCCGATCGGCTTGGTGGTGAAGAACGGCTCGAAGATCTTGTCGAGAACGTCGGAGGGAATGCCGAGCCCGGTATCGGTGACGTCGATTGCGACGAAGTCGCCGGCGAGGGGCACCTCGTCCAGCACGACATTGTGCGCGCCGATCGTCACCGTGCCGCCGTCGGGCATCGCGTCGCGGGCATTGATGACGAGGTTGAGCATCGCGGTCTCGAGCTCGGAGGCGTCGGTCTTGACCGGCCAGACATCGTGGCCGATGTCGAAGGCCAGGCGTACGGAACTGCCGACGCCGGCATCGAGCACCTCGCGGATCTCCGCGATGCGTTCGGCGAAATCGATCGCCTGCGGATTGACGCTCTGCCGCCGCGCGAAGGTGAGGAGCTGGTTGGTCAGCGCCGCGCCGCGCTTTGTGGCGGTCTCGATCGCCGAGATCGCGCGCTGAACCTTGGCCGCGTCGTCGGGACCCCGCTTCAGCATGTGCAGGCTGCCGCTGATGATCATCAGGAGGTTGTTGAAGTCGTGCGCGACCCCGCCGGTGAGCTGTCCTAGCGCATCGAACTTCTGGGACTCGGCGAGCTGCTTCTGCATCGCCTCGAGCTTGAGCTGCGTATTGCGGCGTTCTGTGATGTCGCGTGTGATCTTGGCGAAGCCGACCAGCTCGCCGTCCTCGTAGATCGGGTCGATCACGACGCTTGCCCAGAAGAAGGTGCCGTCCTTGCGGACGCGCCAGCCTTCCTCCTCATAGCGGCCCTTTTCCCGCGCGATGCCGAGCGCGCGGGCCGGCTTGCCGTTGGCACGGTCGGTCTCGGTGTAGAAGCGGGAGAAATGCTGGCCGAGGATCTCCCCGGGCGAATAGCCCTTGATGCGCTCGCCGCCGATATTCCAGCTGGTGATGATCCCCCTGGGATCGAGCATGTAGAGCGCGTAGTCCGCAACTCCCTCAACCAACAGCCGGAAACTGCGCTCGCTCTCGAACAAGTCTCGCTGTTGACTGAACTTTCCGATCATTCCGGGACCCTGCCTCGACGGGAGCAAACGCCACAGAAAGCGGATGGTTCCCTGAAGTTGGGACATTTTTAGGCAGTATCCCGCACCCGTATACGGGACGAAACCCGCTTGACAAAGGGGACGTTATCGTCAGATATTTCTGTAATGACAGAAATAACCGGAAAGAAGAAACTCCCCACCGCCGTCGAGCGCTTCATCCTGCATTGGGGCGACATGGGGGACGAGTGGGGCGTCAATCGCTCGGTCAGCCAGATTCACGGGCTGCTCTATCTCGCCGAGGCGCCGATGACCGCCGAGGACATCGCCGACACGCTTGGCATGGCCCGCTCGAACGTCTCCAACTCGCTCAGGGAGCTGCTCGCCTGGAACCTGATTCGGCGGGTGCCGATCCTCGGTGACCGCCGCGACCATTACGAGGCCGAGACCGACATCTGGGAGGTCGCCGCCAGAATAGCGGCGCGGCGCAAGGAGCGGGAGCTCGATCCGGCGATCACGGCGCTCAGGGCCTGCGTGTCCGATGCCGCCGGCGATCCCACCATCAATCCGGTCGCAGCCAAGCGGCTGAAGGAGATGCTCGCCTTCACCGAGCTCGCCGATCACTGGTTCATGCAGATGCTGAAGGTGCCGCGGCCGCGGCTGGTCGCCTTGATGCGGCTTGGCGAGAAGATCGTCAGCTTGCTGCCGCTGGGCAAGGCCAAATAGCTGAGGA
Source organism: Bradyrhizobium sp. WSM2793 (assembly GCF_000379585.1). Classification (NCBI taxonomy): domain Bacteria; kingdom Pseudomonadati; phylum Pseudomonadota; class Alphaproteobacteria; order Hyphomicrobiales; family Nitrobacteraceae; genus Bradyrhizobium; species Bradyrhizobium sp. WSM2793. Next base: position 48,702 of record NZ_KB902795.1, on the reverse strand, counting down.
GGGTGCGATGACGTCGGCTCGATTATCAGGCTCCAACGCATCGACCTCCGCTCACACCAAACTGCTCGACGACCGCCGCTTCCGCGCGCTGCTGTCGGACGAGGATTGGGGCCGCCTGCCGCTCGCGACCTGGCGGCGTTTCTCCAAACGCGTCGCGGACGGCGAGAGCGTCGTCTATGTCGGCGTGGTCGACGAGGTCTCCTTCAGCGAGATAGGCTGGTGGTTCGCCCAAGCTGCGCGCCTGATTGGTGGCCCGCTGCCGACCGGCCGCGACACCGGTGTTCCCATGATCGTCACCGTGACCGAGGACGGCACGACCGGCGGTCAGACCTGGACCCGCATCTGCGCGCGCAAGCGCGGCTTTCCGCACGTGATCCATTCCGCCAAGCGTTTTGCCGGTCCGACCGGGCTCGAGGAATATGTCGGCTTCGGCGTCTCGATGGCGCTCCGCACCGCGGTCGAGGACCAGACGCTGACCTTCCGCAGCGCCGGTTATGGGCTCCAGCTCGGACGCCTGTGGATCCCCTTGCCGCGCTGGCTCACGCCGGGCGATCTCACGGTGACGCACCGCGATCTCGGCGAGGGCGCATTCCGCTTCACCCTCGATGTCATTCATCCACGTTACGGCGCGCTGATCCACCAGTCCGCCACCTTCAGGGAGGCCGTATCATGACGCCGCTGTTGTGGACGCTCATCGCCATCCAGATCGTGATGGGCGTGTTCGACACCTTCTATCACCACGAATTCACCGAGCGCCTGGCCTGGCGGGTGTCGCAGCGCTTCGAGCTCAAGCTGCATGGCATCCGCAACATGCTCTATGCGCTCTTATTCCTGCTGCTCGGCTGGCTCGAGGTCTATGGCGTGCTCGCAATGCTGATCGTCGCGATCCTGGTCGCCGAGATCGTCATCACGCTGATGGATTTCGTCGAGGAAGATCTGAGCCGGAAACTGCCGCCGAGCGAGCGCATCAACCACACGCTGCTCGCGATCAATTACGGCGCCATTCTGGTGCTGCTGCTGCCCGTGCTGATCGACTGGGCAATGCAGCCCTTTGGCGTGATCGTCGTCTATCAGGGCCTGCTCAGCATCGCCGCGACCGCCTGCGCGGTAGGTGCCGGGCTCTGCGGCCTCAGGGATTTTGCCGCAATGCGCCGGCTCGGCCGCATGCGCAGCGTTCCCGCCGAGGGGCTCGTCGAGAAGCTCCCCGGCCGCAAGACCGTGCTGATCACGGGCGCCACCGGCTTCATCGGCAGTCGCCTCGCGGCGAGCCTCAGCGCCGCGGGGCATCACGTCATCGCGCTGATCCGGAACCCCGCCAAGGCCGAGATGCTGCCGTCGCCGGTCACGCTGATCACGAGCCTCGATCAGCTCGGCGCGGACACGCCCATCGACGCCATCGTCAATCTCGCCGGCGAGCCGATCGGCAACGGCTTGTGGACCGAGGCGAAGCGGGCGAAGATTCTTGGCTCACGCATCGACATGACCGGTGAGGTCGTCAAACTGATCGCACGGCTCGATCGCAAGCCCGAGGTGCTGGTCAGCGGCTCCGCGATCGGCTGGTACGGATTGTGGGCCGACCAGGTACTGACGGAGTCCGCCAAGTCGCACGCCTGTTTCAGCCACGAGCTCTGCGCGGCGTGGGAGAAGGCGGCGCGGCCGGCGGAGGAGCTTGGTGTCCGCGTCGTCTGCTTGCGCATCGGCCTCGTGCTGGGCACCGAAGGGGGCTTCGTCACGCGCATGCTGACGCCGTTCGAGTTCGGCCTCGGTGGTCCCATCGGCACCGGGCGGCAGTGGATGTCCTGGATCGAGCGCGACGATCTGATCCGGCTGATCGCCTATGTGATGGCAACGCCCGATCTGTCGGGCCCGGTCAACGCCACCGCGCCGATCCCCGTCACCAACGCAAAGTTCACCGAGGAGCTCGGCCGCCGCCTGCATCGGCCCGCGATCTTCCGCATTCCCGGCGGCCTGTTGCGCCGGATCGGCGGCGGCATTGCCGACGAACTGCTGCTTGGCGGTCAGCGCGTGCTGCCGAACAAGGCGCTGAGCCGCGGCTTTGTGTTCAAGCACGAAACGCTGCGCAGCGCGTTCGAGGCCATTCTGTGAGACATCAGGTGGCCGCCACGCTCCGGAACGTCGCCGCCACCGCGCGTAGCGCCGCGAGCTTGGCGGGATCGCTGACCTTCGAATGCAGCATCACCTTCGAGCTGCCGAGTTTGGGCAGTTTGTGCACGGGTCCAATATCGACCAGCCCGGGAGGCGCGATCCGCCGCGCCAGCGGCGCAATCGCAAGCCCGGCCAATGCAGCTGCGACCACCGCGGTGACGCCGCCGCCGACAAAGCGCTCGCGCCAGGCGAGGCCGGCCTTGTCGAGCGCGCGCACGGCGACGGCGCGGACGCCGCAGGGCGGGGCGAGGGTCGCAAGCGGCAGCGCTTCGCCCTTCGGCAGGGTGAAGCGTCGTGCGGCGAACCAGCCGAACCCGTCCTCCGTCAGCTTCTCGCCGCCGCGGCGGCTGCCTTCCTGGCGCACGATCACAGCATCCAGTTCGCCGGCGTCATAGGCATCCTGCATCTCGCGCGAGAAGCCGATGGTGACGGCGAGGGTGAGATTTGACGACATCGCGTGCAGGCGTTCCAGCAGCGGCACCAGTTCGGGGCCGGCGGCGTGATCGGAGATGCCGAGCGAGAGCGACTGTGCGGTCGGGGCCTCGCCGGACAGCGCGCGGTCATGCGCCGCCATCAGCGCGCGGGCGCGATCGAGGAAGCTGGCGCCTTCGGCCGTGAGCCGGACCGCGCGCGGCGAGCGCTCGACGAGGCGTTTTCCCAGCAATGTTTCCAGCCGCTGCAGTTTGAGACTGACCGCCGCCTGGGTCGTGCCTAGCGCCTCCGCGGCGCGGGTGAAGCTCTGGAGGTCGGCGACCAGCAGGAAGGCCTTGATCGTGGCGATGTCGAGGGTGGCTGTCATTATGGATCGTTATCACTGGTATCAATAGAGATAAGATATCAAAATGACTAGGGAAGGTCTAGCTTCTCACCAACGCCGCGCAAATCCCGCGCTGCATCTTGAGGAGAGCCACCATGCCGCTGATCACCGTGTCCTACACCTCGTCCCGCCAGTCGCCCTCGCTGAAGGCCGAGATCGCCAACGCAGTGTCCGAGCTCACCGCAAAGATCCTGCACAAGGATCCCAAGGTGACTGCCATCATCGTGAAGTCGGTCGAGGCCGGCGACTGGTTCGCCGGCGGCAAGTCGCTCGCCGAGCAGAAGCTTGCCAGCTACTGGATCGACATCCACGTCACCGAAGGCACCAACACCAAGGACGAGAAGGCCGCTTATCTTGCCGCCATGTTCAAGCGCATGGCCGAGATTCTGGGGCCGCTGCATCCCGAGACCTATCTGCATGTCGACGAGGTCAAGGGCGATGCCTACGGTTTCGGCGGCCTCACCCAGGAACGCCGCTACATCGCCGGCAAGCTCGACGTGTCGCTGCAGGCGGCGTGAGGTTGCAGGCCGCGGGTGAGCCATCTCACCCGCGGCCTGATCGTCAGCTCGCGGTGCGGAACTGAACCTCGGAATTGTTCAGGAAGCAATGCTAGACCGCCGCTTCGGGCACCAACGCCTTGGTCGGCCCGAACAGCTCCTCGAACGCCTGCCGAAGCGCGATGTCGACCTCAGCCATGGTCACGAGCTGGCCGAGATCGACCAGAGAGGTAACGCCGTAGCGGGGATCGACCACGCCGCACGGTACGATGCCGGTGAAATGCGACAGCTCCGGCTCGATATTGATGGCGATGCCGTGGAACGAGACCCAGCGCTTCAGCCGCACGCCGATCGCCGCGATCTTGTCCTCGTAACCTTCGCCCTTGTCGGGTCGCCTGACCCAGACGCCGACCCGGTCCTCGCGCCGCTCGCCGCGGACATTGAAGGCGGCGAGCGTGCGCAGAATCAGCTCCTCCAGGCTCGCGACATAGGCCCGGACGTCAGGCCGACGGCGCTTGAGGTCGAGCATGACATAGGCAACCCGCTGGCCCGGCCCGTGATAGGTGAGCTGCCCGCCGCGCCCGGTGGCGAAGATCGGGAATCGGGGGTCGCGCAGGTCGCTATCCTTGCCCGAGGTGCCGGAGGTGTAGAGCGGGGGGTGTTCGAGCAGCCAGACCAGCTCCGGGGCCTCGCCCGCGGCAATGGCGGCGACCCGGGCTTCCATGGCGGCCACCGCCTCCAGATAGGGCACTGGCGCGTCCGAGATTCGCCACTCCACGGGCTGGCCCCGGGATGTCGAAAACGACGTCAAATCCAGCTCTTGGCGCGGGTTTTGGGGCAAATTAACCATTGGCTAACCATAACGTGGTGATCATTGCAGGCGCAAATGCCAAGGCCTTGTTCTAAGTCCTTGGTCCTTAGTCCCTGGTTGCGGCGGTCCTGACAGTGCCCACTCTCGATAAAGTCACCGTGGATCTCATGGTCGTCCTCGGGACGACCACGATGCCGATCCATCAAGTATTACGTCTTTCCCGCGGCGCCATCATCGAGCTGGACGCAACTGAGGCCGATGAGGTCAAGGTTTTGGCCAATAATCTGCCGGTCGCCTCCGGCGTCGTGCTGGTCGACCGCAACCGGATCGCGGTCGAGGTCAAGCAGATGCTGCCGCGCACGCCGGGGACCCGATAGGGCCCGGTGCACGCGGTCGCGGCCCGGGCATGCGGTAGGGCACTGGACCTGCGGTAAGGGCCGATTCGGGGGAAGGCCAGGAACTTTCCTGCAAAGCTGTGGAATTCAGGGCCTTTGCAGGCTTGTACCCCTCTGATGGATTTGTTAGATCGGCGCCGTTGATCCGGCCGGCTTTCAAGCCTCAAGCCGGCATCCCCAAAGCGCTCGTGGCGGAACTGGTAGACGCGCTGCCTTGAGGTGGCAGTGAGTAAAATCGTGGGGGTTCGAGTCCCTCCGAGCGCACCACCTTCATCCCTATTGTTGTTTGGGCTGGATTTCGGCGGCGGCTTCGTGCGCCGCCCATTGATCTGACGGATCATGCGCGCAACCGCCGGCGGGGACGTCCGGCGGGAAGATGCTGTCGTAGATCGCACGCGCCTCGCGGATGAGGCGCTGCCGCTCGAGTTCGGATTTAGAGACGAAGCGGACGACGTTGCTCATTCGCGTTCCACGATTTCGTTCGCGCGCCGCCAGACCGGAAACGGGTCTGCGAGCTTCGCCCATTCCGTGACGTTCATGGCCGGCTTGCCCGGCACAAGGCAGGCATCCAGGCGTGCGCGGAGCGCGCGCTCGTCCATGCCCGCGCCGATGAACACGATTTCCTGGCGACGATCGCCATAGACGTCGTTCCAGTTCGCGCGCAACCGCTTGCGCCAGAACGGGTCGTCCGGCCAGCGTTCCGCAGGCACGCTCGCCCACCAGAATCCAAGGGCCTCCGTGCGCGTGATCGCGCCGGCCTGGCTGATCTCGCCCAGCCATTGCGGCCGCGTTGCCAGCCAGAAATGTCCCTTGGCGCGAATGACGCCGGGCCAGGGCTCTCGCACGAACTTGTCGAACTTTTCGGGATCGAACGGCCGGCGCGCGCGATAGACGAAGCTGCTCACGCCGTATTCCTCCGTCTCCGGCACGTGATCGGCAAAGCCGTAGAGTTCCTTGAACCAGAGCGGATGCGCTTGCGCCTTTTCGAAGTCGAACCGGCCGGTGTCGAGAATGCGATCGAAGGCGACCCGGCTGTGGTTGGCTTCGATCAGCTCCGCTTCCGGATTGAGCGCGCGGATGATCTTTCGCGCTGCTTCGCGTTGTGCCGGCGAGGCGTCATCGACCTTGTTGAGCACGATCACGTCGGCAAATTCGATCTGCTCGACGAGGAGATCGACCAGCGTGCGCTTGTCGTTCGCCAGCGCTTCGCCGCGCAGCTCCAGGAAATCCGTCGATGAATAATCCCTCAGCAGATTCACCGCGTCGACCACGGTGACCATGGTGTCGAGGCGTGCCACGTTGGAGAGGCTTTCGCCGTCCTCGGCACGGAAGTCGAAGGTCGCCGCAACCGGCAGCGGCTCGGAGATGCCGGTGGATTCGATCAGCAGATAATCGAACCGGTCGTTTTCGGCGAGGGCGCGCACCTCCTTCAGGAGGTCGTCGCGCAGCGTGCAGCAGATGCACCCATTGGTCATCTCGACGAGCTTCTCGTCAGTCCTGGACAGGTTCGCACCGCCACCACGGACCAAATCCGCATCGATGTTCACCTCGCTCATGTCGTTGACGATCACCGCCACTTTCAGGCCGTGCCGGTTGTTCAGGACGTGGTTCAGCAAAGTGGTCTTTCCAGCCCCGAGGAAGCCGGACAAGACGGTGACGGGGAGTTTTCGCATGGAGATCGAACAGTCTTTTCAAGGGGATAGGGTGACGGTTGGGCATCGGGACCGGATATGTAATGTTATAACATTACATTCATTGCTGGGGTCGTCGTCAAGCCGTTTTGCGGCTCAGCTGGAGTTACGAACGTTCAAGTGATTGTTCTTTGCCCTGCACGGAGCGGTCGGGGCAGGCAGAATGCCGGACGGCTCGAAAGACGAGCGGCGGCCCGTTCAGAGGTTGCTCACGACTGCGGCAAGAACACCAGCAGCCAGGCGCCCGCGGCCACACATGCAATCCCTGCAGCGCGCGCGATCCATCGTCCGACCGGCGTAACTTTCTCCAGGAGGACAAGCAGCGCCAAAACCGCGATCCAGAGCACGTTCATCACGCCGCCTACGAACAACAGCGCCATCAAGACCCAGCAGCAACCGACACAATAGCCTCCGTGCCGAAGTCCCAGCAGCAGGCAGCCGCGCAGGTCGCTGCGAAAGCCGCCATGGCGCATCAGGAACAGAAACGGCGACTGGCATTGAGCGAGACAGACGTTCTTCAACGGCGTCCATTGATAGACACCCGCCGCGACCAGCACGATGGCGCCGAGCAGGTTGCTTGCGAGCGCCATCCGGGAATCCAGCAAGGCGGCCCGCTCGACCGCCCATTGGAGAAAGGTGGCTGCCAGCGAAAAGCCGCACCAGGCGAGGAGATAACCGGCCGCAAACCAGCCGGTCGCGGCGAACGGCTTGCCCTGTGCTTTGCCCTGTCGGCCGACGCGGGCGTACATCAGGATCATGGGCGCAGCGGAGGGGGCCATCATTCCGATCATCATCACCGCCCACATCAGGAGCACGTAGGCGAACTCGAACGTTCGCCACGCCTCGCTCGTCGGCAGCATGATTCCGATCCCGGCCGGGATCATGCGGAATCCGGTCATGTCCATGCCGCCCATGTCCATGTCGTTGGCGAGCCAGAGCACATAGCTCCATGCCAGCGCGACAATGAGGCCGATCGCGCCGCCGACGATCCAGCGATCGCGACGCAGCACGGTTTCCAGTGGGCTGTCCTTCATTTGCGATCGAAATTGGCGGCCCTGACGCAGGCCGGTATCGGAAGTTTACATCACGCCTGGTTCGACCAGCGGATCGGCGCATAGAGGCCGTTCCTGCCGGAATTATCCCAGCGCATGCCATGATCGCTGAAAGTATTGCCCGCGGCGCCGACGGCCATCACCATGGCATCGGGGCTGACCGGATGGCCGATGTTCGCCCACATCTCCCCGCTCGGATGCATGGTTGGCAGGGGATCGACGGACATGTGCAGGATGCCGGGGATTTCCGCGGACCGAGTCTTGCCGTCGATCCGGAACGTGATCGGGACCTTGCGCACCCCCAGGTTCTTGCTGATCAGCGGCGTGAACGCGGCCATCGGACCGCCGGCACCGCCGGTGAAGATCGCAGCCATGGCCTCGGTCTGCTCATCACTGGCGCGCTCATCGATATAGGCGGCCACCGACCAATCTCCGTCTGCCATGACCCCAGGTGCGTGGAGGATCACGAGGACGTTGAGTCCATCGAGCTCGATCTCACCATAGCGGCCGCTTTCGATGTGGAAGATCAGCGGTACGTTGCAGAAGCCCTCGGTCGGTCTCGCGGTCAATGGAGGCGCCGCCGACACCAGACAGGGACACACGATGCTGCAACTGCAATTCTCGAAATAGTCACCGGAAAGGTGCCATGGGACATCCGCCATTGCTCGCTCCCGCTAGGCCGAACCCGATAGATGCTTTCGAATGAGCTACGTAGAGTTGAAAATTACGCCTCGCGACGAAGTCCCGCAATGGGGCTCGGCCGACCTACGGAAAAGTGCACCGATCAGCTGGAACTGCACCTGAACTCTCAACGCGGCCGCCACTCGAGTGCCCAAAAGTCAATTTTCCCTTTGAAATCTCGGATATTTCTGCACTTGATCAGAACATGGCGCGAACCTACTGCGGTTCGATTCCGGCCGCTTTGATGATCCGTCCCCATTTGCCGATCTCGGCTTTCAGGAACGTTTCGAGGGCTTCCGGCGTCGCGCGCTCAGGCTCGACCGGCGCCATGCTGAGCTCGGCAAAGCGGCTGATCAGCGCGGGATCCTTCAGCGCCGTCTGCAGTGCGCCCACGAGATGATCGACGACGGGCTTGGGCGTGCCGCGCGGTGCGTAGAGGCCGTACCAGGTCGTGACATTGAACTCGGGAACGCCGGCTTCAGTCGAGGTCGGCACATCAGGCAGCGTCGCGACACGCGTCTTGCTGGTGATGGCATAGCCTTTGATCGTCTTCGACTGGATGTACGGCGTCGGCCCGGTCGCGGGATCGCAATAGACGTCGATATGGCCGGCGATGACGTCGTTCAGCGCCGGTCCGCCGCCCTTGTAGTAGATCGGGGTGAGCTTGGTGTCCGTGGCGCTCATGAACATCAGGCCGCAGAGCTGCGAGGCCGAGCCGAGGCCGACATTGCCGAAAGTGACCTTGTCACCGGCATTGCGGATGTGCGTGACCAGCTCGCTGAGATCCTTGGCCGGAAAGTTCGGCCGCGCCACCAGGATCATCGGGACGTCGGTGACCAGCCCGATCGGGGCGAAGTCGCCGACCGGGTCGAACGGCAGCTTGGCATAGAGGGCAGGGGCGGTGGCCTGGCCGACATGCATCAGCAGCAGCGTGTAGCCATCCGCGGCCGCCTTGGCGACGCGGTTGGTGCCGAGCGTGCCGCCGGCGCCGACGACATTCTCGATGACGATGGACTGTTTCAGTGTCGCGCTCATGGCGCTGCCGAGGATACGCGCGATGACGTCGCCGGGACCGCCGGCGGAGAACGGCACGATGACCGTGACCGGGCGGGCGGGGTAGTCGTCCGCGATCGCCGCATCGCGAGGGCAGAGCAGGAGGAGCAGGATCAGCGATCGTACGAGAAACTTCATCGAACACTCCCTGGCGGCGTTGTTCTAGTCGTCGGAAGGCGCCGCCTCCTTGGCCGCCGACGATTTTTCGATCATGTCGAGCGCGGCCACCGCAGCCGCATTGATGTGGTCGACGCAGCAACGCTCGGCGAGATCCGGATCGCCGTTCTGGATCGCGCGCCAGATCGCGGTGACCTCGCGAAGGCTCTTGTTGATCCGCTTCGGCTGCGACATCGAGGTGATCCGCAGCAGCTGGATGCGATCGTGCAGCGGCTTGAGCATGCGTTCGATGAAGGCATTGCGGCAGCCGCCGATCAGCGCCGCGTAGAAATCGGTCTTGGCTTCGAGGCTGCCGACGAGGTCCTGCTTGGCGGCGGCGGCCTTCAGCCGTGTCAGGGCGTCGCCGATCCGGCGCGCGACCTCGGGGTCGTGAAGCCTGGCGCATTCGCGGCCGGCGAAGCCCTCGAGCACCGCGCGTGCCGCGTAGAGCTGCCGGGCCTCTTCGAGGCTGATCGTGGACACGACGGGGCCGCGGTGCGGAACCGTATTGACCAGCCCGTCGGCTTCGAGCGCACGCAGCGCTTCGCGGATCGAGGGGCGGCTGACGCCCATCATCTCGCAAAGCTCGCGCTCGACCAGGCGCTGGCCCGGTTTAAGCGTCCCCGACATGATCGCCTCACGCAGCTTCTGCGCCACCATCGCCCGGACGGTCGGGACGTCCTCGATGCGGAGTGTCGACTGCAATTCGCGGCGTCTTTCCATGTCCGGGTCCTGTTCGGGAAAACTCAGTACCGGTTTACAGGCAGAATCATCATTTCGGCAATTTGAACGTGGGCGGGCTGGTCGAGCGCGAAGACGATCGAACGGGCGATATCGGCCGGATCGAGTGCCATCCTGAACTGGTCGAAATAGTCCTTTTCCTTCTGCTGATCGCCGCGGTAGCGGGTCAGGATGATGTTGGTCCGGGTCAGGCCGGGCTGCAGCTCGGTAACCCGGATCGCGGTTTCCGCCAGCTCGCCCCGGAGGGTTTCGGTGAACATGTGCACGCCCGCCTTGCTGGTGCTGTACGCGGCCATGTCGGGCACGATCCGCACCGCGTTGATGGAGCTGATGTTGACGACATGGCCGACGTTGCGCTGGACCATGCCGGGAAGGATCGCGCGCGTGACGCGCATCAGGCCGATCAGATTGGTCTGGATGATGTTGGACCAGTCGTCCGCAGAACCGATGTCGAAGCGCGTCCGGCCGCCGATGTCGTGGCCGGCATTGTTGATGAGAATTTCGACCGGCTTGAAGTGGGCGGGAATGGCGTTCGGCAGGGCATCCACAGCCTTGGCGTCGCTGATGTCGAGTTGGATCGGAAATACCGCGTCGCCGCACGTTGCCGCGAATTCCTGCAGCGCCTTTGCGTCGCGATCGACCAGCACGACGCGGCGGCCGCTGTCGAGCAGCGCCTTGGTGATGGCCCGTCCCATACCGCCGGCGGCACCGGTCAGCACGACGGTTTGTCCCGATTGTTCAGTCATCGCAGCACTCCCATTCCAGTTCTCATGCAACCGACCAGCCGCCGTCGATCGGCAGGCTGGCGCCGGTGATGTCGTTTGCGGCCGGACCGCAGAGGAAGACGACCATGGCGGCGACCGCATCCATTTCGACGAAGCGCTGCGTCGGCTGACGCTCGCCGAGATAGTCGCGCGTCACGTCCTCGACCGGACGATCGCTGTTCGATGCCATCGTCGCGATCTTGTTCAGGATGGCGGGTGTCGGCAGCGTGCCGGGGCAGAGCGTGTTGCAGGTGATGCCGCTGCGCGCCGTCTCGATGGCCACCGCGCGGGTCATGCCTGCGATCGCTGTCTTGGTGGTGACGTAGTCGATGCGGTCCTCGACCGCGCGGCTTGAATAGATCGAGCCCATATTGATGATCCGGCCCCAGCCGCGCTGCTTCATCGCCGGCAGCGCCAGGCGGATGAGGTGGAACGGCGCCGACAAATTGACGGCGAGGGCCTGGTCCCAGCGCTCGGGCGGAAACTGGTCGATGGCAGAGAAATGCCGCACGACGGCGTTGTTGACGAGGATGTCGATGGCGCCGCAGCGATCGAGCAGGTCCGCCATCATGGGCTCGATCGCTTCGCGCCGGGACAGATCGGCGCCGGCTGCGATGACCTCGACGCCGAAGCGGGCGCGCAGATCATCTGCGACCTGTTTCGGCTGAGCGAGATCGTGCAGGACGATATTGGCGCCCGCGCCGGCAAGGCCCTCCGCGACGGCGAGGCCGAGGCCCGCGGTCGCACCGGTCACGAGTGCCCATTTGCCCTTCATCGCGGCCACGCTCCGCTACTTCCTGTCGAGCTCGGCGAAGACTTCCTTCGCGTTCCGGAACGCATCGACGCCCGCCGGCACGCCGCAATAGATCGCGACCTGCATGAAGACCTCACGGATCTCCTCCTTGGTCGCGCCATTGGCGAGCGCGCCACGGACATGGGTCTTCAGCTCGTGCGGGCGATTGAGCGCGCAGAGCATTGCGAGGTTGAGGAAACTGCGTGTCTTGCGGGTGAGGCCTTCGCGGCCCCAGACGTAACCCCAGCAATATTCCGTGGTCAGATCCTGCATCGGCCGGTTGAACTCATCGGCGGAGGCGATCGCCTTGTCGACGAATTCGTTGCCGAGCACGCTCTTTCGGATTTCGAGGCCGCGGTCGTAGGTCGCCTTGTCCATTGTGATCTCCGTTTCTTGGTTTGGTGTTGTCAGCTCTTAGGTCAGCTCTTGGGCCAGAACGGTTTTGCCAGGGCGAGTTCGGGCGGGAACACCGTGACTGGAATGCCGGCTTGCCACTGCACGATGGTCATGCCCGCGCCAACGCGGCGGCCTTTCTCGTCGAACTTGATCTCGCCCAGTGGGTAATATTTCGAGGGGCCGCCATCCATGGTGCGCAGCGCTTCGCCGACGGCGACGCGATCGGCCTTGCCGGCCTTCTCCAGCGCGTCCTTGATCACCCACATGTCGCCATAGGTGGAGATCGCGTTCTGTGTCATCCACGGCTCCTTGTAGCGGGTCTTCAACTCGGCGATCAGCGCCTCATGGCCCTTGGCGCCCCAGCTGGCAACGCAGGTCAACACGCCCTGGAGCAGCTCGGGGCTAACGGTCTGCAGCATGTCGGGCTCGGCGATCGCGATGCCGAAGGAGATCGTCGGAATCTTGCCCTGGCCGAGGCCGAACTCGTTCATCTTCTCGAGCAGCAGCTTTGCGTCCGAGATCACGGTCGGCAGGAAGAACAACAGATCGGGCTTGGCCGAACGTATCTTCTGCACCAGCGATGTCGCATCCGCCAGCGGCGGGGTGAAGGTCTCGTCGACGATCAGCTGCAACTGGTTCTCCGCCAGCAGGCCGTCGCGCATCGCCTTGGCGGAGGCGATCGAGGCCCCCGTGTTATCGGTGAGGATCGCGACCGTCTTCGGTCGCTTGCCGGAAGCCGTCTCCGCCAGCTTGATGAGCTGGGGCAACGCTTGTCGTGCCTGCGACCCCGCGGTGGCCGCGGTCTGGAACACGTATTTGAATCCGCGCTCGGTGATCAGGTCGGAGTAGGAGAGGGTGAGCATCGGCAGGTTGGCGCGCTCGGTCACTTCAGTCACGGCGAGGGTGAACGAGGACAGATAGGCGCCGCTGGCCGCGACCAGATCGGTCTCCTGCGCCACCATACGCTGCGCCGCGTTCTTGGCCTTCTCGGTGGTGTCGCCGGAATCCAGCACCACGAGCTTCAGCTTGGCGCCGCCGAGCGCCTTGACGCCGCCTTGCGCGTTGATGTGGTCGATCGCCATCTCGGCGCCTTCGCGCATCACCGTTCCCGGGCGGGCATAGAGTCCCGAGATCGGCACCAGCAGGCCGACCTTCACTTCAGAAGGTTGCTGCGCCCAGCCGGCGCGGGACGCGATCAGCGTGCCGGAGGCGCCGGCCAGCAGCGTTCGCCGCGATATCGTGATCTTGCTCTTGGCAGTCATGACAATTCTCCTCCCTGAAAAATTGCGCGACGTTGTCAGGATTTCTTCGGCCAGAACGGCTGCGCCTGCGCGAGCTCGGGCGGATAAACGGTGACAGGCACGCCCGATTGCCATTGCACGATGACGACGCCGGCGCCGACCCGGCGGCCCTTCTCGTCGAATTTGAGCTGACCGCCCGGATAATATTTCGACGGACCGGCATCCATGGTGCGGAAGGCCTGCGCGACCGCGTTGCGGTCGGCCTTGCCGGCCTTCTCCAGGGCTTCCTTCATCAGCCACATGTCGCCATAGGTCGAGATGACGTTCTGCGTCATCCAGGGCTCCTTGTATTTGGTCTTGAGCTCGGCGATCAGCGCCTCGTGGCCCTTCGAGCCCCAATTGGCGACGATGGTCATGATGCCTTGCACCGTCTCCGGGCTCACGCTCTGCAGCATGTCGGGCTCGGCAATGGTGATGCTGAAGGACACGGTCGGGATCTTGCCCTGGCCGAGGCCGAACTCGCTGATCTTCTCGAGGCCCAGCTTGGCGTCCGACACCGCATTGGGCATGAACAGCAGCAGGTCGGGCTTTGCCGAACGAACCTTCTGGATCAGCGGCGTCGCATCCGACAGCGGCGGGGTCCAGACTTCCTCGACGACGAGCTGGAGGCCCTCCTGCGCGAACAGCCGCTCCTTGAGAGCCTTGGCGGTGGCCACCGACGTCGCGGTGTTGTCCATCAACATCGCCACGGTCTTCGGCTTCTTGCCCGAGGCGTTCTCGGCGAGCTTCATCAGCGTCGGCAGGCCGAGCTCGGACTGGCGGCTCGCGGTCGCGGCGGTCTGGAAGATGTATTTGAAGCCGCGGTCAGTCAGCAGGTCCGAATAGGACAGCGTCAGCACCGGCAGTTCGGCGCGCTCGGTCACCTCGGTGACGGCCAACGTGAAGGAGGACAGATAGGAGCCGGTGGCGGCGACCAGATCAGGCTCCTGCGCCACCATGCGCTGCGCCGCGTTCTTGGCTTTTTCTGTGGTATCGCCGCAGTCGATCACGACCAGCTTCAGCTTGGCGCCGCCGAGCGCCTTGATGCCGCCCTGCGCGTTGATGTGCTCGATGCCCATCTCGGCGCCCATCTTCATCACCTGGCCGGGGCGGGTGTAGATGCCCGACAGCGGCACGATCAGTCCGACCTTGATCTCGCCAGGTGCCTGCGCGCGCGCTACACCGGCGAGGCCGACGGCCGCGGCGCCGGAGAGCACGGTGCGGCGCGTGAGGCCCGTCGATATTTTGCTTTTCGATGTCTTGTCCATTTTGTTTGCTCCCAGGTCCCTGTTTTTTTATCGTCGTCACATGCCGAGATAGGCCTTCCGCACGCGGTCGTCGGCGCGCAGCGTGGCGTTGTTGCCTTCGAGCACGACGTGTCCGGCTTCGAGGACATAGCCGTGGTCGGCGGATTCCAGCGCTTCCGCGACGCGCTGCTCGACCAGCAGCATGGTCAGCCCGGACTGGCGCCGGATCTCGATCAGCCGCTCGAAGATGAAGTCCGCAGTCGAGGGCGCCAGCCCCATTGAGGGCTCGTCCAGCATCAGAAGCTTCGGGGAGGAGGCGAGGCCGCGGCCGATCGCGAGCATCTGCTGCTGGCCGCCGGACATCGTGCCCGCGAATTGATCGCGGCGCTCCTTCAGCACCGGCAGCCATTCGAAGATGCGTTCGATATTGGCCTGCCAGTCCCGCCGGCCGCTTTCGGTCATCGCGCCCATCTCCAGATTCTCCATCACGGTCAGTGACGGGAAGACCTGGCGTCCCTCCGGGACGTGGGCGATGCCGAGATGGGCGCGCTGTGGCGGCGGCACCGCGAGCAGATCGACGCCGTCGAACGTGATCGCGCCGCCACTCGGCTTGACGATGCCGGAGATCGTCTTGAACAGCGTGGTCTTGCCGGCGCCGTTGGGTCCGACGATCGCGACGAACTGGCCCGCGCCGACATTGATCGAGACGTCGTTCAGGACGGGCTTGGCCGAATAGCCCGCGCTCAATCGCTCAATTCGCAGCATGGCCCACCCATTTCTTGCCGAGATAGGCCTCGATCACGCGATTGTCGCGCGTCACCACTTCCGGCAGGCCTTCGGTGATGACGGCGCCGTGGTCGAGCACGAGGAATCTGTCGACCAGCCGCACCATCGCCTGCATGGTGTGCTCGATGATCGCGATGGTCATGCCGTCGCGCGCGAGCTGCTGGATCACGGCCACGACCTCGTCGGCCTCGCCGTGGCCGAGGCCCGCGAGTGTCTCGTCGAGCAGCAGGATGCGCGGCTGGCCCGCGATCGCGCGGGCCAGCTCCATCAGCCGCAGCTCCTTGGTCGAGAGCTCGCCGGCGACACGGTCGGCGACGGCAGAGAGCCCGACGCGGACGACCGCGTCGGCGGCCATCTTGCGCGCCTCATCGTCGGTGCGGGCGCGCACATAGGCGCCGACCACGACATTGTCGAGGATCGACATGCGCAGGAACGGCCGCATCACCTGGAAGGTGCGGCCGATGCCGGCCTCGCAGATCACGTGCGGCCGCTGGCCCGACATGTTGCGGCTGTCGATCAGCACCTCGCCCTGGCTCGGCTTGAGGAAGCCGTTGAGGAGGTTGAACAGCGTGGTCTTGCCGGCGCCGTTGGGGCCGATGATGCCGAGGATCTCGTTCTCGTGCAGCTTGAAGCTGACGTCCTGCACGGCCTTGAGGCCGCCGAAGGACCGCGAGAGGTTCTTCACTTCGAGCACGACCTCGCCGGTGGCGGCACGCTGTCGCGCAGCCGGCTTCAGGGCCGTCACGTTGGCAGCTGCTGCTTCCGGTGTATCACTGACCGCCGCCTTGGATGCGGTGCGCTTGCGCAGGAGGTCGCGCAGCTTCCAGAACAGGCCTTCCGGCGCGAGCAGGATGACGCAGACGATGGCGATGCCGAAGATGACGCCCTGAATGCCGGGGATGCGCGCGCCGGCTTCGGCGTGCAGGATCTCGGCGAGCGGGATCAGGATCACCGAGCCGATCACCGGGCCCCAGACCGTGCCGACGCCGCCGAACATCGCGACCGTCAGCGCCTGCGCGGACACCAGCATGCCGAACACCGATGCCGGGGTCACGACCAGCAGCACCTGCGCGTAGAACCCGCCGATGGCGGCGGCGATCGCCCCGCTGAGCGTGATCGCGCGCAACTTCCAGGCCAGCGTGTTGATACCGGCGGCTTCGGCCGCAGCCTCGTTCTGCTTGATCGCGAGCAGCGCCATGCCGAAGCGCGATCGCTCGATCACCTGCGTCAGAACGATGGTGGCGAGCATGAGCGCCAGCCCAAGCAGCGTGTAGAGGTGCGGATCGGCGAACTGCATGTAGGCGATCGGCGCCTCGCGCTTGATCGGAAGCGTCACCTCCTGGAAGCCGAGCCATTCGAACACGTAGAGAATGGCGAGCGGGTAGGCGAGCATCGCCAGCGCGAAGTAGTGGCCCTGCAGGCGGAAGGTCGGAAAACCGATCAGGAGCCCGGCGATGCCGCCGAGCATGGCGGCGACCGGGATCAGCAGCCAGGGCGAGATGTCGAAATAGATCTGCCCGAGCGCGGTCGCGTAAGCGCCGATCCCGAAGAAGGCGGCGTGACCGAACGAGATCAGGCCGGTGTAGCCGCTGAGCAGATTCCACGACAGCCCGAACACCGCCCACACCGGCACCAGCGTCAGGATCAGCTGATAGTAGGAGTTGGTAACGCCGAGCGATACGACCGCATAGGCGAGTGTGAAGAGCAGGGGAGGCAGAAAGGAGCGCATCCGGAGCATGGTCACGTCCTCTCGACCATGCGCCCGAAGAAGCCCTGCGGACGGAAGAAGATGATGAGGAGGAAGACGGCGAAGATCGCGGCGTTCTGCAATTGCGTCGGCAGGATCAGCGTCGACATCTGCTGCACGAGGCCGATCGTCATGCCGCCCCAGAACGCGCCGATGATGCTGCCCATGCCGCCGAGCACGACGCCGGCATACATGACGATGACGTATTCGAGGCCGACGAAGGGGTGGAACGGGTAGTTGGTGGCAAGCAGGCCGCCGGCAATCGCGGTGATGCCGCAGCCCAATGCGAAGGCGGTGCGATGCGCGCGGTCGACGTCGATGCCCATATAGGTCGCAGCCGTCGGATTGTCCGCGGCGGCGCGGAGCGACTTGCCGATCCGCGTGCGCGTGATCAGCAGCGAGAGCAGGATCATGATCGCCAGCGAGACGATCATATCGATGCTGCGGGCCTTGTTGAGGAAGATGCTCATGTCGAAGAAGGGACCGAGCTCCCATGCCGAGCTCGACAGCGGCGTGCGGATCGAGGCCAGCACGGAGCCGAACACTATGAGGCCGCCATTCTGCAGGATCAGCGCGATGCCGAGCGTGAGGATGAGCTGGGCGTAATGGCCTTCGCCTTCGAGCGAGGCGGTGCGCGTCCCCGACACGTGCGAGATCAGCGCCCGATGCACGAAATAGCCGAACATTGCGAGCACCGGTCCGGCCAGCAGGATGGCGACGAACGGCCCGACGGCATTGCCGAACAATGTCTGGATGCCGGCGGCGGTGAAGAGATAGAAGGCGGTGTACATGCCGAGCATCATGAAATCGCCATGGGCGAAGTTGATGACGCGCATGACGCCGAAGATCAGGCCGAGCCCGACGCACATCAGGCCGTAGACGGCGCCGATCAAAAGCCCCGCGGCGAGCGCTTGCAGGAATCCTTCCATCAGCCTCGCCTCCGCGCCGCTGACAATTCTAAGCTGGTCTCGAGATCGACCATGTTTCCCCCGTACTCTCCGGCACTTCTCATGATGCCGATCGTAAAGCCCGTTCCGTTGCGTTCAGGCGGCACTGCGCGGCGATGTCGCCTGCATTGCCGAGCTGCTCGCAATCGTCGATGAGTTGCTCGAGCCGACGCGCGCGGTCCTCACCGAGGACTCCCGCTGCCGAGCTGCGAAAGCGTGCGCGAATATCCGCAGGTGTCGCGGCAATGACGTCGGGCAGAGCGTGCCGGATGGTCCGGCCGTCGCGCAGCTGCACGGACACTTCGGCACCCTGCTTGCCGGGGAAGGCGGCGGTGAAGCCGGCGTCAGCCTTGAGCTCGGTCACCGAGATCAGGCGGATGACGTCGGCATCGTCGAGCTCGGCGTAATTGTCTTCCTCGATCTCGCCCCGCGCCAGCGTCGCCGCGACGCTGAAGGGAATGCTCATCTTGGCCTGAAGCGCATTGCGGTAGGGACCTATGGAGTCGCAGCCGGGGTAGCGAACGGCGGCATCCGGCGCGCGAATGACGACCCGGTCGATCTCCTCCGCGCTGGCGAGTTCGTGCGAAACGCGTAGCGCCGCTTGCGCGGCGGTCTGCGCGAAATTGCAGGCCGGCACCGGCTTGTTGTAGACGGCCATGATCTCGCACTCGCCATTGGGGAAGAGCGCGATGCTGTCCGGCGCGGCCTGGCGGCGATAAGCGGCGAACAGGCCGGCTTCACCCTCCAGTATGGTTTCCGAGCCAAAGGCGCCGGCTGCGGCCAGGCCAATTGCCTTGATCGCATTGCTGGCTGCAAAGCCCGGATGGAAATACATGTCGGAGCCACCGGTATGCGGCCACTCGTTGAGTCCGCTGGAGGTATTGGCCGCGATCGCGATCGCGCTGGTGGCCTGGTCCTCGGAAAGGCCGCGTGCAAAACTTCCCGCGAGCGCGGCGCCCAAGGGGGCCACGAGGCCGGTCGGGCGATAGAGGCGTGCGAGGTCCGAGGTCCGCAGCGCGCGGCCGATCCTTGCGCCGGTCTCATAGCCGATGATGGCGGCCGTCAGCAGTCTGGCGCCGTGCAGCGGCGCCTGTTCGGACAGCGCGAGAAGGGCCGGCCAGATCACCACGCCGTGGTGCGCGATGCTGGCCGCATGCATGTCTTCGCGCACGAGACCGTGCCCCATCACCGCATTGGCGAAAGCTGCATCGGCCGGCGAGGAGAGTTGCGACGTCCCGATGATCGTTGCGCTGTCGCCGGCTTGCGCGATCGCAATCGCCTGGCGGCTCCAGGGATGATGGCCCGCCTCGAAGGCGCAGGACAGGAAGTCGAGCAGGCAGAGTTTTGCCTTGGCGATGATTTCCGGCCCGAAATCTCCGAGATCCCGCGCGAGCACGCTCCGCGCCATCTGGCGCGCGAGCGGCATCTTGCCTGATCTTGACGGGCCCGTCGTCATCGCCGGTCGTTCTCCCCTGGCTTGTGCGATCAGCCGCGCATCTCGACCCCGGCCCACTCTTCGAGCACCTTGGCGATCGAGGTGAAGTCGGATGAGGCGCCGTATTTGGCATTGGTGATCGCCAGCATCTGCCGCACGACCGCGCCGCAGACCATCGGCACGCCCATCGCCTCGGCCTCGTCCACGCAAAGACGGACGTCCTTGTAGGAGAGGCCGGTGGCGAAGCCGAAATCGAAGGTGCCGGGCAGCACCGCGCGGGGGAATTTGTCTTCGGAGGCGCTGTTGCGGCCGCTGCTGGCGTTGATGATGTCGATCAGCACTTTTGCGTTGACGCCGCCCTTGACGCCCATCGCGACGGCTTCCGAGGTGATGACGAGCGCGGCTGCTGCCATCAGATTGTTGGCGAGCTTGGCGGTCTGCGCCACGCCCGGCTTGTCGCCGGTGTAGAACAGCTTGCCGAAGTTCTTCAGGATCGGCTGCACGGTGTCGTAAGTCGCCTGCGGGCATGAGACCATCACCGCCAGCGTGCCGTTGACGGCGCCCTTGATGCCGCCGCTCACGGGCGCATCCACCAGCGTCATCCCCTTGGCCTTCAGGCCTTCGGCAACGAACTTCGCTGCGCCGGGCCCAGACGTCGAGAGATCGATGACGATCTTCGTACGGTTGCCGCTGCTGATGCCGTCCTGGCCGAGCGCAACAGCCTTGACGATGTCGGGCGTCGGCAGGCTGGCGAGCACGATGTCGGAGCGTGAAGCGACGTCGGCCGGCGAACTGGCGAGCAGTGCGCCGCGCTTGACCAGCGGCTGAGTCGCCTCGGCCTGCGTGTCATAGACGACGAGCGAATAGCCCGCGTCCATCAATCGTCCCGCCATCGGGCCGCCCATGCGGCCCGTGCCGATTACGCCGAGAATCTCTCCCGCCATCGTCTACTCCCTGTCGCGCGATCCCGTGACGGGCGCGCCTTCTTCATCTCGTTGGTCGAACGCGTTCGCCGGCCGGCCGTCTCGGCCGCCATCGTCGTGGCAGCGGGGATCCCGCGCCAACGGGCCAGATTGTTATGATTGTCAGACAAGCTGTCAAGCATAACATTTAGGGTCGACAGTTTGCCGCGGATCGGCATAAGGTTCGGGAAAACGAGGAAGACGCTCCGCGTGCCGCAAGTCCCAATTCCGAGTGTGAGCAAGACGCTCGCCGATTTCGTCGCTGCTTCGTCCTGGGCGGAGGTGGAGGCGCAGAGCCCGGAGGCGCGTCGATCGATTCTCAATTTCTTCGCGACGGCGCTCGGCTCCGCGCGCGATCCCGTGGTCATCTCGGCGATGCGCACGCTGTCGCCGTTCAGCGGGGCCGCGACATCGACGGTCATCGGTCACTCGCAGCCGATGGATGCGTTGTGTGCGTCATTTCTCAATGCCATCTCGGCCAATTTGCTCGACTTCGACGACACCCATCCCGAGACGATCATTCATCCCGCCGCGCCAGTTGCTGCGCCGATATTGGCGCTTTCGGAGATGCGCAAACTGTCGGGCCGGGAGGTGTTGACCGCATTCATTCTCGGCGTGGATGTGGAATGCCGCATCGGCAATTCAGTCTCGCCGCGCCACTACGCACGCGGCTGGCACATCACCTCGACCTGTGGGATTTTTGGCGCAGCGGCGGCTTGCGCGAAACTACTGGGCTTGCCCGCGGAGGGGATTGCGAATGCAATCGGGCTCGCGGCGAGCCAGTCGGCGGGCAATGTCGAGAACCTGCCCAGTGCAGCCAAGAATGTCAGCGTTGGCAACGCGGCGCGGAACGGATTGTTTGCAGCACTGCTTGCGCAGCAGGGCTATGAAGCGGCGCCCCGCGCCATCGAAGGCCCGCTCGGCTGGGCGCGCACCATGGGAGACGAGCCCGATATTGCTTGCCTGCTCGATAGTCTCGGCAAGACCTGGGAGATCGCGAAGAACACCTACAAGCCTTATCCCGCCGGCATCGTCTTTCACGCGGTGATCGACGCCTGCCTCTCGTTGCGCGAGCGCATCGGCGGGCGGGTCGACCAGATCGAGCTGGTGACGGTGCAAGGCTCGGCGCTGCTGCTTGCCCGCGGCGATCGCCCGGTCAACAACGAGCGCGATGCGCGCGTCAGCATCCATCATTGCGTGGCATGCGGATTATTGCTCGGCACGGCCGGGGTCGCCGAGTTCGCGCATGAGGCTGTGGTCCGGCCCGATATCGTGCAGCTGCGGCAGAAGGTGAGGGCGGAGCTGGACGGCGAGATGGGCGATGGCGCCACGCGCGTGACGTTGCGACTGTCGTCCGGTGAGGTCCTCACCGAGACCGTGATCGCACCGCGTGGCAGTCTCGCCGCACCGCTCACAGATCGCGACATCGAGGCCAAGCTGCGCGATGGCGTGCGGACCGGTCGAAGCGATTGGGATGCGGACCGTGTCATCGACGCCATCTGGCGGCTCGATTCGGTCGACGACGTCGGCAATCTCCTGCAATCGCTGCGACCGGCATCGCGCTAATCAACTTCCAACTCAACTCTCTCAAGACCTGAAAGGGACGATCATGAGCAAGACCGAACTGTTCGAAAAAGGCCTCAAGGTTCGCAAGGAGGTGCTCGGCGAGGACTACGTCAACAAGTCGATTGCCGGCGCCGACGAGTTCACGCGCACCATGGCGGAATGGTCGACCGAATTCTGCTGGGGTGCGCTGTGGACGCGGCCCGGCGTCGACCGTCGCACGCGCTCGATCGTTAATCTGGCCATGCTCGGCGCGCTGAACCGGCCGCATGAGCTGAAGCTGCACGTCAAGGGCGCCCTGAAGAACGGGCTGACCAAGGAGGAGATCAAGGAGATCCTGCTCCAGGTCGCGGTCTATTGCGGCGTTCCCGCCGGCATCGACGCCTTCCGCAATGCGCGCGAGGCCTTCAATGAGGTCGACGCGGCCGGTTCCTGAGCGAATCCCATGGCTGACCCGGACTACGAGCTCTTCGCCATCCGCTACGCAACGCGGGATGCGCAGCGGAGCGAGCACTTCATCGGCGGCGACCCGCATGACGGACCGATGCCGATGGACTATTTCATGTGGCTGGCGCGGGGAGGCGGGCGCAGCTTCGTCATCGACACCGGCTTCAACGCGGAAGTGGCCAGGCAGCGCAGGCGGAATTTCCTGCGCTGCCCGGTCGAGACGCTTGCCGCGTTCGATATCGACCCTGCCGACGTCGGGGATGTGATCCTCACGCATCTGCACTACGACCACGTCGGTAATTTCGACCGGTTTCCGAACGCGCGATTTCATCTGCAGGAACGCGAGCTCGCCTACGCCACCGGGCGCTATATGCAATATCCGCGGCTGTCGCATTCGTTCGAGGTCGAGGACGTCTGCGGGATCGTGCGGCTGAATTACGCACGCCGGGTGCTGTTCTACGACGGCGATGCCGAGATTGCGCCCGGGTTGACGGTGCATGCGGCCGGCGGCCATTCCGCCGGCCTTCAATTCGTCCGCGTCAACACACGCCGCGGCTCTGTCGTGCTCGCCTCCGACGTCAGTCATTTCTACGAGAACATGACCAGCGAGCGTCCGTTCACGACGGCGTTTCATGTCGGCGACATGCTTGTCGGCTTCGACAAGCTGCGCGCCGCGGCGCCTGGCGCGGACCACATCGTTCCCGGTCATGATCCGCTCGTCATGAAGCTCTACCCGGCGCCAAGGCCGGAGCTGAATGGGATTGCGGTTCGCCTCGACGTGGCGCCGACCGCAACGCCGGCCTAACCGCGCGTCGCGGGTTCCAGGTCTGCCTCTGCACCGCGGCGGTTCGGAACCAAAGCCTTCGCCTTCGCATTCGCAATGGATCGCCGAATGCGCTTGATGGTGGAGGACGATGAGGGACAGCACGTCGGAAGTGGCCGAGATCAGGGAGGCCGTTCATCTCTGCATCGACATGCAGAACATTTTCGCCCCCGGAGGTCTGTGGGCGACGCCGTGGATGGAGCGCGTCCTGCCGGCGATCGTCTCGATCGTTGCGCGCCACCAGGCCAGAACCATCTTCACGCGCTTCATCACGCCGCAGGATCCGGAAGATCGCCCCGGCCAGTGGCAGAGCTATTTTCATCGCTGGAGCCAGGCAACGCGCAAGCATCTGCCGCCATCCGCGCTCGAGCTGGTGCCCGCGCTGAGCAAGTTCGTTCCGCCGGCTGCCATGATCGACAAGCCGGCCTATTCGGCGTTCAGCAATCCCGCCCTCGCGGGCCTGCTGATCGACAAGAACGTCGGTACGGTCGTGATCTCGGGCGCTGAGACGGATGTCTGCGTGCTCTCGACGGTCCTGAGCGCGGTCGATCTCGGCTTCAGGGTCGTCATCGTCGAGGACGCCTTGTGCAGCTCGTCCGACGTCGGGCACGATGCGCTCATGACGATGTACCGCACCCGCTTTCACGGCCAGGTTGACCTGGTGACAACGGAAGAACTGGCCGAGTTCTGGCGGAAGTAGGAGGCGATGCGCTCAATTGACGTTGTCGGCGAGCATGTTGCGGACGGCCGTGGCGACGGCCGAAATGCCGCTCGCATCGTGCATCAGCGCGATCTCGCCCTGCTGGGCGTGGCGAATGGCATGCGCCATGATGCGGAGGCGCGGGTCTCCGCTACTCCGCCACATCCGGTCGGCCATCCTGACCGCGCCTATGTGATGCCTGCTCATGGTCTCGACGAACACCGCGTCGAACCGGTCCGCCGGCGCGGCCTTGACCTGTCGCATCTCGGCCTGAGTCAGGAAGCCCGGCATGGCGGCACGCTCTTCGGTGCTGCAGTCGGGCATCTCCGTGTCGAACCAGCTCAGCCACCAGTTCTCGAAGATCCGGCTCTCGCCGGCCTGGCTCGCGACCATCAGCATCGCGAGCTTGCGCAGATGCGGGTCCTGGGCGCGCTCCACGGCGATCCGGGCCAGATCGATGCCCTGGGCATGATGCGCCGTCATGTGACGGATATAGGTCTGGTCCGCATCCCTGTCGCGGCCTATCCACGGCGGCTCGTAGCCGTGGCTGCCGAACAACGCGATCGCGCCTAACAGCGCCATCACAGCCAGCGCACCGGTGATCCAGACGTTGGTGAAGCGGATGTCGCGCTCGGCTGCAGCGCCGCGCCTCCAGCGCAACCGGGCGAACAGAGGATACATCAGGGCCGAGGTGCCATGAACAAGCAGGCCGATCCAATAGGGCTGCTGCAGCGTGAACAGCGGCTGCCAGAACGGAAACAGCGGCACCAGCACGAACCATTCCGTGGCCGACGAGAACGCGGCCCAGGGTAGCGCGAGCAGCAGGATGGTCGCCGGCCGCAACTCGGCGGTCCAGCGTCCGAGCACACCGAAGAACACCAGCGCCCAGGAAAAATCCGCCCATTGATGAAAGGCGATCCCGGTCAGGACCGCACTCCATGACGGCTCCGCGCTGATCGCCCAGTCGCGCGCGGGAATGGCGGCGACCGTCATCCAGTCGACCGCGGCATCGCGGCCGATCCGCGCGGCGAACAGCTGGCTGACGATGGTCGAGAAGGTGCTGCTGATCAGGCCGAGCTCGGCGGCGGCAATCCAGCGCGAACGTCGTCGTCTCCCCGTGACCCGCGACGAGCCTTTGTCAGTGCGCCGCGCTGCATTGGCAAGTGCTGGTCGCGGCTCTGCGTTCACGTCAGCTGCTTGAGCTTCTTCAGCGGGTTGAGCTCACTCGGCTTGTCCCGTTCGTCGCGGCCGCGCTCGGCCTCGGCCTTGCCGTCATCGTGCAGATCCTGGTCGCCGATGATCTCGCCGACGGCTTGCCTGGTCTTGCCGACGATGCGTTGCTGAAGTCCCTTTGTCTTGCCCATGGCTTGTCTCCAAATGGCTGTCTCCCAAGGTGACCTGCCTCCCAGACCCACGCCGCTAACCCCGGCGCCTGAAGGGGCGGTGAGCGCCGGGGTTGCGGTTTCGTGCTGTCTGCCTCCGGCAGGGGGGACGTCGGAGGCGTTGATCAGACGCTCTGACGCGCGGATGGTTCCTCGCGGCCTTCAGCGCGGATCGAGCGCGATGATCACGCCTTCATTGCCCCGGAGCAGGATGGAAGCATCCGGCAGCGGCGCCGGCGGCCGGTCGAGATGCGTCGACATCAGCAGGCGGCCGCGGCCCAGCCAGTGCCATTTGCGCGGCTCGGCGGCGATGTTGAGCGCGACCAGAAATTCGTTGCGGCCGTCGGTCCGCTTGTAGGCGAGAACGTCGTTCTGCGCGCGCAGCGGCTCATGACCGCCGTGATGCAGACCCGCATGCTCGCGCCGCAGCGTGATCAGCGCGCGAAACAGCGCCAGCATCGAGTGCTCGTCGCGCCGCTGCCCGGCAACATTGGCCGCGCCATCGGAAGGCTCCAGCGGCAGCCACGGACGGCCCGTGGTGAAGCCGCCGTCG
This sequence comes from Bradyrhizobium sp. WSM2793, assembly GCF_000379585.1. NCBI lineage: Bacteria > Pseudomonadati > Pseudomonadota > Alphaproteobacteria > Hyphomicrobiales > Nitrobacteraceae > Bradyrhizobium > Bradyrhizobium sp. WSM2793. Next base: position 22,817 of record NZ_KB902795.1, on the reverse strand, counting down.
GGGCTGTCGTCCCATCGCATCGGTGCGCGCTCGGGATCGCGGCAGAGGCCATATCCCGGCACCAGCCTCTCGAAAGGATCATGGACGCGGTCGGGTGGAATGGGCACGCGCTTGCGGCCGATCTCGTCGCCCATGAAGAGGAACGGCGTTCCCCGCAGCGTCATCAGCAGCATCGCCAGCACGCGCATTTGCGCCTCGCCGATCTTGCTCGCGACCCGCTGCTTGTCGTGGCCGCCGATCACCCAGACCGGCCAGGCATGCGCGGGCAGGGCGTTGAAATAGGCGTCGATCGCCGCTTGCAGCGACAGCGCGCTCCACGGCGTATCCAGCAGCGCGAAATTGAGCGGAAGATGCAGGCGCGGCTTGTCGTTGCCGTAGAAATGGCCGATGCGGTCGGTCTTGCCTTGGACTTCGCCGCAGAGCATGCGTCCCCGATAGCCGTCGATCACCTCGCGGATGAATTCGATGCAATCCATCGTCTCCGGCCGGTCGTCGGTGAAGACGGGCGTCTGGCGCTGCGGCGGCGGCTTGCTCCCGGCCGCCGGATTGGGCGGGTTGTCGCGCAGCAATTCGTCCTTGATCAGGACCGCGCTGGCATCGACGCGAAAGCCGTCGACGCCGCGGTCGAGCCAGAAACGCATCACGCCCGCGATCGCGCCGCGCACCTGCGGATTGCGCCAGTTGAGGTCGGGCTGCTCCACCAGGAAGGAATGATAATAGTATTGCCGCCGCGCCTCGCACCATTCCCAGCCGCTGCCGCCGAAGCGGCTACGCCAGTTGTTGGGCGGCCCGCCGTTCTCGGCCGCATCGGCCCAGATGTACCAGTCGGCCTTGGCGCTGGCGGGCGAGCTGGAGCTCTCGACGAACCATTCGTGATCATCGGCGGTGTGATTGGGAACGAGGTCGAGGATGAGTCGGATGCCTTCGGCGTGCAGGGCTTCGAGCAGCCGGTCGAAATCCCCGAGGCTGCCGAAGGCAGGATCGATCGCGCAATAGTCGGAGATGTCGTAGCCGAGGTCGCGGAACGGGCTCTTGTAGATCGGCGTCAGCCAGACTGCGTCGACGCCGAGCCATTTCAGGTAGTCGATGCGCGACAGCAAGCCGGCGAGATCGCCCTTGCCGTCGCCGTTGGAGTCCTGGAAGGAGATCGGTGCGATCTCGTAGATGACGGCGGATTCCCACCACGCAGCTTTATCACGGGACTCGACGCTCATCGCCTTGCTTCACCTCATTATCGGCGGGCGCTGCGATCTGCCTGGCCGCCGTTCTGACGCTCTCGATGCCCTTGGGGAAGCCGCTGCGGTTCGGATACAGCTTGCGCCGTGCCTCGCGCGGCGGCCGCCTCGGCCTGGTGTCCTGCGCGGCGCGGTAGTCGAGCATGGCGATGCCGCCGACCATCAAGAGCGCCAGCGCGATGTTGCCCTTCTTGGGATTGTCGGCTGTCAGCCCCGACAGCAGCGCGGCGGCATCGAGACCGTCGCCGCCGACGCGGGCCCACAGGCCGGCGTTCTTGTCGACCGACAGCGACATGATCCCGGCCAGGATCTCGCGCACACCGAAGGCGCGGACCATGGTCTCATGGCCTTCCATGCCCAGCGTTTCCGTGACGCGTCTCGGCGCGAAGAATTCGACGACGCCAAGGCCGATGCTGAACCAGCCGAGCGCGCGGGCGAGCTGATCTTCCGGCCGCTTCAGGCTCGGCCCGCCCTCGACGATCTTCGGATCGCCCTTGGTGCGGACGATGTTGGAGAAATGAAACATGGCTTGCTCCTTCAGGGCCTCAGCACGACCTTGACGCAGGAATCGCGCTTGTCGCGAAACACCTGGTACATCTCCGGTCCTTGTTCGAGCGGGACGGTGTGGGTGATGACGAAGGAGGGATCGATCTCGCCCTCCTCGATGCGGCGGAGCAGGTCGTCGGTCCAGCGGTTGACGTGGGTCTGGCCGGTCCGCATCGTCAGGCCCTTGTTCATGAAGGCGCCCATCGGAAGCATGTCGGACAGGCCGCTGTACACGCCGGGCACCGAGATGATGCCGCCGGGCCGGCAGACATAGATCATCTCGCGCAGCACGTGGGGCCGGTCGCTTTCCGCCATCACCATCTGCTTGGCGCGGTCGAGCAGCGTGTCGGGCAGGGAGGCCATCACATGCGATTCCATGCCGACGCAGTCGATGCACTTTTCCGGTCCCCTGCCGTCCGTGAGCTCGTTCAGCCGTTCCACCACGCTCTCCGTCTCGAAGTTGATGATGGTGGCGCCGCCGGCTTCCGCCATGCTGAGCCGCTCGGGCAGGCAGTCGATCGCGATGACTTGATTGGCGCCGAGCAGGATGGCGCTGCGGATCGCCATCTGCCCCACGGGACCGCAGCCCCAGATCGCGACGGTGTCGGTGGGCTCGATGTCGCATTGCACGGCGGCCTGCCAGCCGGTCGGGAAGATGTCGCTGAGGAACAGCAGCTGCTCGTCGGGAATGCCTGGCGGCACCTTGATGTGGGTGGCATCGGCATAGGGCACGCGGAGATATTCGGCCTGGCCGCCGGGATAGCCGCCGGTCAGATGGGTGTAGCCGAACAGGCCGGCCGTCGTGTGTCCGAACACCTTGTCGGCCAGATGGCGTTTGCGGTTGGTGGTCTCGCATACGGAAAAATTGCCGCGCTTGCACTGGTCGCATTCGCCGCAGATGATCGTGAAGGGCACGACGATGCGATCGCCCTTCTTCAGCTTGCCGTCGACGCCGGAGCCGACCTCGACCACTTCGCCCATGGTCTCGTGGCCCATGATGTCACCGGGCAGCATGCCCGGGATGAAATTGTGGAAGAGGTGCAGGTCGGAGCCGCAGATCGCGCAGCTCGTGACCTTGATGATGGCATCGCGCGGGTCCTGGATCTCCGGATCGGTGACGGTGTCGCAGCGGATGTCCTCCTTGCCGTGCCAAACCAGCGCCTTCATCCTTCCGTCCTCCCGACTGAACCAGTTGGCCAACTAAGTCGAGGCGTGAACGATGGTTGCTAACGCCGCGCGCAAATTCTTCGCACTGCACCGGCTGGCGCAAATCGCGACGCGGATAGGAACGAGCGCGCGGGGCAGTGATTGGGCGTGATCAACCTCAAGCGAGGACACGCTCATGCCCGCCAATCAACTCGCAATCGTCACCGGCGCTTCAACCGGTATCGGCCTGGAACTCGCAAGGTGCTGTGCCCAGGCGGGATTCAACCTCGTCATCGCGGCTGACGAGCCGATGATCGAGCGGGTGGCGGTCGATCTGCGCAGGCTCGGCGTCAGCGTGGAGGCCGTTGAAGCCGATCTCGCCACCACCGAGGGCGTCGACAAGCTCTGCGCCGCGGTCGGCGACCGGCCGATCGATGCGCTGCTGGCCAATGCCGGCGTCGGCCTCGGTAGGGCGTTCCTCGATCAGGACTTCGCCAGGATCAAGCATCTCGTCGACACCAACATCACCGGCACGCTCTATCTGATCCATCGCGTCGGCAACGAGATGCTGCGGCGCAAGTCCGGACGCATCCTGATCACGGGCTCGATCGCCGGCTTCACGCCCGGCAGTTTCCAGGCGGCCTATAACGCCAGCAAGGCGTTCCTGGACTCATTCTCGTTCGCGCTGCGCGAGGAGTTGCGCGACAGCGGCGTCACCGTCACCTGCCTGATGCCGGGCGCCACCGAGACCGAGTTCTTCCGCCGTGCCGACATGATGGACACCAAGGTCGGCACCGAGCAGAAGGACGGCGCCTACGGCGTCGCCAAGGCGGGGTTCGATGCGATGCTGCGCGGCGAGTCCGATGTCGTCACCGGGCTGAAGAACAAGATCCAGAGCACGGTCGCCAACGTCACCCCGAACGAGATGCTGGCCAGGCAGCATCGCAAGATGGCCGAGCCGGGAACGGCGAAGTCGTAGGGCGATGTCGTCGCAACTTCCGCGGCGCTGCCCGGCTGAACCGGCGGACTGACAAAAGGAGGAAAGCCGATTCACATAGCCTAATGCGCGGCGGCCCGGAAGCGGTCACATTGCCCGGGCTGGAAAGGGGGCTGCGATGGCGATGGATCGCATCGAACAGGCCTTTGTCGCGACCGCGATCACGGGTTTTCTCGTGATGGTGGCGGCATTTACCTGGATGATGATGAGCTGACGCGGAAAGGCTTGCCGTCTTGCGCGTCGCGCTACCTTACGTCGCCGTTGTGTTGTGCCTGGCGGTGACCGCCTGGCTCGCCTTCGCGCATCTGTTCTGATTCCCGTTTGGTTGCGGCTCGCTCATCCCGCAGGCGCAGCCCGTTCAGGCGACGATGGCTGCGGCGACGACGGTTGACCGTCGACGAGGCTCGCCAGATTCTGCACCATGGCCACGATGTCGATCGGCTTCTCCCAGATCGGCACGTCCTGGAATTCCGGCTCGATGCTGATCCTGTCGTAGCCCGTGGTGAACACGAAGGGCACCTGGCGTGCCCTAAGCTCTCGGGCGACCGGAAAGATCGGCTTGGCGCGGATGTTCACGTCGAGCACCGCGGCATCCAGCACGCCGCCATCGTGCAGCATTTCGACCGCATCCTCGATGTGGCCGACGGGACCGGCGATCTCCGCGCCGAGCGCGCGCAGCGCCTTGCCGATGTCATCGGCGAGAAAATATTCATCCTCGACCACGAGGATACGGCGACCCGTTAGTGGCGAGCTTAGCCTAGGCGGGGTGGTGGAGACAGACATGATCCCTCCAGCAAGCCTGCCGGACCGATGGGAACATAGGGTCGGAGGCCGGTTTGGTCCCAACGATGGAAGCCGGGGTGGGTTCCATGGCCAAACGCGACTCCATCATCATTTGCCTTTGATCCGTTGGGAGAATGTCGATTTTTGCTATGGTAGGGGCCAGTGCGCACCGAGCATGTCGAGCGTCCCGGGAGCGAGCTGCGCGCGCCACAGGCGAGCGCCTCCAGGCCACATTTCGAGGAGTTCGCGAGCAACCCTGAAGAGCATCCCTGAGTAGCCGAAACCGTCCACGAGGATACCAGTCTCTCAACGAGGAGTTACATTTGGCCCACGAGGAGCCCGGAGCTTCGCCCGAGGAGTTGCAGTTGGTCAACGAGGAGCTGACCATCATCAACGGCGAGCTGACGCACCGTGTCGAGGAATTGACGCGCGCCACCCGCGATCTCAAGAGTTTCCTGGAGAGCACGCGCATCGCGACCGTCTTTCTCGACAATGAGCTGCGCGTGATGAACTTCACACCGGCAATTACCCAGCTCCTGCATCTCGTGGAGACCGACACGGGCAGGCCCATCACTCACATCAAGGCGCGCATCCCGATCGAGGAACTCTATGACGACATTCGCCGCGTGCTGCGTACGCTTGCGAGCGCCGAGCGTGAGCTGAGCGCGCTGGATGGCGACACGCGCTACATCGTGCGCATCCTGCCTTATCACAGCATCGACGATGTCATCGCTGGCGTTGTCATCACCTTCATCGATGTTCCGGCGATCACCCGCGCCGAGGAGCGGCAGCGCCTGCTTTTGGCCGAGCTGCAGCACCGCGTTCGCAATACGCTCGGCGTGGTGCGCTCCATCGCCCGCCGTTCGGCCGAATCCGCCACTACTGTCGAGGAATATGCTTCCCATCTCGACGGACGGCTGAACGCGTTTGCCCGCACCCAGGCGCTGGTGACACGCGATCCCGAGGGCGGTGTCGATCTGGAATATCTCGTGGTCGAGGAGCTTCTCGCTTATAATGCCCGCGAGGGCGAGCAGATGCAGGTCTCAGGTCCCAAGGTGCGCTTCCAGCCCAAGGCCGCCGAAACGTTCGCGCTCGCGATCCACGAGCTTGCGACGAACGCGCTGAAATATGGCGCCTTGAGCCAGCCGAGCGGGCGTATTGAAATCGGCTGGCGCATCGACGAAAGCACGGAGCCCGCGGAGCTGGTGTTCGAATGGCGCGAGCGCAGCGGGCCACAGGTCAAGCCGCCGCCGCGAAAGGGCTTTGGCACGGAGCTTCTGGAGCGCACGCTGGCGTTCGAGTTCAAGGGGCTGACCTCCCTGGCATTCGACCCCCCGGGGCTGCAATGCACGATCGCTATTCCGCTGAACAAGCGCACGTTCCACACACCGGCGATGGCTGACTGATGTCCTTGTCGACCTCCGATCGCAGCCTGGTGGAGCTGGTCATTCGCCGGCTGAACGTGATGCGGCGGTTGTCGTCGGAGGCCCGTGCGTCGCTTGAATATGCGTTGCTCGAAGGTCTCGAGCGCGCCGGGGCGAGTGAAGACTTGATCTCGGAGGGCGATCCCGTTGACAGCGTCCGTGTGGTGCTATCAGGCTGGCTCTGCCGCTACAAGACGCTCGAGGACGGCCGGCGCCAGATCGTCAATTTCATCTTTCCGGGCGAGAGCTGTGACGCGCACGCGTTCTTGCTCCCCGTGATGGACCATTCCATCGCGACAATGACGCCGGTGGTCTACGCCGAGATCAAGCGCGCACGTTTCGAAAGTCTGACGATGAGCGATCGCTCGCTCGCCGAGGCGTTCTGGTGCGAGACCCTCGTCAACAACGCCATCCAGCGCGAATGGGCCATTAACCTTGGTCGCCGCACCGCCCTGGAGCGCGTGGCGCATCTGTTCTGCGAGATATTCGAACGGCTTCGTCCCGTCGGGATGGTCGACGGCAATTCCTGCGTCATGCCGGTCACGCAGATGGATCTTGCCGACGCCACCGGGTTGTCGGTGGTGCATCTTAACCGGACGGTGCAGGAGCTACGTGCGACCGGTCTGATCGTGCTGCGCGACCGCACGCTGACCATCAACGATCTCGACGCGCTCAAGGACGCGGCGTTGTTCTCGCCGAACTACCTGCAGCTCTATCGGCGCGATTGATCGAGGCGGGGACAGCTGGCTTTAGCCGAGGCCTTCGGTGCGTCCGGGACTGGCCGGCTCGCCCCCCCCGAAGTGCCGTGCATTCGGCTCGCTTGCGATACTCCTCCGCCATTTCCAGCAGCGCAGTCCGCGTTGCGGGGGAGGAGCTGAGAGCGGCCTGGCTCTCGCAGATTTTCTGCAGTCGGCGATACTCGTCCATTTGCGCCAATCCAAGCCGGTCACTCGATGTTGCCAGATTAGCAAATTTAGTCACAGACTAATTTAACCTAGGTTATGTCGCGACCATGGGGTGCGCTTGGTCTGCAACCGCTGCGCTTCTGGAACGTTCTAGAACCATCGCTATGCGCGATGACCTCAATCGGTAAGAACGCAACGGAGCGCTCCGACCCAGTGATCAGGGAGAACGCCCATGTTGACGCGGCGTCGAGTGAAGCAAACGGATCTGTTGGAGATGCGTCTGACCGCCGAAGCGGAGCGGCTGCGCGAAGAAGCCAAGTCGCTTCCGCCCGGAGCGGCGCGCGACGAGATGTTGCGTAAGGCGCGCCAGGCGGAGACCGGGTCCCAGATGAGCGAGTGGCTGCGCTCGCCGGGCTTGCAGCCGCCGGTTTGACGCCGGCTTGGCCTGGCGTGTGAACGGAGCGAAGCGTGCAGCAGTTCAGGCGGCACGCGCCGGGAACGGGTTAGATGTCGGCGCGTACCGATGCGCTGATGTCGTGGGCAGAAACCGGAAAAATGAGCGCCACGTCCATCGTCCCCGTTGTGTCCGGTTGTCACCCGGCGGTGCCTTCCGTCAACGCCGCTTCGTGGCTTTGGTTCGCCGGTTGTAGGGTGAGCGGTTGGCCGGACGCAGCGAAATCCCTTCGCGCTGCGCCTTGCTGCGAATGGCCGCGACCGGGCGCTGCAGCTTGATGCTCATCACGCCCGTCGGCGTGTTTCCCTTCGCGAGCTGCTTCAGCTTGCTCACATCCGCAGGCGTCCACGGCTGACGCGCGCGGCCCTTGTACGCGGGATTGGCCTTGCGTGGTCCCTTGCGGCCGATCGGGGAGCCGGCCGTTTCCATGCTGTCTTCGCCATGATGTTTCTCCTTCAAGTCGTTCTTGAACATGCGAATCAGCAATTCGGTTCCGGCGCAGTCGATTATCGTGACGAACGGCACGCGAGCACGAGGGACGTGGACGTGCGGCCGTCCTCGCGCAAAATCGCGCAGCTTTAACTTTTTGAAATGCCGGAACCCGCCGTTGCGACGGAAGCTGAATGACAAGAGAACCTCGACCCCGGCGGCCCCGCCGGCGCCGATTTCCGTCCAACCGAAATCACCGTGAACAACAATGACCGCCAAACGCAACCGCAGGAAACAGACCCAATCGCTCCAGGAGCGATTGGCCGCATTTGCCGAAAACGCCCGCGAGCGCGCACTCAGCCTGCCGCCTGGCAGGGAGCGCGAGCTGCTGCTGCAGCGCGCCAAGCAGAACGACGTGACCTCGAACCTGACGGACTGGCTGAGCGCACCGGTCTGCACGAGACGAGGAGAATGACGATGCGCAACTTCCAGCACTACCGCGCGTTCCAGATTGATCCGGACGGGCATGTGTTCGGATGCATCAATCTCGTCTGCGATAATGACGAGCAGGCCAAGCGCGAGGCCGCCTCGCTCGTGCTGGCCCATCGCATCGAGCTGTGGCGGCTGGACCAGCGTATCGCGAAATTCGATACGCCGCAGGACGTGGCGCGCCAGTAGCGGCAAGGAACCGGGTGCTGCCCGCCGGGTTGGTCGGATGATACCGCCTTCGCCGGGAGCCAACATGACGGATGCCGAAATTCGCAAGGGGATGCCGCCCGTCAAGCTGTCGCGCGAGGAGTTCGAACGGCGCTACAAGCGTCAGTTCATCGATCCCGCCTTTGCCCCGCTGCAGCGCGAGCTCGATGCCGTGGTCGGTGCCGCTTGGGACGCCTATAGCCATTCGCGCAAGGCGCCGTTGACGCGGAAGGCGGGCGCGGGTTTCTCCGATCCCGACTACGACATTGCCGTCGACTGGCTCGACGCGCGCGCGAAGATCCTGGCGGCGCAGCGCCAGCATGACGATGCGCAGGAGACGCCGCGCATTCTCATCATTAGTGGCTCGGCCCGGAGCGAGCACACCTGTCCCGGCGAGATGTCCAAGACCTGGCGTCTGGTCAAGTTGGCTGAACCTGTTTTCGTCGAGATGGGGTTTGCGGTGGACATCCTCGATCTGTCGCGCCTCGCCTCGGAGTTCGGCAAGTCTATTCATCCCTGCAAATCCTGCGTCGGCACGGCCATGCCGCTCTGTCACTGGCCGTGCAGCTGCTATCCGAACTATTCGCTGGGGCAGACCGGCGACTGGATGAACGAGATCTATCCGCTATGGGTCGCGGCCCACGGCATCCTGATCGTGACGCCCGTGAATTGGTACCACGTGCCGTCCGGGCTGAAGGCGATGATGGACCGCATGGTCTGCGCCGACGGCGGCAATCCCGATCCGACCTCGACGCATGGCAAGAAGGCCGATGAGGCCAAGGCGATGGAACTGAAGGGCTGGCCCTATCCGCGCCATCTCGCCGGTCGTCATTTCGGCGTGGTCGTTCATGGCGACGCCGTCGGTGCCGAGGGCGTGCGCCGCGCTTTGTCGGACTGGCTGACCGACATGCAGCTGATCTCGGCGGGGCGCTTTGCCGAGCTCGACGGCTATGTCGGCACCTCGCATCGCGAGCTCGACGACGACCGGGAATTCCAGCAGCAGGTGCAGAACGCGGCGCGCGCCCTCGGCAATGCCGTCCGCCTAGCGCGGAGTGGGCAGTTGCAGGAGCCCGGCGCCGGTCTTGCGGATCCGAACCCCAAATGACCGGCGCGCGGTTCGATTGCCTGGTCGTCGGCGGCGGCCCTGCCGGGCTGATGGCCGCGATCTATCTGGCACGCTTCCGCCGCAGCGTCTGTGTCGTGGACCTGGGCGCGAGCCGGGCGGCGCTGATCCCGCGCAGCCACAACGTTCCCGGCTTCGTCCACGGACTATCAGGCGCGGACCTGATCGCGCGCATGTCGGCGCAGTTGGGCGAGCTCGCCGTCGAGCGCGTGGAAGCCGAGGTTACCGCCTTGCAGCGGCGCGACGACGGCTTTCAGGCGATCTGGAACGGCTGCGCGCTTGAGGCCACCACCGTCATCCTCGCCAGCGGCATCGTCGACAGCCATCCGCCATTCGAGCAATGGCGCGCCGCGGTCGCGGACGGGCTGCTGCGCTATTGTCCCGTCTGCGACGCCTTCGAGGTGATCGGCCGCCGCATCGGCGTCGTCGGTCCGCTTGGCCGGGCCGCCGGCAAGGCACTGTTCCTGCGCGGCTACTCGCGCGAGGTGACGCTGCTCGCGACCGGACAGAACGACGAGGAGAGCGTGACATCGGAGCTGGTCGAGGCCGGCGTCGACATCGTGTTCGCGCCCGACCTGCGTTTGCGGCGGAGGGTGGGGGGCCTCGAGGCCGTTTTCGCCGATGGCCGGACGATGCAATTCGACACGGTCTATCCGGCGATGGGGGCCGAGGTGCGTTCGCAGCTCGCGGTCTCGCTGGGCGCCGATCATACCGGGGAGGGCTATCTCAAGGTCGACGACCATCAGCGCACCTCGGTTGACGGCCTTTACGGCATCGGCGACGTCGTCACCGACCTGCACCAGATCTCGGTCGCATTCGGCCACGCCGCGGTTGCCGCCTGCACGATCCACCACAGCCTGCCGCGGCGCCTGGCATGAGGAGCGCGCCACCGGACATCGAAGACGTCGCGGCCGGATCTTCGACGAAGACCTCTGTTTACGCGGCGCTGCTCGGCAATGTCCTCGTCGCGGTCACCAAGATCGGCGCCGCTGCGTGGACGGGAAGCTCGGCGATGACGAGCGAGGCCGTGCATTCGCTCGTCGACACCACCAACGAGATCCTGCTGCTCTACGGCTACCGGCGCGCGAGCCGTCCGCCCGACGAATGCCATCCGCTTGGCTACGGGCGCGAGTTGTATTTCTGGAGCTTCATCGTTGCATTGCTCATCTTCGCGCTGGGCGCCGGTGTCTCTCTGTATCAGGGCATTCTGCACGTCGCCGCACCCGAGCCGATCGAAGATCCCATGGTCAGCTTCGTGGTGCTCGGCCTGTCGTTTCTGTTCGAAGGCGGCTCCTGGCTGGTCGCGCTGCGGCACTTCAGCGCCGATGGCCGGCGCTTCGGATACTACCAGGCGTTCGTTCGCAGCAAGGATCCGCCGGCATTCATGGTGCTGCTCGAGGACAGTGCGGCGCTGGTCGGCATCGCCATCGCTGCCGCGGCCACAGCGGCTGCCGTATGGCTGGAGCAACCGGTCTGGGACGGCATCGGCTCGATCCTGATCGGCATATTGCTGGCGATCACGTCCGTGGGCCTCGCGCGCGAGAGCAAGAGCCTGCTGATCGGCGAGCCTGCCGATCCGGAGCTGGCGCGGTCCGTTCTGGATATCGCACGGCGCTCGCCCGGCGTGCTCAGGGCCAACGGCCTTCTGACGGTACAGCTCTCGCCGGCTGAGATCGTCGCCGCCCTGAGCGTCGAGTTTGCGGATGACAAGCGCGCGGACGACATCGAGCAATGTGTCATTGCGATCGAGGCGGAAACCCGCAAACGGCATCCGGGCGTGGCGGCGCTGTTCATCAAGCCGCAGACCAATGTCCGCTACCGCGCGCTGCGCGAGAGGCGCTTCGGCTAGCGACGCATCGCGGTTCCGCGGACGTCACAATCGGCCGGAACCAGGAACGAAGTGCGTTGCCTTGCCTTGGTGGAGCGGGGAATACCGATGCGCAACGGAGAGAACCGGATGGCTCAATCAGAAGACATGACCCGCTGCATCTCGCTCTGCATGAGCTGCTACCAGACCTGCCTCGGCACGGCGATGAACCATTGCCTCGAGACCGGCGGCAAGCACGTCGAGCCGAAACACTTCCGCCTGATGATGGCCTGCGCCGAAATGTGCCGGACGGCTGCGCATTTCATGCTGATCAACACGCCGCATCACCGGCATACCTGCGGCGAATGCGCCGAGATCTGCAGCGAATGCGCCGCCGATTGCGAGCGGGTCGGCGGCATGGACGAATGCGTCTCGGCGTGCCGCTCCTGCGCACAATCCTGCCGCGCGATGGCAGCCTGAAGGACGAAGCCCATGCTGGAAGAGAAACTCAAGGACGCCATCATCGGCGAGCTGCAGCGGCAGGCCGCCGACCGGCCGCAATCGCTCAAGGTCCAGGGCGAGGTGAAGAGCTCGGAGGAGCTGACCGTCAACGGCAGGATCGACCTTGGCGCCCTCGTCATGGTGATCGCGGGATCAGTCGCCGGCGGGCCTTGAGGTCGACCGGCCGCTTCTCACGCGCTTCGCGCCGCGCGTCGCAGCGACTGCGGCGGCTGACCGAATGCGCGGATGAAGGCCCTGCGCATCCGCTCGGGGTCGCGAAAGCCGGTGGATTGGGCGACGCGCTCGATGGCCTCTCCGGAGGACTGCACCCGCTCGCGCGCCACCTCGACCCGCAGGCGCTCGACCGCCTTGGTCGGCGTTGATCCGGTCTCGGCGGTGAAGGAGCGAACGAAATGTCGGGCGCTCAATCCGGCGCGTTCGGCCAGCGCCTCGACCGTGAGATGCGCATCCAGATTCTCGCGCACCCATGACAGCAGGCTGCCGAAGCGGCCGTTCGGCGTCTTGAGCTCGAGCAGGCTCGAGAACTGCGATTGTCCGCCGCTGCGGCGATGATAGAGCACCAGCTGCCGTGCGGTCGCCTGCGAGATCTCCTCGCCATGGTCCTGCGCGATCATGGCGAGCGCGAGATCGATCCCGGCCGTGATGCCGGCCGACGTCCACACCCGATCGTCGCGGATGAAGATCTGGTCCGGTTCGAGCCGCACCTTCGGGTAGCGCCCGATGAAGTCGCGGGTGCAGGACCAGTGCGTGGTCGCGCAGCGGCCATCCAGCAGTCCCGCCTGCGCGAGAAGATAGGCGCCGTTGCAAACGCTGGCGATGCGCACGCCGCGGCTCGCCAGTCGCTGGATGAAGGCGATGGTCGTCTTGCAGCGAGCCGCCGCTTCCACACCCTCTCCACCGGCGACGAACAGCGTCGTGACCGAGCTTGCCGATCGCAGATTGCGCGCCAGCATCTCGATGCCCGACGAGCTGCGCACGGCGCCCGCCTTCGTTGCGACCGTGATCACGCGCGGCGCATTCGGCGTGTGACGCCTGGCGATCTCGAACACCGAGATCGGACCGGCCGCATCCAGCAATTGGAATTCGGGAAAGATCAGGAAGCCGATCATGGGCGTGTCCAGAATTGAGGGAATTAAGCCATTTCGACCGCAAGGCCAACATGGCAGGCTGCAACCGTCAAGCGCGTTGTCGAGGTTGGACATGTCGGGCCCGTTGCAGATCGGTCTTCTGGTTTTTCCGCGCGTCACCCAGCTCGATCTCACCGGTCCCGCCCAGGTCTTCTCCAGCCTGCCTGACGTGACCGTGCATCTGGTCTGGAAACGCATCGAGCCCGTACCGAGCGATTCCGTCATCGCGCTGACGCCGACCGTCACCTTCGCCGATTGCCCGCAGCTCGACGTGATCTGCGTTCCCGGCGGCTACGGCACCGACGAGCTGATGCTGGACGAGGACGTCCTCGCCTTTCTGCGACAGCAGGAGAGGGGCGCGCAATACGTGACGTCGGTCTGCACCGGCTCGCTCGTGCTCGGCGCCGCCGGTCTGTTGAAGGGATATCGCGCGGCCACCCACTGGACCGCGAGGGACGCATTGCCGTTGTTCGGAGCCGAGCTGTCGCTGGAGAGGGTCTGCGTCGACCGCAATCGCATGACGGGCGGCGGCATCACGGCCGGCATCGACTTCGCGCTCACCCTGGTGTCGATGTTGCGGGGCCGCGCCGCGGCGGAGATGATCCAGCTGCGCATGGAGTACAATCCCGCACCGCCCTTTGCGGCCGGCTCGCCGGACATGGCGCCGGCGGCGATCGTCGCCGCCATGAAGGAACGGGTTGCGCCGGCGCAGGCGCGGCGGCTGGAGTTCGTCAGGAAGGCCGTCGAGCGGCAGGGATAGCGAGCAGATTCGACCGGCCGAGCGCCGTCGGGACCGGATATCGATCATCGCCGACATGCCGTCGCGATGCTGAAGCGGAGGGGGCAATGGCGCCTTGTCGTGTTGGAGAATTGCTATCGTCGCGCAGCCGGCTTTGCCGTTTGACCTTCGGCCTCATCCTGGCGCTCAGTCCGGCAGCGCTGGCCGAACGGAGCGCGGCCGCCGAATTCTCCGGTGGCGTGATCAGGATCGGCATCATCAATGACCAGGCCGGATCGTTGTCGGATCTGGCCGGGCCCGGCTCCGTCGTCGCCGCGCGGATGGCCGTGGACGATTTTCAACGCGCAACGCCCGGGCTGAAGGCCGAGATCGTCGTCGCCGACCATCAGAACAAGCCGGATATCGGCGCCCAGATCGTACGCAAATGGTTCGACGTTGATGGCGTCGACATGGTGGCCGACGTCGGAAACTCCGCGGTGGCGCTCGCCATCCAGTCGATCGCGCGCGACAAGAACAGGATCGTGATCTATTCGGCGGTCGGCACCACCGAGATCGGCGGCAAGCAATGCTCGCGCACCGGCCTGATGTGGCTGCACGACAATTACAATCTGGTCGCCGGCTCGGTCCGAAAACTGGTTTCGCAAGGCTATGACAGCTGGTTCTTCATCGCGTCCGACTACGCGTTCGGACGCAATATGGTCGAGGTGTCCCAGCGCGTGCTGGCGGCGGCAGGGGCCAAGTCGCTCGGCGCGGTCTTTCATCCGCTGGGAAATGCCGATTACGGCTCCTTCCTGCTGCAGGCCCAGGCGTCCAAGGCCAAGGTGGTTGCGTTCGCCAATGCCGGCGAGCAGCTCGTGACCTCGATGAAGCAATGGAACGAGTTCGGAATGAACGCGGGGCCGCAGAAGGCCGTCGCCGAGCTGATGTTCCTGACCGACGTGCACGCGATGGGGGCCGAAACCGCCAAGGGCCTGACGACCGTCACCGCCTGGTATTGGGCGCTCAACGAGGAAACGCGCGCGTTCGCCCAAAGGTTCTACAAGCTTCACAACGCCATGCCGACCGCGCCGCAGGCCGCCGTCTACTCCGCCGTGTCGCAATATCTGAAGGCCGCGTCTGCGGCCGGAACGGACGAGACGAACGCTGTTCTGGAGCAGATGCGCGCGATGCCGGTCAACGATTTCTACGCGCGCGGCGCGCGGCTGCGCGCCGACAACAAGCTGGTGCATGATTTCTATCTCGTCGAGGTCAAGAAACCCTCGGACGTGAAGACGCCCTGGGACTATTACAACGTCGTCGAGAAGATACCTGCCGAGGACGCCTTTCTGCCGCTGAGCGACAGCGAATGCCCGTTGCTCAAGACGTCACGAAACTAGCGCTTCTCGTCAAGACAGGCGGCCAGCCGCCTCAGCCATATTCCTCGCCGATGCCGTATTCCCGGTAGATCTCCAGCGGATCGAGGTCGGGGAACAGGCGGCATTTGGCCTGGGCGAGGTGCAGGCTCACCGCCGCCGGCTCCTTGCCGTTCGCCAGCATCTTGCGGAGGTCGTCCATATGCGCGTTCGGCTGGTGCTTCGGTTCGAGCTGCTCCAGCGCGACCAGGGCGGTCGCGAGAGCCTCGGTCAGAACCCAGTCGTCGTGGCCGGTGATTCCCTTCTTCGGCATCGGCAGATCCCAGATGTGACGGCAGCGCGCAGTCTATCGCGACTTCCGCCAAATCGCCATTGAGCCGTAGCGGGCGCGCTGCGTCAGGGTAGGCCGACCGCCATCGTCCGGCTTGCATTATGGCGGCGTGTGGCTAAAAGGCGGCGACTTGCAGTATCTTTGTTGAAACAAAGTTGGCGTAGACGGGCCGCCACAACCCAGCTCCCGGTCTGGGTCCCGATCCCGAATTCGCAGCACGATCCGGCTGCGCACCCCTCAAGGCTTGAGCCAGCATGGTTTTTCTCAGCTTCGTCTACCGCTTCATCACCAACTTCGCGTTCATGGCGGTGGTCTATTTCAGCCTGAACTTCATGGAGAAGTATCCGAACCGGGCGATCCTGGCGATCCTGGTGCTGATCTATGCCGCGATGCGCGCGGTCTCGACGCTGCGCGCGTTCTACTTCTTCCAGAAGATCGAGAAGCTGGAAGCCGAGACGCGGCGGCTTCAGGGCCCGATCAATGATGGCTCGGGGGGAACGAACGCGCGCAAGCAGGTCGTCGCCGACGTGGCCCGGCTGCGCCGCGACGGCGAGCTCAAGTCCTATATGGACCTGTTCTTCCTGGCGCTGATCGTGCTGCTCTGCGTCGCCGCCATCATGCGGCAGTAGCTAGGGACTAAGCGCGCTTCTTCAGGCTGGCGATGCGGGTCGAGCGCGGTGTAGTGCCCTTGGCCTGCGCGGCATGCTTCGGTGCGGCCGGCGCCGCATGCGCGGTGTGCCGAGCCTGGGACTTGGCCGTCTTGCCCTTTGCGGCCTTGCCCCTGGCCGCATGCGGCGTCTCGGCGGCCATTGCCAGCCGGGTCGCGGCACGCCGCGACAATGTCGTCGACAGCAGCACCTCGACCGAGCCTTCCGGGATCGCAAACAGAGCGCGGCCGGGCACGGGCAGGGCGGATGCGACGTCCATCTGACCCTTGGTTCGGCGCGGCAGCAGCGGCTGATGCTCGGTCTGCGCATTGAGGTCGGTGAGCGAAGGCGCCGGAAGCGTCCTGGTCTGCGTGAACACGAAGCTCGGAACGGAAGGCCAGCGCGCGATCGGCACGGTCTCGGTCGGCGGATGCAGCAGCCATTCCACCGGCGTGGTCGGCGTCGCCGGCCGGTCGGCGGTTGCGGGCACAACATGCACGATGCGATAGCCGCGCGCCTTGAGGTCGCGGATGATTTTTGGCAGCGCCGCGACCGTCCGCGCCTGGATGTCGTGCAGCAGCAAAATGCCCTTGCCCTTGGCCTCCAGCCGCTGGATCGCGAGCTGATAGACGCGGTCGGACGACACGTGGCGCCAGTCGTCGGCGGGGAAGTCGGCGCTCCACACCTGGATGCCGCGCGAGATCAGATGATGTTCGACGCCTTCGGCGCGCATCAGTCCGGGAATGCGGAAGAACGGCGCCAGCTTGGACGGGTCGGTCATCGCGGCCGAGGTCCACTCGATGCCGCCGTTGATCTCGGCCTCGGCCTTCTCGATCGGCATCCGGTCGAAGGTCAGCGGATGGTTCATGCTGTGGGTGCCGACCGTGTGGCCCGCCGCCACCAGCTTGCGCACGCCTTCGGGATTCGCTTTGGCCTGGCTGCCGATGATGAAGAAGGTCGCCTTGATGCACTCGTCGTCGAGCATCTTGAGGACCTGGTTGGAATATTTCGGCAGCGGACCGTCGTCGAAGGTCAGGACGACCTCATGATCCCTGAGCGGCAGCGTCTCGCGGTACTGCATGGTGCCGATCAGCGGATGTTCGCGCGGATCGGCCACCAGGGTGCGGGACGTCCCGAGCGCGTCGGGATGGCCCGGGCAGTCGGCCGCAAGCGCCGCCGGCGATCCGATGGTCGAACATCCAAGGAATCCGCCGAGGCAAAGGACGATCCACGATCGCGTCCGCAAGACAACGCTACTTCCGATCATGAACCCCGTCTGCCCTCATGTGCGATGGCCGCCATAGTAGGTCGGAGACATCGGGAAACGGTTCAGGCGCCAACAGCCTTACCCGTCACAAAGTCCCCGTCCATTAGCAGGGGGTATCATGAACAGAGTGTTAATAGGGCCCAAATCACCCCATTTTGCGCCGGCGTGACATTCCGGCATCAGCGCGCATCGGCGCTCTTCTGCGGCGGGCCGGCCGGCACGATGTGGACCACGCGAAAACCGTTCTCCCTCAGATACCGCAGGAAGGCCGGCATGATCGCGGCGGTGCGCGCCTTGGGGTCGTGGAAGAGGACGATGCCCTTGCCGCTAGCGGCAAGCCGCTCCGTGACCAGCTTCAATTCCTGCTCCGGCGTCATCTCGTTCCAGTCGCTGGCCCAGAGGTCAGCGCCGAACACGACGATGCCGCGGGACTGGAGCAGGTCGAGCTGCGCTTGCGTCCCCTGGAAATAGGGAAAGCGGAAGAACGGCGTCGAAGGCGTCGCCGTCGAGCTGCCGTGCAGCGACATCTCGACGGCCGCGACGCCGCGGTCGATCTCGCCCTTGGCCTTGTCGAACGGGATCCGCGCCATGAACGGATGCGAGAAGGTGTGGTGGCCGACGGTGTGGCCCTCGCGGGCGATGCGCTTGACCATGTCGGGATGCTGGCTGGCGTGCAGGCCGATCAGGAAGAAGGTCGCGCGCACGCATTCCTGCGCCAGCGCTGCGAGCACCTTCGACGTCGTCGGCGGATTCGGCCCGTCATCGAAGGTCAGCACGACCTCGTGATCGGCCAGCGCAAGCGTCTGCGGAAAGCTCTTCAGGCCCACGCGCGGGGTGGTCCTGGCATCGACACTCAGCACGCGCGAGGTGCCGAGCGCGTCCTTGCGCGGGCACTCGGCGGCTTCCGTCGAGGCGATGCCGATCAGGGCAGCGAGGGCCGCGCCTGATGACATCGAGGTCCACCGCAGTCGAAGCATCTTTGTCATTGCGCTCGGCTTTGCCTTGTGGGTATTGCCTGACCGTCAGCCCAGACCATTCGTTCCAACCTGTCAAACGGCGAGGCGCGCCATGGATGAACATATGGACGTTGCCCGATCCGCCGCGGATTCGGTACTCGACCACGTGCCGATGCGCAATGAAGACGGCGATATCAGGCACGAATTCGTCGAGGAAATCGCCCATGCGATCGAGGCCGGCGACAGCGCCTCGCTGCGCGCCTGCGTCGCCGAGCTGCACGAGGCCGATCTCGGCGATCTCATCGGCGCTCTGGAGCCCGACGACCGCGTCCGCCTGGTCGAGCTGACGGGACGCGACTTCGACTTCTCCGCGCTGAACGAGCTCGACGAGGGCGTGCGCGAGGAGATCCTCGAGGAACTGCCGCCGGAGACCGTCGCCGAGGGCGTTCGCGAGCTCGAATCCGACGACGCCGTCGAGCTGCTGGAGACCCTCGACCAGGCCGAGCAGGAGGAGATCCTCGAGAAGCTGCCGCTCAGGGAGCGCGTCGCGCTCGAACGCAGCCTGCTGTACCCCGAGAATTCCGCGGGCCGCCGGATGCAGACCGAGTTTATCGCGGTGCCCCAGGATTTCACCGTGGGGCAGGCGATCGACTACATGCGCGAGACGCCGGATCTGCCCGACCGCTTCTACGAGATCTACGTCGTCGACAAGGACCAGCACTGGCAGGGCGCAGTCCCCCTCGACGTGCTGCTGCGCGCGCGCCGGCCGGTGCCGCTCACCGAGCTCACCGACGAGGACCGCCGCCGCGTCTCCGTCCTGGAGGACCAGGAAGAGGTCGCGCGCATGTTCGGCAAGTACAATCTCGTCGCAGCTCCCGTGCTCGACACCCAGGACCGCCTGGTCGGCGTCATCACCGTCGACGACGTCGTCGACGTCATCGAGGAGGAGGCGGACGAAGACCTCAAGGCGCTCGGCGGCGTCACCAGCGACGAAGAGCTATCGGATACCTTCCTGACGATTGCGCGCGCGCGGTTCAACTGGCTGCTGGTCAATCTCGCGACAGCCTTCCTGGCGTCCTCCGTGCTCGGCCTGTTCGAGGGCCAGCTGGAGAAGATGGTCGCGCTCGCCGTGCTGGCGCCAATCGTGGCGAGCCAGGGCGGCAATGCCGCCACCCAGACCATGACGGTGGCGGTGCGGGCGCTGGCGACGCGCGAGCTCGGTTCTTCCAACGCCTGGCGCGTGGTGATGCGCGAGGCGCTGGTCGGTCTCGTCAACGGGCTCGCCTTCGCCGTGATCACGGGGATTGCGGCGGTGGCCTGGTTCAAGATCCCAGGCCTCGGCATCGTCATCGGGCTGGCGATGGTGTGCAACCTCATCGCCGGCGCGCTTGGCGGCATCCTGATCCCGATGGCGCTGGAGCGTGTCAGGGCCGACCCGGCGGTGGCGTCGGGCACCTTCGTCACCACGGTGACGGACGTGGTCGGCTTCTTCTCCTTCCTCGGGATTGCGACGCTCTGGTTCGGGTTGAGGTAGGGGCGGGCACCGGGAATTCGTAGCCCGGATGGAGCGCAGCGCAATCCGGGGGTGCCCCAAGCGGCAGTGGTCCCGGATTACGCTGCGCTCCATCCGGGCTACGGGCTCCTGTCTTTAATCCGAACTTAAGCGACCTGCCGCATCATCGCCTCGCTTGGGGGAATGAGCATGCGGTTGCGGCTGAAGGCGGACGGACGGGTCGTTGAGTTGCGGGATGGACAGGAATTTCCGGTCCAGCCGTCTCCGGTCGAGCCCACGGC
This sequence comes from Bradyrhizobium sp. WSM2793, assembly GCF_000379585.1. Taxonomy (NCBI): domain Bacteria; kingdom Pseudomonadati; phylum Pseudomonadota; class Alphaproteobacteria; order Hyphomicrobiales; family Nitrobacteraceae; genus Bradyrhizobium; species Bradyrhizobium sp. WSM2793. Next base: position 2,537 of record NZ_KB902795.1, on the reverse strand, counting down.
CGATGCCGCGCCGGCCGACGCCAACCCACTCGCAGTGCGCGATTTGCGCCGCCGCGCCTGCCTGACCCAGATGGAGTTCGCCGCCAAGCTCGGCGTTCCCGTCGAGACCATCCGCAACTGGGAGCAGGGCAAGCGCGCGCCGCGGGGACCGGCCCGTGCGCTGCTCGCGGTGATCGCGCACGCCCCGGATACCGTGTTCCAGGCGCTCGCCAAAGCCTGAGGCCAAAGCCCTGACACCGAGGGCTGCCGGGCCCTGACGCGAACCTCCCGTTAGCATTTGCGCCAAATAACCCGCTGGACTGCCGCGGCCTTCCGTTGGCAGCATCGTGGGCCGGGTCCATAATGAGACCTGATGACGTCAGGGGCTGCCGCAACGGAAGAGGAGTCCTCATGCTGTTCGTCGAGGCCAATGGCGCACGGATCCCGGCGATCGGGCTCGGGACCTGGGAGCTGAGCGGAAGGCCTGCCGCGCGCCTGGTCGAGCAGGCGCTGCGGCTCGGCTATCGCCACATCGACACCGCGCAAGTCTACGAGAACGAACGCGAGGTCGGCGACGGCGTGCGCGCCTCCGGCGTGCGGCGCGACGACATCTTCCTCACCACCAAGGTCTGGACCAACCATTTCGCGCCCCATGATCTCGAGCGCTCGGTCAAGGAGAGCCTGGCCCGCTTGCGGCTTCCTAGCGTCGATCTGTTGCTGCTGCACTGGCCCAATTCGCACGTGCCGCTGGTGGAGACGCTCGGCGCGCTGTCGCATGCGAAGACCATGGGTCTGACCCGTCACATCGGCGTCTCCAATTTCACGGTGGCGCTGATCGAGCAGGCGGTCGCGCTCTCGCCGGAACCGCTGGTCTGCAACCAGGTCGAATACCACCCTTATCTCGATCAGGCGAAGGTGAGGGCGGCCTGCGACCAGCATGGCCTTGCGCTCGTCGCCTACAGCCCGATCGCCAAGGGACGCATCAAGTCCGACCAGAGGCTGGCCGAGATCGGACGCGCCCACCGCAAGTCGTCGGCGCAGGTCTGCCTGCGCTGGCTGGTGCAACAGAATGTCGCTGCGATCCCGCGCACCTCGCGCATTGAACGCCTGTCCGAAAACATCGAGATCTTCGATTTCGAGCTGTCGGAGGACGAGATGAGCCGGATCGCCGCACTCGCCAGTCCGAAGGGCCGCCTGACCGACTTCGGCTTCGCCCCGAAATGGGATTGAGAGGGGGCCGGGGTATGCTAGGACCGCGACGGCAACTCAAGATCGGTCGATGGAACTGCGGAAGATCATACGGACGGACATTGCGGCGTCAGCAATCGCGCATCTGACGCTGGTGGCGCTGATCATCGTGATCAGCGAGGTCCATCCGTTTCGCAGCCAGCCGCCGGAGACCGTGACCGTCGACATCGTCACGCCGGAGCAGGTGAAGGAAGAGATCAAGGAGCAGGAGACGAAGGAGGCGGCCAAGGAGAAGCCGCCGGAGCCGACGCCCGATCTGAAACTGCCGAAGCTCGATTTCACCGACAAGTCCGAAGCGGCGGACAAGCCCGCGGCCAAGCAGCAGGCCGCGGCACCGTCGCAGCAGACGCCACCTGAACCGCAGCAGAAGCAGCCGCAGCCGCAACCCTCGCCGGCACCGAAGCAGCGGGAGGCCAACGTGCAGTCGCAGCCTCAACAGCCACAGCCGCCGCAACAGCCGCCGCCGCAAGCCCAGCAACAACCGCCGTCCCAGGCGACGATGCAGCCGCCGCCGCAAGCGATGCAGCAGCCGGAGGCCGCACCGCCGCCGGCCTATCAGGCTCCGCAGCCTGACGTCACCGTCAAGTACGGCGTCATGCTGGGCCTGCCGCCGGAATTGCCGCCGGAGCTGCCAAAAGACACCCCCAAGGACGATGGCGGCGATGCCAAGGATTCAATCGCAGCCAAGTTGCCGGCTGAAGTCATCGCCGCGCTTCGTCGCCATTTGCGCAGCTGTGCGAAATTGCCGGCCGGACTGAGCCCGACCGACGCCGTTCACATCAAGCTGCGCACGGTGTTCGCGACCGACGGCACGCTGGCGCGCGAGCCGATCCTGATCGAGGCTCCGCCGTCAGCGAAAGGCGTGGCACTCGTGAAGTCCGCCATAAGCGCGCTCCAGAACTGCCAACCTTACAAGATGCTGCCGGCAAATCTGTACGGGGAATGGAAGATCATGGACCTGCCGTTCAGCCCACGGGATTTCGGATCGTAGCTTCGCGTAGCCCGGATGGAGCGGTAGCGAAATCCGGGGCCGCTCGCCCGGCATTGTGCACTGTCCCGGATTACACTGCGCTCCATCCGGGCTACGGCACCGTGCCTGTGTCGCCCGCTGTCAATCCTCGTCGCCGAAAATATTCCACTTTACCGAAATTCGGTTTCGGCGTATGTGTCGCCCATCCCGGCTCACCCAAGAGGGGCGACTATGTGTCGTCACTGTCGCGAGCCGGGTCTGCGGTGGACGCGGCAGCGTCGGCACGAGAGGCGCGGGCAGGGCGGGTAGTCCCTGTGAGCCCGAGGCTTCGTGCGGACGA
>NZ_KB902794.1:0-96618 GCF_000379585.1 Bradyrhizobium sp. WSM2793 | reverse complement strand
AGCACCGGATAGCCTGGACGACCGGGGCTCCCTTCATCCCGCAAATGACCGATCAGCTTCTCGAACCGGTACCACTTGACCAGGCCAGCCAACCGATCCAGCGCCGCATTGGCGCCGGCGCCCTTCGGCATCAGCGCTTCCACAAAGCTCGGCTGTCCTGTCCGCTTCACCGCCATCGATACCTCCAAGGCTTTGCCCTAGGGAATCACAACTGGCGAATTACGCAACAGGCCCCTTGTGGGAGAGGGTGGATCAATCGCGCTCCGCGCGATTGAGACGGGTGAGGGGTCTGCCTCCGCGAGCTGATCTCTCACGGCTGAATTTGCAGAGGCAGACCCCTCATCCGGCGCTTCGCGCCACCTTCTCCCACAAAGGGAGAAGGAAGAAGCTACTTCCGCATCCTCGCTTTGGCGCCGCCGACGATCTGCATGGCGACGCCGGCGATCCAGCCGAGCAGAGCGAGCCAGGTCCAGACCAGATGCGGATCGAGGCGGAGCACGATGACGGCGACGGAGGCGAGCGCGGTGAGCGTGGCGCAGAGCGTGCCGGCGGCGCTGAGGAATTCGGCGGCGTCGATCTCGCTATGCGCCTCGTCGAACGGCAATTGCGGCGTGTCGATGCCGAGATAGAAGCCGACGAAGCCCAGCACCATCATCACCAGCAGAAAGCCCTGCGTGGTGAGCGCTGATATCGCCGATCCCACATAGGCGCCGACGAACAGCCCGCACGCCGCGCCGGCCATCGCAAGCCCGACACGCTCGAACACATGAGCCGTATTGCGAACACGAAACCGCATGGCAGGCCTCCGCGAGGAGTTGGGTCGCGCAAGGTTAGGCCAGTTTTGCGGGAGGTGGAAGCTGGGGGGATTTACGGATGCGGGAGGTGAGGGGCGTGCGGGGGATGCCGTTGCGTGAGAGACGCGAAAGGCACGCCACATTCTCCGCTGTCGTCCCTGCCTAGTGCGCAATTGCGCACGGGAGCAGGGACCCATAACCACAGGACGTGGTTTGACGAAGACTCTTAGTTAAGTTGTCAACGTGCACCGCGGGTCATCGCGAGATCACGCGGTATGGGTCCCTGCGTGCGCAGGGACGACGGCTGATTATTGCGGCACCGCCATCGTGCCACACACGCACTGGGGCGCCACACCAGCAGCGCGCCTTCACCGCGCCCCGAACGTGGTCTTGCCGAACAGCGCCTTCTGCGTCGAGGGTTGCGAGCGCCAGTATTGCGGCGGGGCTTCGACCTCGCCGCCGACATCGGCGGCGGCGTGCCAGGCCCAGCGCGGGTCGTAGAGCATGCCGCGGGCGAGCGCGATCATGTCGGCCTTGCCGGATGCGACGATCTCTTCGGCCTGCTTGCCCTCGGTGATCAGGCCGACGGCGATGGTCGGCAATCCGGTCTCGCGCTTGATGGCCTCCGCAAACTGCACCTGGTAGCCGGGGCCGAGCGGGATCTTCTGCAGCGGCGAGACGCCGCCGGAGGAGGCGTCAATCCAGTCGACGCCGCGCGCCTTCAGCGCGTTAGCGAACTCGATCGTCTGCGCCAGATCCCAGCCGCCCTCGACCCAGTCGGTCGACGACACCCGCATGCCCACGGGCTTGTCGTGCGGAAACACCGCGCGCACGGCATCGTAAATTTCGAGCGGGAAGCGCATGCGGTTCTGCAAAGACCCGCCATATTCGTCGGTGCGCTTGTTGGAGATCGGCGACAGGAACTGATGCAGGAGATAGCCGTGCGCGCCGTGCAGCTCGATGGCGTCGATGCCGATGCGCTCGGCGCGCTTGGCGCTGTCGACGAAGGCCTCGCGGATGCGCTTGAGGCCCGCTGCATCCAGCGCCAGCGGCGCCGCCTCGCCCTCCTTGTGCGGCAGCGCCGATGGGGCCACCGTCTGCCAGCCGCCCTGCTCCACCGGAATCAGCTGGCCGCCGTCCCAGGGCCGCGCGCTCGACGCTTTCCGGCCCGCATGGGCGAGCTGCATCGCGATCGCGGTCGTGGAATGCTTGCGCACCGAGGTCAGCACCTGTTTCAGCGCGGCTTCGGCGGCATCGCTGTAGAGTCCGAGACAGCCCGGCGTGATGCGGCCGATCGCCTCGACATGGGTGGCCTCGATGCAGAACATCGCCGCGCCCGACAGGCTGAGATTGTTGATGTGGGTGAAGTGCCAGTCATTGGCGACGCCGTCGTCGGCCGAATATTGGCACATCGGCGACACCACGATGCGGTTCTTCAACGTCAGGCCGCGCAGCTTGATCGGGGAAAACAGGACGCTCATGCGGGGGAGTTCCGGGGATGAGAGGGGCAGTTGAGAGAGTGTAGTGGGCGGGCGGCGGATTGCCAGTTGCGCGCCGGGAATGGCGGGTAGTGGCGGCACGCATTGCGACCGCGGCTTGACGCGAGACCGCGCCACACATTCTGCCGTCGTCCGGACAAGCGTCAGCGCAGATCCGGGACGACAGTGGAGATTGGGGGCGCCCCGGGACGACGGCGGAGAACTACTCCGCCAGCGTGAATTGCAGCAGCAAGGTCCGCTGCAGCATCGAGAAATTATCGTCGGAGATCAGCGTCAGCACGGTCTCGCCGTCAGCCGTGACGTGGGCGTCGATGCCTTCCATGTTGTCGATCTCGTGGCCGAGATCGGCGGCGAACAGCGCGGGGCCGTCGACCAGCGCGCCGGGCGCGATGGATTTCAGGGGGATCGACCGGATGCGGATGTTGACGCCGGTGAACCAGGAGAATTTGCGTTCGAGGATCAGAAGCTCGCCGCTCGCCAGCAGCACGGCGTCGCTGATGTCGTATTTCTCGGTACGGCGCACGCTGAACTGGCCGGGCGAGGGCCCGCCGATCAGGAAGGCTGTGAGGTTGCCGTCATGGTCCAGCCCGCGCTCCGAGAAGGCGATCAGGGTGCCCGCCAGCGGCATGTTCTGGTCTTTGCCTTTGGGCACGACGACCAGCGCCTCCAGCCCCTTGTTGGAGGGCAGCTTGCGGATTCCCGCCGGCACCGGCACCACCTCGCCGCGCGCGCGCGTGCCGCCCTTGGAGAAATCGTAGCGCAGGATCTGGTTGACGCGCTCGAGCCCGACATAGACGAAATTGCCGTCGCGCGAGATCGATTCCGAATCCCACCACAGCCGCTTTTCCGTGATCGGCCGCCCTTCGGCGCCGAGCAGCGGCGCGGCCTCGACGTCGTCGAGGCCGGTCATCTTGCCGCCGGAATAGCGGATGCGACCCGTGAACCAGCCGCCCTGGTCGGACACCGCGAGGAAGCCTTCGCCCTTGGCGTCGAGCCGGATGCCGGACAGGCCGCCAAAGCCGCGATAGCGCGAGGTCAGCACCAGGCCGCTGCGATATTCCAGCGAGCCGAAGCGCGTCCGCGTGCGGTCACGCGGCTCGAAATTGGGAATGACGCGCGCGTTGACCTCGACGCTGACGGGCTCGACGACGGCGTTCTCGACCTGAAGCGCGCGCGGCGGCGGCTCGGCCACCCCTTGCGCAAGCGCGGAGCGGGAGAGTGCGAGAGTGGAGAATCCCGCCGCAGCGTGCCTGAGGAAGCTGCGGCGGGATGGATGCGTGCTCACGAATGCAATTTGCGTCGCGGGCGACCGGCCGGCTGGGTGGGTGCGGTGTTGGTCTCGCTGAAGAGTTCGGCGAGCTTCTCGGTGATGGCGCCGCCGAGCTCTTCGGCATCCACGATCGTCACCGCGCGGCGGTAATAGCGCGTCACGTCGTGGCCGATGCCGATCGCGATCAGCTCGACCGGCGAGCGGGTCTCGATCTCCTCGATGATGTGGCGCAGGTGCCGCTCGAGATAGTTGCCGGGATTGACCGACAGCGTGGAATCGTCGACCGGCGCGCCGTCCGAGATCATCATCAGGATCTTGCGCTGCTCGGGCCGGCCGAGGAGGCGCTTGTGCGCCCAGTCCAGCGCCTCGCCGTCGATGTTCTCTTTCAGCAGGCCCTCGCGCATCATCAGGCCGAGGTTCTTTCGCGCACGACGCCAGGGGGCGTCGGCGGACTTGTAGATAATGTGGCGGAGATCGTTGAGGCGGCCGGGATTGGCCGGCTTGCCGGCGGCCAGCCACGCTTCGCGTGATTGCCCACCCTTCCAGGCGCGCGTGGTGAAGCCCAAAATCTCGACCTTGACGCCGCAGCGCTCCAGCGTGCGCGCGAGGATGTCGGCGCAGGTCGCGGCGACCGTAATGGGTCGTCCGCGCATTGAGCCGGAATTGTCGAGCAGCAGCGTCACCACGGTGTCGCGGAACGTCGCCTCCTTCTCGTGCATGAAGGACAGCGGATGATAGGGATCGGTGACGACGCGCGACAGGCGTGCGGGGTCCAGAATGCCCTCTTCGAGATCGAACTCCCAGGCGCGGTTCTGCTGCGCCATCAGGCGGCGCTGCAGGCGGTTGGCGAGGCGGGCGACGATGCCCTGCAGATGCGCGAGCTGCTTGTCGAGATAGGCGCGCAGGCGCTCCAGCTCGTCATGGTCGCAGAGATCCTCGGCCGCGATGATCTCGTCGAACTTGGGCGCGAAGGCGTGGTATTCCGGCCCGCGCGGCTCGTTCTTGCCGTGCTGGTTCGGACGCGTCGCCTCGCCCGGGGTCTCGTCGTCGCCGAGCTCGCCGTCGTCGAAGGTGTCGGAGGTCGAGGCCTGCGCGCTTTCCATCGCGCTCTCGCTCATCTCCTCGCTCGACGCCTGCGCCTGGTCGGCACTCATCTCCTGCGCAGCGTCGGAATCGGGCGAGCCCTCGGCGCCGGACTGGTCGTTGTCGCCGTCCTGGTTCTCGTCGTTCTCGTCATCGTCCTCGCTGTCGGCGTTGCGCTCGTCGCCGATATCGAGCGCCGTCAGGAGATCGTGCACGGCGTCGCCGAACCGGGTCTGGTCCTCGACCAGGGTGTCGAGCCGGTCGAGCCGCTTGCCGATCTTGTCTTCGAGGATGGGACGCCAGAGATCGACCATCTTCTTCGCCGCGGTCGGCGGCGCCATGCCGGTCAGGCGCTCGCGCACCAGCATCGCCAGCGCGTCGGCCAGCGGCGCGTCGGCACGGTCGGTGATCTCGTCGAACTTGCCGCGGTGAAAATGGTCGTCGAGCATCGCGGTGAGATTCTTCGCAACGCCCGCCATGCGACGCGCGCCGATCGCCTCCACCCGCGCCTGCTCCACCGCCTCGAACACGCCGCGCGCCTGCGGATTGCCGGGCATCAGCTTGCGATGCAGCTTGGCATCGTGACAGGCGATCTTCAGCGCGATGGAATCGGCGTGACCGCGCACGATCGCCGCATCACGCTTGGTCATTTTGCGCGCGGGCTCGGGCAGCCGCGCCTTGCCGGGCGCAAGGCCCGGCCGCTCGGCCGCGAAGGAGACGTCGAGCTCCGGCGTCTTGGCGATCGCCTTCAGGCAGGACGCCACCGAGCGCTTGAACGGCTCGGTCGGCGCTTCCTTGGTGTTACGGAATTTGGAGTTGGAGGTGGTCATCTGACCCTATCTGTCGTCCCGGCGAAGGCCGGGACCCATAACCACCGGCCGCTCTGTGTCAGGAAACTATCAGCGTCGTTCTATTGAGACATCACGCGGTATGGGTCCCGGCGTTCGCCGGGACGACACACCGAGAGAAATCAGCTCAGTGCCACGTTGACCGCCGATTCCGGCAGCTCCGCGTTGAAGCAGCGCTGGTAGAACTCGGCGACCAGGGAACGCTCGAGTTCGTCGCACTTGTTGAGGAAGGTGACGCGGAACGCAAAGCCGATATCGCCGAAGATGTCGGCGTTTTCGGCCCAGGTGATCACCGTACGCGGGCTCATCACCGTCGACAGATCGCCGTTGGCGAAAGCGTTGCGGGTGAGATCGGCCAGGCGCACCATCTTGTTGACGATGTCGCGGCCTTCCTGCGTGCGATAGTGCTTGGCCTTCGCCAGCACGATCTCCACTTCCTCGTCATGGCTGAGATAGTTCAGCGTGGTGACGATCGACCAGCGGTCCATCTGGCCCTGGTTGATCTGCTGGGTGCCGTGATAGAGGCCCGAGGTGTCGCCGAGGCCGACGGTGTTGGCGGTCGCGAACAGACGGAAGGCCGGATGCGGCTTGATCACCTTGTTCTGGTCGAGCAGCGTCAGGCGTCCGGAGACTTCGAGCACGCGCTGGATCACGAACATCACGTCGGGGCGGCCGGCGTCGTATTCGTCGAACACCAGCGCGACGTTGTTCTGCAGCGCCCAGGGCAGGATGCCGTCGCGGAATTCGGTGACCTGCTTGCCGTCGCGGACCACGATCGAGTCCTTGCCGACGAGGTCGATACGGCTGATGTGGCTGTCGAGGTTGACGCGGACGCAGGGCCAGTTCAGGCGGGCGGCGACCTGCTCGATATGGGTGGATTTGCCGGTGCCGTGATAGCCGGTCACCATCACGCGGCGGTTGCGCGCGAAGCCGGCGAGAATGGCGAGCGTGGTGGCGCGGTCGAAGCGGTAGTCGGAATCGACTTCGGGCACGTGAGGATCGACTTCGGAATAGGCGGGGACTTCGAGATCGCTGTCGATCCCGAACACCTGCCGCACCGACACCTTCATGTCGGGCTGACCGGAAACTTCCTCAACTTTGGACAGAGCGGCGGTCGTCATCAATCCTCCGAGGTCCCGGGCGGTCCCGAAACCGGTTATTCGCACGTTGGCTGCGGCTGGGTGCTGAAAATCAACCTATCAGAGACAACGTGCCGGCAGAAGCCCGGCCACCAATCAAAGTTCCGTTGTCTTTTCATTTAGATAGGCAAGGAACGCAGATTTTGGAGGGCTGCCTTGCGAATCACGCCCAAATTCGGGCGCGTCACGCCCGTTCCGTGCGAATGGCACTTTGGCCGTATGCGGCTACTTATGTAGGGTCCAAAGCTCCGAGCTCCAGCCCCTCAAGAGACGACGTGACGTCCTTCCTTGATCCCCTCATATCCTTCGTTTCCGCCCATCCGTGGCTGGCCTATCTGACCCTATTCCTGGCGGCCCTGCTCGAAGCGGTCCCGGTGGTGGGATCGGTCATCCCCGGCTCGACTATCATCCTGGCGCTGAGCGCCCTGGTTCCGGGCGGTGAGCTGAAGCTGCCATGGGTGCTGCTTGCCGCCGCCACGGGCGCCGTGCTGGGAGACGGCTCGGCCTACTGGATCGGGCACCGGCAGCAGCGCGAGATCCTCAACACCTGGCCGCTGACCAACTATCCGCGCGTGGTCGCCGAGAGCGAAAGCTTCTTCCACCGCTTCGGCACCTGGGCGGTATTCTTCGCCCGTTTCGTGCCGCCGATCCGCGCCTTCGTGCCTGTGACCGCCGGCGCGCTCGGCATGGCGCCGGCAAGGTTCTACGCCGTGAACATCCCGGCGATCCTGGTCTGGGCTCCCGCCCATGTGCTGCCGGGCGTGCTGGCGGTATCGGCCCTGCACGAATATGCCGGACTGCATCACCACGGCCATGTCGGCAAGCATATCTGGGTGTTGACGGTGGTTGGGGTTGCGATCGTGGGCGGCGTTGGCGTGTGGATCTATCGGCGGCGGAATGGCGTCGCGACGGCCAAGCCGCGGGCGTAGGCCGCACCACACCACAGGTGTCGTCCCTGCGAACGCAGGGACCCATACCGCGTGATCTATCGATTGGGACCGGCGGGAGTACCGAACGAACAGTCGTCGCCAAACTGCTCCCTGGGGTTATGGGTCCCTGCTTTCGCAGGGACGACAGCAGAGAGATATTCTAACTAACCCCCACCCTTCTCCCCGGCGCCGGTCCCACATACCTCGCCCTTGGCCTGATCAATTTCCCGAACTGCAACTGCTCGCTGGCGTGCGCGATCCAGCCGACGCTGCGGGCCATGGCGAACAGAGCGAGCTCGCTGCCGGCGGGGAGGCGCAGCGCGTGCACCAGCACCGCGAGGGCATAGTCGATGTTGACGAATTCGCCGGTCGCCTCTGCGATCCGCTCCGGCACCTCGCGCGTGAATTTTCGCGGCGCGCCGGCGCGGGAGAGCGCATTCAGCAGCGATTGCGCGCGGGGATCGCCGCGCTTGTAGACGCCATGCCCAAAGCCGGCAAAACGTTCGCCGAGCGCGACGCGCTCACGCACCATCGGGGCGACGTCGCGATCGATCAGGGTCTTGACGAGCTGCGAGGCTAGCACGCTCGCGCCGCCATGTTTGGGCCCCTTCAATGCGGTGAGACCGGCGATCACGGCATCGTAGAGATTGAGGCCGGTCGAGGCGGCGCAGCGCGCGGTGAAGGTCGAGGCGTTCAGCTCGTGATCGGCCAGCAGTACCAGCGCGCGGCGAATCAGATCGGGCGCGTGCTTGTTGTCCGCCGCCCAGGCTGTTGCGATCTGCTGATGCAGCGGCTCGGCCGAGGGTTCGGCATTGAGCATGGTCGCGACCAGCAGCCGGACGATGCGGCCACCGACCATGGCGCGGCCGTCGGGCGCGCGGGTGAAGGCACGGGGATCGACGCTCGCGGCCAGCGCGAGCACGGCGATGGCGCGGTCGATCGGCGCGGCCCGGCGTGCGGCTTGCCCGATCGTGCGCATTTCTTCGGAGAGCGCGGGCTGATTGTCCGGGGCGAATGGATCGACCTCGGAGACATCCCAGAGCAGCGTCGCCGTGTGCTCCAGCGTGTCGTTCTCGGCGAGATCGACGCAATTGACGCCGCGATAGATCGCCCCCTCTTCGGTGATGGTGGAGATCTCCGTGTCCATCACCGGCAGGTCGGCGTCGAAGCTGCGCAGGCCGCGCGGCTCTGGCGACGGCACCCGGCGCTCCTTCAGCGCGCGGACGTCCTCGGCACGGTAGCGATTTTTGCGCGAATCCGGCGTCGGCTCGGAGCGGATCAGGCCGCGGCTGACATAGGCGTAGAGCGTGGCCGGCGAGATCGCGAGCTCGGCGGCGGCTTCCCGGGCGGAGAGGTAAAGCCCCTCGGAATTTTTCATATTGATTTATGTAATCAAGATTGATCAATCTGTCGAGAGGACCGAATTTTCCCTGGTGCAACGCAAAGGGAGATTTGGGCCATGAACATCCACCTCACCAAAAGCCAGATCGGGCTGGACGGCGTTCCCGCGGCCGAGACCGTGCTGAGCCATGTCGACGGCGAGCGCGGCGAGCTGATCATCGCCGGCGAGCATGTCGGTCGCCTCGCCGCTCTCTCGAGCTTTGAGGGCGTCACCGCCCGGCTCTGGAACGGCGCCAGCAAGACCACCCTCAGCGAGGCCAATGTGCGGGCGAGCCTGGGCGCGGCGCGCGAACGCGCCTTCGCGCGGCTGCCGGACCTGCTGCCGGCAACGCGCGGCATGGGCGTCATCGACGGATTTCGCGCGGCGGTCGCGGGGCTGCGCGCGGAGAACGGGCTGGAGCACGAGGCGACGATCGTCGGCGCGTTTCCGGTGATCGCAGGCGCGCTGGTCCGGCGAGCCAAGGGGCTCGAGCCGGTCGCGCCGGATCCCAATGTCAGCCATGCTGCCGATACGCTTCGGATGTTGCATGGGCGCGCACCGGCCCCACGCGAAGTCACCGCGCTCGATGCCTATCTCGTCACAGCCAGCGACCACGGCATGAACGCCTCGACCTTCACCGCGCGCGTGGTGGCTTCGACGCAGGCCGATCTGTTTGCCGCGGTGACCGCGGGCTATTGCGCCCTCACCGGTCCGCTGCATGGCGGCGCGCCGGAGCCGGTGCTGGAAATGCTGGACGCGATCGGCTCGCGCGAGCGCATCCAGCCCTGGGTGGATGCGGCGCTGGCCCGCGGCGAGCGGATGATGGGCTTTGGCCATCGCGTCTACCGCGTGCGCGATCCGCGCGCCGATGTGCTCAAGACCGCAGTCGAGGCGCTGGCGTCCAACGGCACCGATTTGCCCTTCGCCGGCGAGGTCGAGGCCTACATCCGCACCGCCTTGCGCAAGAAGAATCCGGAGCGCCCGCTGGAGACCAATGTCGAATTCTTCACCGCGATCCTGCTCGATGCGCTGGCGATCCCGCGGCAGGCGTTCACGCCGATCTTCGCAGTCGCGCGCGCCGCAGGCTGGACCGCGCATGCGCGCGAGCAGCAGCGGACCGGGCGATTGATCAGGCCGAGCTCGTCGTATGTGGGGGCGATGCCGGAAGTTTGAGAGCGGATGTTTCCGCGAGCCCGGAAATCGTAGGGTGGGCTAAGGCGCACTTGCGCCGTGCCCACCATCAATCCGAAATCGCAACAGGCGCGTGGGCACGCTTCGCTTTGCCCACCCTACGATACTAGCGCAAGAGGAGACGGCGTAGCCAATCACTCCGCCGTCGTCCCTGCGAAAGCAGGGACCCATACCGCGTGATTTATCGATAAGAGGCAGGTGAGAGTACCGCCGCGAGACTCTTCAGCTACGAATCTTCGCCAAACGTCTCCCTGGGGTGGGTCCCGGATCTACGCTCCGCTTCCCTGCGTTCGCAGGGACGACACCGAGGGTGTGGCGCCGGGGTGCCTGGCACCTACACAGCGCGCGCAAAGGCCCTACGCCTCGCGCACCACCGTCTTCAGATAATTATAGGCCTTGATGATCTCGATCAGGCGATCTTCCGTCGAGCGGTCGCCGCCGTTGGCGTCGGGGTGGTGCTGCTTGACCAGCGCCTTGTACTTGGTCTTGACGTCGGCGAGCGTGGAATCGGGGCCGAGGCCCATGACCTGGAGCGCCTTGCGCTCGGCGTTCATCACCTTGCGCGTCTCGGCCTTGGGCTGAGCATCCGGGCCCTTCCGCCAGCCCGCGCGGCCGTTGATCTCGCTGAACATGCTGAACGGGTCGGCCGCCATGTCGATCTCGGCTTCCGCACCCTTCTTGCCGCCATTGGCGCCCATCTTCCAGGTCGGGCGGTGACCGGTCAGCGCATCCTTCTGATAGCGCGCGACGGCATCGGCGTTCATGCCGGAGAAGAAATTGTAGTTCTGGTTGTACTCGCGCACGTGGTTCAGGCAGAAGTGCCAGTACTCGCGCTGGTTCTCACGGCCCTTCGGCGCGCGATGCGCGCCCTTGTTCTGGCATCCGGCCCATTCGCAACCGACCGCGGTGTCGCGCGGCTTCACTTCCGGCTGCTTGCCCCGCGGCTTGACGCGGATGGAGTCGAAGAACTTTGATGAATCGATCGGCATGGCTGACTTTGACTACGCAATGCAAAAACCTTCAAGTCTTGACATTGCAATTCGCTGCAAACCCGGCAAATAACGGGTGTGATCTCTGCACCCGAATGGCACAACATGGCTATGCGCGACACTATCAGCAACAAGTTGCAGGAAGCTTTCACGCCGGAAAGCCTGCAAGTCGTCGACGAGTCACATTTGCACGAAGGCCATGCCGGCCATCGGCCCGGCGGTGAGACGCACTTCCGCGTTTATATTGTATCTGATGGCTTCAAAGGGAAGAGCCGGGTCGAGCGCCACCGCATGATAAATTTGGCGCTGGCCGCGGAACTCTCCGGCAGCGTGCACGCGCTGGCGATCCAGGCAAAGGCGCCGGGGGAAGGCTGACTTCGCTTACCCTCCCCTGGAGGGGGAGGGTAAGAGAAATCAAAACGACGTCCCTGCCCGTCTCGGCTTGGCTTCTTCCAGCTCCGCCTCGCGCGCTACCGGTGAAATACGGAGCGCGGTGATGCGGTTGCGCTCGCGGCGCAGGACGCGGAAGCGGAAGCCGTGGAACGTAAAACTCTGGCCGCGGTCGGGGATCGAGCGCGCCTCGTGAATGACGAGGCCCGCCACCGTCGTTGCCTCTTCGTCGGGCAGATGCCAGTCCAGCGCACGGTTGAGATCGCGGATCGGCACCGAGCCGTCGACCACGACGGAGCCGTCGGGCTGGCGCCTTACGCCGGCGACCACCACGTCGTGCTCGTCGGAGATGTCGCCGACGATCTCCTCCAGAATGTCTTCCAGCGTCACGAGGCCTTCAACCTCGCCATACTCGTCGACGACGAGCGCGAAATGGGTCTTGCGGCGACGGAACGCCTTGAGCTGCTGGGATATTGGCCGCATTTCCGGCACGAACCAGGGCGGCAGCATGATGGTGGTGACGTCGATGCGCGAGGTATCACCTTCCGAGACGCGGATGGCCCGCAACAGATCCTTGGCGTGCAGGATGCCGATGATGTTCTCCGACTTGTCGCGCCACAGCGGAATGCGGGTGTATTCGGTGGCCAGCACCTCCCGCACCAGCTCTTCCGGCGGCAGGTCGGCATTGATCATCACCATGGCGGTGCGGTGAACCATCACGTCGGACACGGTGAGCTCGCCGAGGCGGAAGACGTTGTGAATGTATTCGGCCTCGCCGCTCTCGATCTTGCCGTGCACCGCGGATTCCTCGACCAGGCCCTCGATCTCGGAATCCGTCAGGATCTCGTGCTGCGAAAACTCCTGGACGCCGATCAGACGCAGGATCGCGCCTGACGCCGTGTTGAGACACCAGCTCAGCGGATAGAACACGAGGTAGGAGGCATAAAGCGGATAGGCGATCCACTGCGACACCGGCATCGGCTCCCTGATTGCAAGCGTCTTCGGCACCTGCTCGCCGATGATGATGTGCAGGGAGGAGAAAACCAGGAACCCCGCCACGAACGAGGTGAAGTGCAGCGTGGCCTCCGATAGTCCGAGCGGCTGGAGGATCGGGCTCAGCAGCGCTGACACGGTCGGCTCGCCGATCCAGCCAAGACCGAGCGAGGCCATGGTGATGCCGAGCTGGCAGCAGGCCAGATAGGATTCGATGTTTCCCATCATGGTCTGCAACAGGCGCGCGCCGAAGCGGTTCTGCTCCACCATGGCCTTGACGCGGAAGCCGCGGCTCTTCACGAGCGCAAATTCGGCTGCCACGTAAAACGCGTTGGCGGCGAGCAGGAGAACCGCAAGCAGCAGATTGATCGAGATCGAACTCATGTTTGCCTCGCGACCGCCTTGATCATCCGCGCCTCATGGCGGGCGGCCGATCCAGACGACGCCGCCATCACTGCGATAATTTCGACTTCAGGAAGTCCCGCACCGGGGCCGGCTCGACATCCTTCGCGATCACCGCGCGCCCGACGGCCTCCAGCAGGATGAAGGTGAGCTTGCCGCGCGTGACCTTCTTGTCCTGCGCCATCAGCGCCATCAGCGCGTCGGCATCGGCAAGCCCCTCCTGCGCAAAGCCCGCGATGTCCTGCAGGCGCGTCGGCAGGCCGGCTTCGATCAGATGCCGCTCGACGCGCGCCGCGTCCTGCTCGCCGATCATGCCGAGCTTGGCCGAGAGCTGCGCCGCCAGCGTCATGCCGATGGCAACGCCTTCGCCGTGGAACAGGCGGTCGGAGAAGCCGGTCGCAGCTTCCAGCGCGTGGCCAAAGGTGTGGCCGAGATTGAGCAGAGCGCGCTCGCCGGTCTCGCGCTCGTCGCGCGAGACGACGCCCGCCTTGGCGCGGCAGGAGGTCGCGATCGCGTGCTCGCGCGCCGAGCCGCCCTTGAAGATGTCGGAATGGTTCTTCTCCAGCCAGGTGAAGAAGGCCTCGTCACCGAGCACGCCGTATTTGGCGACCTCGGCATAGCCGGCGCGGAACTGCCGCGGCGACAGCGTATCGAGCACGGCGGTGTCGGCGACCACCAGCACCGGCTGGTGGAACGCGCCGAGCAAATTCTTGCCCTGCGGCGAGTTGATGCCGGTCTTGCCGCCGACGCTGGAATCGACCTGCGCCAGCAGCGAGGTCGGCACCTGCACGAAATCGACACCGCGGCGCAGGATCGCCGCGGCAAAGCCGGCGAGATCGCCGACCACGCCGCCGCCGAGCGCGATGACGAGATCGTTGCGCTCGATCTTCGCGGCGATCAGGGCTTCGCTGACCTTTTCGAGGCCGGCATAGGTCTTGGAGATCTCGCCTTCCTCGACAACAACGCGCGAGGTCGGGATGCCGCTGGCGGCGAGCGAGGCCTCGGTGGGCTCGAGCCAGTGCTTGGCCACCGTGCGATCCGTCACGATCGCGGTACGCACGCCGGGACGCAAGGCGGCAACCCGTTCGCCGAGCGAGGACAGCACCCCGCGGCCGATGACGATGTCATAGGCGCGATTCCCCAGCGCGACCTCGACGTTAACAGGGTCGGAATGTTTCAACGGCGCAGTCATCGTATGGCACTCGCAACGTCGGCAGGTGGTTGGGTGGCTTGCTCACCACAGAGATGCGCGCGCAGCGCCTCGATGGTCTCCTCGACGATCTTGTCGTGCGGCACGTCGCGCGAGGCGATGGTGAGATCGGCATGGCTGTAGACCGGCTCGCGCTCGGTGAGGAGGCGCGTCACGGTTCCCTCGGGGTCGGCGGTCCGGAGCAGCGGGCGGTCGGCACGGCGCCGCACCCGGCGCATGATGACGTCGTGGTCCGCCTTGAGCCAGATCGAAACCGCCTTCGCCGCGATGCGCGCGCGGGTCTCCTCGCGCATGAAGGCGCCGCCGCCGGTCGCCAGCACCACCGGACCGCTGTCGAGCAGCCGCGCGATCACCCGCGCCTCGCCGTCACGGAAATACGGCTCGCCGTGGCGCTCGAAGATCTCCGGGATGCTCATCTGGGCCGAGGTCTCGATCTCGGTGTCGGCATCGACGAAGGGCAGCTTGAGCCTGCTCGCCATGCGGCGGCCGATGGTGGATTTGCCCACTCCCATCATACCGACGAGCACGATCGAGCGCGCCCCGAGCGCCGACAGGATGTCGGCTTCGGGCGAAGCTGGTATCGGCAACGCGGCGTCGGACATGTCTTGCTCGATTGGATCTCGCTCGATCTGCCGCCCAAGGCGGCATGCTTTGGCCACCTATACGACCCCATGGGGGCCCTCGCCAGAGGACTCTTGCCACGAAACGGCGAACATGTTGGATGATTTCATTGGTTAATTTGCCCGCCGAGACCCTAACCAAGTCCCCGACAGAGACCCCAGAACGATGCCCAGCCTGTTCCGCTTCCTGACGGTCGTCGCCGTGATCGCCGGCATCGTCTATGGCGTGGTCTTCGCACTGGCCAATTTCGTCAGTCCCAAGTCGCGGGAAATGACGGTGACGATCCCGCCGGACAAGTTTCTCAAGAAATAGGAGCTAGCCTCCCGGGCATGCGCAACCCGCCCTCAGATGCCAAGCTCACCGGCCTGTTCCTCGACATGCTCGCGGCGGAACAGGGCGCCGGGCCCAATACGCTCGACGCCTATCGCCGAGACCTCACCGATTTCTCGGAATTTTTGGGCCGCGTCGGCCACAGCTTTGCCGACGCCGAGACGCAAAATTTGCGCGACTACCTCGCCGATCTCGATGCCCGCGGCTTCAAATCCACCAGCGTCGCGCGCCGGCTGTCAGCGATGCGGCATCTCTATCGCTTCCTGCTGAACGAACGCATCCGAGCTGAGGATCCCGCCGCGATCCTGTCCGGTCCCAAGCGCGGCCGCGGCCTGCCGAAGGTGCTGTCGATCTCCGATGTCGACCGCATGCTCCGCCGCGCCAAGGAATTGAGCGAGGCGCAGGATGCCTCGCCGTCGAAGCGGCTGCGCGCCTTGCGGCTGTATTGCCTGCTCGAGGTGCTCTACGCCACCGGCCTGCGCGTCTCCGAGCTGGTGGCGCTGCCGCGCTCGGCGGCCAAGCGCGATGCCCGCATGATCGTGGTGCGCGGCAAGGGCAACAAGGAGCGCCTGGTGCCGCTCAACGAGGCCTCCCGCCAGGCGATGGCGGATTATCTCGCCGCGACGGAAGCTGCGAAGACGGAGAAGAAGAAAGACAGCCTCGCCGCCTCCAAGTGGCTGTTCCCCTCGTTTGGCGAGAGCGGACATCTGACGCGCCAGCATTTTGCCCGCGACCTCAAGGAGCTCGCGGTCGCCTCGGGCCTTCAGGCGCGGCTGGTCTCCCCGCACGTGCTGCGCCATGCCTTTGCCAGCCACCTCCTGCACAATGGTGCCGATCTGCGCATCGTGCAGACCCTGCTCGGCCACACCGACATCTCGACGACGCAGATCTACACCCATGTGGTGGAGGAGCGGCTGAAGAGCCTGGTGCGCGACCTGCACCCGCTGGCGGAGAAGTAATTGTCGCCGTAGCCCGGATGGAGCGCAGCGAAATCCGGGGNTCTCGCCCCGCGGACAGACCTTCCCGGATTGCGCTTCGCTCCATCCGGGCTACGGGCACCCCATGAAACCGCCTTGACTTCGGCCACATCTCCGCAGAAAGAGCCGGTGCCTTCGCATGATTTGACGGGCCCGCTCGCAACGCACAGGTCAACTCATTGAAGAAGCTACACTTCTTATCCTTGGTCTAAATCCGCTTCGCCGCCTCGCCCCGTCCTCCCTATATTGAGTTGATGCAAGACCAGATGCGCAGCTATCTCGACTTCGAAAAGCCGGTCGCCGAGCTCGACTCCAAGGTCGACGAGCTCAGGACGCTGGCGGCCTCCGGTACCGACATCTCCGATGAGATCGGGCGGATCGAGGACAAGGCGGCGCAGGCGCTGGCCGACCTCTATCAGAACCTGACGCCGTGGCAGAAGACGCTGGTCGCGCGGCATCCGCAGCGGCCGCATTTCAACGATTTCATCAAGGGTCTGATCACCGAATTCACCCCGCTCGCCGGTGACCGCAAGTTCGGCGAGGACGAGGCGCTGGTCGCCGGCTTCGGCCGTTTCCGCGGCGAAGCGATTTGCGTGATGGGCCAGGAAAAGGGCGATTCCACCGAAAGCCGCATCAAGCACAATTTCGGCATGGCGCGCCCCGAAGGCTATCGCAAATGCGTGCGGCTGATGGAGATGGCCGAGCGGTTCGGCCTGCCGGTGCTGTCGCTCGCCGATTCCGCCGGCGCCTATCCCGGCATCGGCGCCGAGGAGCGGGGACAAGCCGAAGCGATCGCGCGCTCGACCGATGCCTGCATGGCGCTGACGGTACCGAACGTCGCCATCATCACTGGCGAGGGCATGTCGGGCGGCGCGATTGCGATTACCACCGCCAACAAGGTGCTGATGCTGGAGCACGCGATCTACAGCGTGATCTCGCCGGAAGCGGCGTCCTCGATCCTCTGGCGCGACGGCACCAAGGCCCAGGAAGCCGCCAACAACATGAAGATCACCGCCCAGGACATGCTCCGCTTCGGGGTGATCGACAGCATCCTGAAGGAGCCGGTCGGCGGCGCCCACCGCGACCCCGCCGCCATGATCGCCACCACCGGCGATGCCATCGCCAAGGCCTTCGACGAGCTCCGGGGCCTCGATGGGGACGCCATCCGCAAGCAGCGCCGGCAGAAATTCCTCGATATCGGCCGGAAACTGGGCTGATTCGGCGGGATTCGGTGCCGTAGGGGCGGTACGCTCCCTCTCCCGCTTGCGGGGGAGGGTTGGGGTGGGGGTATCTCCACGGGCGACACTCCCAATGCGGCGCGAGCCCCCTCCCGGCCTCCCCCGCAAGCGGGGGAGGTGAAGACCCCCCGGTAACCGCCCGTTAACCCTTTTTTTGCCCAAATCAGCGATCTGAGTCCAAGTCGGGCCGATAAGCCCAAGTTCCGTCCAAAGTAAGGCCCAAAGTCGCGTCCATTCAGTCTTCGTTGACCATGCCGATGGGCCAACGGGCTCGTGATCCCCGCTCGGGTTGCGACCACATGACCCAGAGGTTAGAATTTTAATCAATGGCTTCAGGGCATAAGCGCTGGGGCGTGAGCTGAAAAAGCCCGTCACGACGGGTCCGGTTCTCCGGTCGGATCATGCTCCATCAGAATTGGGGTTCGCGCTCTCTGCCCGGCACGGTGTGGGGTCCATCTTGATTTCTCGTTCGCTTGCTCGCGCGCTCTTGGCTTCGGTTGCGCTGATGACGGCCAGTGTTCTGCTGGCCGGCTGCGATACCGACCAGGTCTCGCTCGCGACCAATGCCAAGGCCAATCAGCCGGTGCCACCGAAGCTGCTCGCCGCGATGGTCGAGAAGGACATGGACCTGCAATCGCCGATCCTGGTCCGCCTGTTCAAGCAGGAGGCCGAGCTCGAGGTCTGGAAGCAGGCCCGCAACGGCCAGTTCGCGCTGCTCAAGACCTATCCGATCTGCCGCTGGTCGGGCGACTTAGGTCCGAAGGTGCGCGAAGGCGACCGCCAGGCGCCGGAGGGATTCTACTCGATCAACCCGAGCCAGATGAATCCGCAATCGGCCTATTACCTCTCGTTCAACACCGGCTATCCGAACGCGTTCGACAAGGCGCTGGGCCGCACCGGCTCGCAGCTGATGGTGCATGGCGACTGTTCTTCGCGCGGCTGTTACGCGATGACCGACGAGCAGATCGCAGAGATCTATTCGCTCGGCCGCGAATCCTTCTTCGGCGGCCAGAAGGCGTTCCAGCTGCAGGCCTATCCGTTCAAGATGACGCCGGTGAACATGGCCAAGCACCGGAACAATCCGAACATGCCGTTCTGGAAGATGATCAAGGAAGGCTATGATCATTTCGAGGTGACGCGGCAGGAGCCGAAGGTCGATTTCTGCGAGAAGAAGTACGTCTTCGACGCGGCGAAGCCCGCGGACGCAAAGCGCGATCCGGTGTTCGACGCCTCGGCAAAGTGCCCGGCCTATGTGATTCCCGAGGACGTCGTCGCCGCCGTGCGGGGCAAGCAAGCCAAGGACGAGGCGGAATACGCGAGGCTAGTCGCCAAGGGCACGCCGGTGGCGCGCATGAACACCGGCATCGACGGCGGCATGAACAAGATCTTTGCCGCAAAAATTCCGGAAGGCTCGACCGGCCTGTCCGAGGGTGCCGAAGGCACCACGCTGCAAATGCTGGCGATGGCCAAGGCGCCGGGCACCATCCCCGGCCACGTCAATCCACCCAAGCCGAACCTCGACAGCGTGGCGTCCGCGCCTGCACCGCAGGAAGAGCCGGTCGTCGCCGTCAGCGCACCCGCGACCAGTGCCCGCGTCGCCACGGCCGCGCCGGCTGAAAAGTCCGGCGGCTTCTTCTCCAACCTCGGCCGCAAGATGGGCATGGGCTCATCCGACACCACGGCCACCACCCCGCCGCCGCAAGCCACGGCGTCCGTGGCCCCGGCCACCACGACCACGACGCCGCCGACCGCAGCGTCGCGGCTCAAGGCCGCAGTGACCCGCTTCGTGCCGGGACACGACAAGTCCAAGGATGCAGCGAAGGATGCGCCGAAGCCGGCTGCGACCGTGGCCGCCAAGCCCGCCGAGCCGGCAAAGCAGCCCGACACCCGCCTCGCCGCAACGCGCCCGGCGCTGAAGCCGTCGGTGGCGGATGGTACGAGTGAAGCGACCCAGATCATGGGCGCCGCGCCGGTGATCTCGTCGAACTCGTTCGACAGCCGCTTTGGGGCGATGAAGTAGGCGGCGGCAGGAGCCGCGCTTTCTTCGATATAGCCGAGCTCGTGAGTGTTATTGTCTGCGCAAGCGGAGAATGCTCATCGCTGCCGGGTGAAAATGCGCTCTTCATGAGCCAACCATGTACTCTGCGGAGCCAAACTAGCGTTCGCCCGATATTTTTGGATCATGTCCCCTGAGGTGGTGTAGCTCGCGGCTGGTCACTGCGTTCGCCGGCGAGAACCGGGCTGGTCAGCTGACGATAGCCAGAAGGCTGACGGTGGGATCATCGCTCAATGATCCGATCGTTTCCAGCGTCATATAGCGGGCACGCTGGAAGGCCCATTCGTCGTTCTGCTCGAGCAGGATCGCTCCGATGAGGCGTGGTTTGCGCAACCAAGAGGGAAACAATGGACGCTGCAGAACCCCAGCTTAGCCGCGAAGAAATATTCGAGCAGGCGCATGTCAAGATGGCAGAGCGCATTGAACAGTACCAAGAGCGCGTCCTTGAGGTATTGAGAGGCCATCTTGGTGCCGAGCAGGCTCTAAACGAGCTACTAAGGGTCGCTCGCAGACGGCGCAAACGGCGCACGTTCGCCGGAAAGATGGACGTGGCCAAAGGCCTGTTCGTCAAGGAAATGACGGAAGAGCTTTGGGCTCTCCTCAAGGTTGGTAACGAGTTGCGGAACGCCCTCGCCCATGGTCACAAGCAAGGGACCGTCGAAAACAAGATTGTCGAACTCCGCAAAGCGTTCATCGCAGCGAGCACGACCGAGCAAAAGAAGTACATCGAGGGAATGACTGAGCGGCAGATGATCACGATGGCATTCAGCCACTGCGCTTGCCACCTGATCGCGGCCGCTGACCGACTGGAGAGACAGGGCTAGGCAGTGGCGTAAGCTTAGGTTTGCGATGCGCAATGTACGTGGCGGTGCATTCCCCCACAACGAGGGCCAAAACGGCGCAGAACGTCAGAACGTCGTGAACATTGTAGATGATTGCGGCCCAACCAAGTGTTTTCATTACAGCGATTCCCCAGCCCCGAAGAGCTGTCTTTCATTTCGGGAATCGCCTTGCCCGGTCTTGGCCCGCCGGGCAGCGCCAGTCACGGCGCCGGAGATTATGTCGCCATTTAACGTCTGGCGGGACGGGGCATCACCCCAGAGGTATGATCTTAGACACCGTCCCCTAATCGGCCGCGTGGGCTCGTGCCGCAGGACTATCCTCACAATAGGGGACGCAAACACGATTTCAAGCCCTCAAAAGGACGATTGCTTCCGGGCTTTCCGCGCCTCAGCGGCTGAAAACCGATACCCGGTCATGAACTGGTGGCCATCAGCGTGCTCCAGGCCGATTAACGCGAGCTGGACATACCTGGGCAGACGCTTTTCCGATTTCTCCCAGCTGATAATGGTCTGGCGCGACCCCACCTCTAAGGCGAGGCGCAGCATTTCCTGGGTCATGTCGTGCTTCTTTCGCCATGCCTTGAGATCAGCACCGGTAATGCCGGGAGAACCCATAAATGTCGGTTCGTGCATGTCCAGATTCACACCATTTTCGTTCGGTTCGGTCATTGAGGCCTAAAAAAGCTGTTTCTTTACGGATGCTGGCATCGTGAACATACGGCTCAATTCCTAAAGAAATCCTAAACGCTATTGCCGGCGCCTCATGGAAGCTAACGCGACGGCGGAGCGTAGCGGAAACCTTCGTTAGTGTTTTTGAGGCGTGTGGGTTGAGCGAGCAGACAGCCGCGACATCTTATGATCGCTGGAATTGTCCTCCCTGTCAGAACGAGAAAAGGACATGGTCAGCGCGAGGAGGCGCGAGCAGCACGGGATATAGAAGGGAAGACAGAAGAGAGAGAGAAATGAGCGATGGATAGGCGGTTGTAGTGCACAATGTATATTGAGAACTACGAATTGGAGATTGAAATGGCATTGAGTGATTCGTGCTTCAACTTTCTCAATGACGTCGCACAGGCCGCAGATCGGCTCGCCAATGACGCACACCATTATTCATCGCCCAATTATCCGATCCAGTATGGACCGGAAATCGATGCGTTGCGGCGAACGGCAGCTATGGTCCGAGACCATCCATACGACGCTGAGGCGGGTGCGCGTCTTCTCAAATTGGCTTCGACCGTTGGGCGTGCGTTGGACACAGCTCCCGGGTCGCCGGAATTGGAAGCCAAACAGAAATCCGTCGATGATTTGATCCGTAGTCTCTTGAATGAGGTAACGGGAGATGATGCCGCCGCTCTGCCAACCATCGTTGACAACGTCACGAAGGATACGCCTTACACAGAAAAAGCCGCCGGGAGACTCAAGGGCATTTTGTCAAAGGTCGGCAAATCAACATACGACACTGCGGTCAAAGTTATCGCGGATGTTGGAACGGCTGCGGCAAAGAAGTGGATGGGCCTCTAGGAGAGCAGCAAGGCCGAGCGGATCCATCGCTAGCTCGGGACGAGCTGAGGGGTGCCGCTGTAGTCCTAGTATTGCATCGCGTGCTGATGATTTTTGTAACTGTCGTGCCCGTGAGACGGGGCCATAGCCTGTGGCCAGTCCCCCAGTGGATTTCAACTTCGAGGCGAATAATTTATGTCGCGAGCCCCCGGCCCATTGGCCAACGCACCCCATTCTCCAGTTCTTCGGGTAACACAAAATTTCTCTTTACCCGAACCGCGACACACCCTATACTTCCTCGCCATCTCATCCTGCCGGAAGGGGCGGGTCGCGATCGTCACGGTTCGTGGGGTGAGTTGCGGTGGACGCGGGCGGTGTTGGCGCCAGATGCGGTCGCAGGGCGGGGTCTCCCCGTGAGCGATCAGCGGGCGCGGTACGACAGGCCGGCCGCGTACGGCAAAATCGTGTGGTCCTGGCGCCCGCAGGCTGGCGTCAAGTCTCCGCGGTGGTGTGCGTGCCCGACCGGGTTGCGCACATCAGCGATCTGCGAGGCGACGGGGGCAATAGTGCATCGCTCCCCGAGGAGAGCGCGACATAAGCCGTAAACCCACTGCGCAGGGAAGGCCGGTTATCGGGCTGCACCTGTGTCTCCCCTGTGAGCGTCTATCCACGCATCATTGCACAGGGGCTCTCGGGTGCCAGCCGGTACCCGGCCTTCCCTGCGCCCTTCCGATTCCGAAGGGTGTAAGAGCGAAGCAAAACTCGGGCGCTGGAGCGCTGCGGGATCGCGATGTCATGTGGGCTGTTTGACAGTTGAAGATGATAAGACCGTGACCAGGCTTCTGGCTGACGTCGGCGAATTGCGGTGAAGTCGAGCCCACGCGACCATATCTCACCGTCACCCTGAGGTGGCCGCTTCTTCAGCGGCCCTCGAAGGGCGACGGCCCGGCTGGCCGCGCGGCCGTTCATCCTTCGAGGCTCGCTACGCGGTGCTCGTGCACCGCGCTGCTCGCACCTCAGGATGACGGGGCAGCCAGAGTGCTCGCTGCAGAACGGGCGGTGTCAAGCAGCGTCGCCTACGGCGCCAGATACCGCATCAGCTCCGGATTGCCCCGCACCGCGCCCGCCTCTCCCTGCAGCGCGACGCGGCCGCGGTCGAGCACGTAGGCGTAGTCGGCGACGCGCAAGGCGAGGTCGAGGTGCTGCTCGACGATGATGACGGCGATGCTTTTCGCGAGCTCGATCAGGCGCTCGGTGATCTCCTCGATCACGCCGATCCAGACGCCTTCGGTCGGCTCGTCCAGCAGCAGCAGTTTGGGATCGCCCAGCATCGCGCGGCCGATCGCCAGCATCTTGCGTTCGCCGCCGGACAGCGTTCCGGCGGGCTGGTCGAGGCGCTGGCCGAGCTTCGGGAAGATCGTCAGCACCTGGTCGACGGCGTCCGCCTTCTTGCTCGCGAGCGAGCCGACGGCGAGATTGTCGCGCACCGACAGGCGCGCGAACACCGAATGCTCCTGCGGCACGTAGCCGATGCCGGCGCGGACGCGCTCCTGCGTGGCGCGGCGACTGATGTCGCGGCCGTCGAAGGCGACCTCGCCCTTCCACGCCGGCAATTCGCCGACGATGGTCTTCATCAGCGTGGTCTTGCCGGCGCCGTTGCGGCCGAGCACGGCGACGCCGCCGCGCCAGGGAATGCCGAGGGTGACGTCGAACAGCACCTGGCTGCGACCATAGCCGGCGTCGAGATGTCTGATGTCCAAAAATTCAGGCACGGCGCAGATAAATCTCCTGGACGGCTTTGTTGGCCTGGATCTCGGACACCGTGCCGGACGCCAGCACCTTGCCCTGGTCGAGCACGGTGAGGCGATCGCAGATGTCGCGGATGAAATCGAGGTCGTGCTCGACGATGACGAGCGAGCAGTGTTGCTTGATCGGCTGCAGCAGTTCGCCGGTGACGCGGCGTTCCTCCAGGCTCATGCCGCCGGTCGGCTCGTCGAGCAACAGCAGTTTCGGCTTGCCGGCGAGCGCCATCGCGATCTCCAGCCATTGCTGCTGGCCGTGCGACAGGGCCGCTGCGGCCTCGAAGGCGCGATTCGCGAGGCGGAACTGCGTCAGCATCGTCATGACCTGATCGTGCAGCGCGCCTCTCGTGCGCGAGAACACGAGGTCGAACAGCGAGCAATGGGCCTGCAGCGCGAGCAGGATGTTGTCGTAGAGCGTCAGCGAGGGCAGCACGGATGTGATCTGGAATTTCAGGCTCATGCCCGCCCGGGCGCGCTCGGTCGGCGTGAACGCAGTGATGTCGGTATTGACGAACGACACCTTGCCCTGCGTCGGCACCTCGGCGCCGGCGATGCACTTCATCAGCGTGCTCTTGCCGGAGCCGTTCGGGCCGATCAGGCCGTGGAATTCGTTGGCACCGACGGTGAGCGCGGCGCCGTCGAGCGCAGTGAGCTTGCCGAAGATTTTCGTGATGCCGGCGGCTTCAAGGAGCATCGCGATTCTCCTTGACGTTTTCTTTGGACTTGGAACCGAAGCTGCCGACCCGCTCGCGCTCGCCCAGCACGAAACTGATCAGGCCGAGCGGCCGGAACAGGATGACGAGCAGCAGCAGCATGCCCAGAATGATCGGCCAGATATCGCGATAATTGTCCGAGAGCCAGAAGCTGACGCCCTCGACGATGACGGCCCCGATGACGGCGCCGATCAGGGTGCCGGAGCCACCGAACAGCACATAGAGCACCACTTGCGTCGAGACGACGACGCCGACCATGTTGGGCCAGACGAAGCCTTCGTGGAAGGCGTAGAGGCTGCCGGCGAGCCCGGCAACGCCGCCGCCGATGGTGAAGATAATCGCCTTCAGATGCTGCGCCTTGTAGCCGAAGAAGGCGATGCGCTGCTCGTTCTCGCGCAGACCTGCGAGCGCAAGGCCGAACTGCGAGCGCACCAGGAAGCGGCAGAGCAGATAGACCATTACGAGGATGCCGAGTACGAGATAATAGAAGGCCGGCCCTTCCGTGAACTCGTAAGTCCCGAGCGACATCGGCGCAATCGAGGGGATGCCGTTCTGGCCGCCGAGATAATACCAGCCGCGCGCCAGGCGATCGGCGGCGTAGGAGCCGGTCAGCGTGCCGAGCGAAACGAAGATCACGCTGGAAGGATGCCGTCCGAGCAGCAGGAAGCCGCCGAGCAGCAGCGCGAAGGTGAGGCCGATGATGGTGCCCGCCGGCAGCACCAGGAAGATGTTGGTGATGTCGAGGTCGCGCGCGAGCAGCGCCACGCCGTAACCGGCCGAGCCGAAGAACAGGGCCTGGCCGAAGCTCATGATGCCGGCATAGCCCCAGACCAGATCGAACGACAGCGCGAACAGCGCGAGAATGATCACGCGCGTCGCGAACACCGTGAGATAGTCCTGCAGCACCAGCGGCGCGAGCAGCGCCGCGACCAGCACGACGCCCTCGACGATCGGCAGCACTTTTCGCACCGACGATCGTTCCGTCGTCCCGCCGCTATCCATGGCGACGTCCGCCTCCCCGCCGATCTCGGCGGGGATCGCCTGTTTCACTGCGCCCATCGACTTCAGCATTCCAAATCAGCATTCCTTGGGATCGACAAGGCCATTGCTGCGCCCGACGATCTCGTAGTTTCCGCCCTTGGCGACCGCGGTGTACATCTTCATCTTGCAGTGCCGCTTGCCCGGCACCATCTCGGCAGGCCCGCCCGGACCTTCGGCGATCTTGGCGTGGTCGAGCGCCGCCGCGACCGACTCACGATCGATCTTGCCGGCTTCCTTGACCGCGGCTTCCCACAGCTTCAGGCCGCGATAGGTGCCGGTGGCGGCGCTGCCGGCGGCGAACAGGAAGTTGCCCGGAAAATCCTTCTCGTAGGCCGCCTGGATTTTGGCGTCGAACGGGTTCTCCTTGGTCAGCACCTTGAAATAGTCGAGGCAGCTGGCGAGCCCCTCGATCTCCGCGGCCTGATTGATGTTGAGCGTGTTCTCGTCATAGTAGACGCAGGCGAGCCGCCCGCCGTTCTTGAGGAAGCCCGCTTCATAGAGCTGCTTGAAGAACGGGCCGACGCCAGGCGGAATGACGGTGTTGAAGACCACGTCGACCTTGTTGGAGATGATGCGGTTGACGGTCGCGGAGAAATCGACCTGGTCGAGCGGGTAGTATTCCTCGAACACGACCTCGCCGCCGTTCGCTTCGATCACCTTGCGGGCATAGACGTTGAGTGTGTGCGGCCAGACATAATTGGCGCTGGGCAACGCGAACTTCTTGCCGCCGTTCTTGATCAACCAGGGGATGAATTCGTCGCATTGCTGCGCCGGCGTCGGCCCGGTGCAGAACAGATAGGGCGTGCACTCCTTGCCCTCGTAGAGCTGCGGATAGATGTAGAGCGTCTTGCCGCGCGCCACGATCGGGTCCTTGATCGCGTTGCGCATCGAGGAGGTGATGCCGCCGAGCACCATGTCGACCTTGTCGCGCTGGATCAGCTTGCGGACATTGCCGACGGCGACGGATTCGTTGGAGGCGGTGTCCTCGATGTAGAGCTCGAGCGGACGGCCGAGCAGGCCGCCGGCGGCGTTGATCTCCTTGATCACCATTTTCGCGACGTTGGCGTCGGCGTTGCCGGCATAGGCGATCGGGCCGGTGAGATCGGTCGCGATGCCGACCTTGATCGGAGCTTCGGCGGCATTGGCCCAGGGCGCGGGGATCACCCAGCTGCCGACCCCGGTTGCGACCGCGCCGGAGGCGAAGGCGAGATTGGAGAGGAAGCGGCGGCGTGAGAGCTGAGTGCGATCGAACATGACTAAACCCCTTTTCCAGCGATGAGGCCCTGCGGGCGGAATTTGATGAAGACGATGGCAAGGACGAAGACGAGCACGTCGGCGACGACGGGCGCCATCACCCAGGGCAGCGCAGCGCTGAGCGTGCCGATGACACCCGCGCCCGCGACCGGTCCGATGAAGGAGCCGACGCCCCCGACCATCACCGCGACGAAGCCCTGGATCAGGAAACGCAGGCCCAAATCAGCGTAGAGGCTAAACACGGGAACGATCAGCGCGCCGGCGAGACCGGCGAGCCCGGAGCCGAACGCGAAGGTGGCGCCGTACATCAGCGGCGTGGAAATGCCCGAGGCTCGCGCCAGCGATGGATTCTCCAGCGTGGCGCGCATCCGCAGACCAAAGTTGGTGCGTGACAGCAGCAGATAGCAGCCGGCCATCACCAGCAGCGTGATGACGATGATGGTGAAGCGCCAGGCCGAGATGTGCATGGCGCCGATGTCGATCGAGCCGCCGATCGGCTCGGGCACGGTGAGATAAAAGCCGCCGATCAGCCCGCGCACGGATTCGCGGATGATCAGGCCGAGCGCGTAGGTGCCGAGCATGGCGACGATCGGCGCGGCGTAGAATCTTCGGATGATCAGCGCCTCCAGCACGAAGCCGAGCGCGCCGACGACGAAGGGCGCCGCGACCATGCCGGCCCAGATCGGCAGGCCCTTGGCGTAGGCGAGATAGGTGATGTAGGCCCCGAGCAGGACGAACTCGCCCTGCGCGAAGTTGAAGATGCCCATCATGCTGGCGATGATCCCGAGCCCCAGCACGATCAGGACGATGATCGCGCCGAAGCTCAGGATCTCGAACGCCGCGACGAACGCGTTAGCCATAGGGTGGTCTTCCGTCCGTCTGCATCAATACCCGCTCACATCTTCTTCCAGTCGCCGATCTGCTCGAAGGCGTGGGCGGCGCGGTAGATGGTGGATTCCTCGAACATCCGGCCGACCAGCATCAGACCGACGGGCAGGCCGTCGACCATGCCGCATGGCAGCGACATCGCGGGATGATGGGTGATGTCGAACGGCGCGGTGTTGGAGATCATCTCGAGCGCGCGGGCAACGTATTCCTCGCGGCTGGCATTGGGCTCCGGCAGCTTGGTCGCCTTCATCGGCGTGGTCGGCATCAGCAGCAGATCGTAATCGCCGAACGCCTTGTCGTAGGCCGCGGTCAGCCGGCGCGAGATGTTGAGCGCCTTGCCGTAGAAGCGTGGACCGAAATTGTTGTTGATGTAGGTGCCGAGCATCATGAACAATTTCGTGGTCTCGGACAGCGAATCGGCCTGCCGGCGCCAGCCGCGATGGAAATCCATCAGCGAGGTCGAATAGAGATCGCCGCGGGACAGGCCATAGCCGTCGCCGAACATCATGGTCTGGGTCAGGCCTTCGGTGCCGATCGGGGTCCAGATCGCGCCGCCCAGCAGATGCATCGGGATCGACACCGTCTCGACGGTGGCGCCGAGATCCTTGAAGCGTTTCGCCGCCTCGCGCACGCTTTCATTCACCGCGGCCTCGGCCGTCGGCTGTTCAAAGCCTTCCTTGACGATGCCGATTCTCATGCCCTTGACGCCCTGGCCGAGCGCCTTGGTGTATTCCTCGACCTTCGGCGACTTGATGCGCGGATCGTAGCCGTCGTCGCCGGCGAGCACTTCGAGCAGCAGCGCATTGTCGGCGACCGTCGCCGTCATCGGCCCGGTATGGTCGACATAGATCTCGATCGGCATGATCCCGGTGTAGGGCACGAGGCCCCAGGTCGGCTTCATGCCGTAGATGCCGCAGAACGAGGACGGCATGCGGATCGAGCCGCCCTGATCGCCGCCGATCGCCATGTCGACCTCGCCGAGCGCGACCACGACGCCCGAGCCCGACGACGACCCGCCGGCCGAGTAGCCCATCTTGTGCGGATTATGCACCGGCCCGTAGGAACCGGTGTGGCTGCCGCCGGACAGGCAGAAGTGCTCGCAATGCACCTTGCCGGCGATCTCGGCGCCGGCATCCAGCATGCGCGTGACGATGGTGGCGTCGAAATCGGGCACATAGCCTTCCAGCGTCGACGAGCCGTTCGTCATGGGAACGCCGGCCAGCATGATGTTGTCTTTCAGCGCGATGGTCTTGCCCTTGAGCTTGCCGCTGGCGGCGCCCTTCACGGTCGACTTGCGATACCAGGCGTTGCGCGGGTTCTCTTCAGCCGAGGGGCGATAGCCCGGGGTGCGCGGATATTTCACCTCGGGCAGTTCGTCCGGCATCGCGGCGACGAGATTGTAGGCCTCGATCGAGCCCTGCATCAGGCCACGGAACGAGGTGACGTCGTCATCGGTGAGCGAAAGGCCGCATTGCTCGGCGACACTGCGAAGTTGGGCGGGGGTGGGAAGGACAACTGTCACGGCGCTCTCCTCTGAGGCTTCTTGATCCCTGGCTTTTGGACGGACGCCTCGCGGTCGCGCCTGCACAAGCGCGGCCCGTTCGGCTTCGCGTCGATATTACAGACGGAAATATTTTCCTTTTCAAGTATTATTTCGCACAACCGCTGCGACGTATCAACAGCCGCCCTTCAAAGCGTCTTGATGATCTTGAAGTCGAGACCGTCGGCTTCAGCGAGGTACATCGGCATCTCGGCGCGCCCGTCGCGAAGAACCACGGGACCGCGGCCCGCCGAGTAAACTGTGTTGCGTGCGGCCTTCAGCAGCGGACGAAAGGCCAGCGAGCCGGCACGGTTGGCCACCGACTCCAGGAACCGCAGCCCTTCATAGTTCGACTGGCCGACCGAGCCGACCGGCGGCGCGTGCGGGCCGAACATGGCCTGGTAGCCGCTGAGGAACTCGTCATTGGCACGCGAGGCCATGCAGTTGAAATAGCCGGAGGCGCAGAACAAATTCTCGGTGTTGTCGGCACCGATGCCGAGCAGCACGGTCTCGTCCATCGCGCCGGCGAGCCGCAGCGTCGACGTCGCAAGGCCGGCTTCCGCGAAAGCGCGGTTGAAAGTGATGCTGTCGGTGCCGATCAGCGAGATCAGCACGACATCGGGCTTGGCTGCGCGGATGCGCGCCAGATGCGGCTCGTGATTGTCCTCGCCGACCGGGACGAACTCCTCGCCGACGACCTGGCCGCCGGCCTCCTTGATGTAGCGCTTCACCGCCCGATGCGACTGCCAGGGCCAGACATAGTCGCTGCCGATCAGGTACCAGCGCGCCGCCTTCTTGACGTCGGCGAGCCAGTGGATCGAGGGGCGGCTCTGCCAGCGCGGCGTCTCGCCGATCGCCATCACGCCCGGCGTGCGCTCGCCGCCTTCATAGACGGGAGTGTAGATGTAGGGGATGCGGTTGCCGGTGACCTTGCGCAGGGCAACACGGACGGCGCTGATATGCGAGCCCATGATCAGGTCGACCTCGTCGAAGGCGATCGCCTGCTCGGCGCGCCGCACGACGTCTTCGATCGGGCCACCGGAATCGTAGATCGAGAGCTCGAGCTCGCGCCCCAATATGCCGCCGCGCTTGTTGATCTCGGCGACCGCCAGCATGGCGCTGTTGGTGGAAGTCGGGCCCCAGATTCCGGGCGAGCCGGTGAAGGTGAGGAAATTGCCGATTCGCAGCTTGTTGCGGGCGCCGCGGCGTTTCATGACGTGGATGTCAAATGGCGACAGGTCGAAATCCGCTGCCGCGGACGACAGATTCCTGAACAGCAAAGACGGTGGCAACGCCGGACCGCCATGAGCCGGGAAGTTTACCGTCGCGCGCACGCCAACTCCTGTCTGGCACCAGACCTGAAAGCACATTGAGCAGGCGGCCGCGGCTTCCGCCCTTTTGTTGTGCAATGATCCTATTTTGAAAATATTGAATATTCAAGAATTGAAGTGCATATAGATGCAGCATTGATTGCAAGACATTCACTCAATTGGGTCAAGACGAAGTCTTAGCCGTGGCAAAACCGTCGAAAGAAAACACCCCGATCACCGAACACCTCGCTTACCTGCTCGCGCAAGCCAACCGGGAGATCAACCGGCAGCTCGAACTGCGGTTGAGCAAGGAAGGCGTGCCGGTCGAGCAGTGGCGCATCCTCAAGGTGCTGTCGGATGGCAACGGCCATTCGATGGGCGAGCTTGCGGGCGCCGTGCTGCTCAACCATCCGACGCTGACCAAGATGATCGACCGCATGGTCTCCGACACGCTGGTCTATCGCGTGCAGGACCCGGGCGACCGCCGCAAGGTGCTGATGTTCATCTCCGACCGCGGCAAGGTGCTGTGCAAGAAGCTCAACTCGCTCGCGGTCGACCAGGAGGAGCACATCCTCGAGAGCTACGGCGACAAATCGACGAGCGAATTGAAGCGGCTGCTGGAGAGCTTGATCGATAGTTCGAATTAGACCTCGTGAATTGGAGCGTGGGCGCCTTGCGGAGCCGACACACTCGTCTGCCATTCAATGGATGGAGAGAGGACCTCCATGAAAGCACGCGCGCTGGTCACGCCGGCTTGGTGGCGCTCACAGAGCGCACCCGGGCCTTATCCAATTCTCAAGGCTCGCCCTTGAGTCCAGGCGGAATGAGCAGGCGCCGCATGATTGCATCATCGCCAGCACGAGAGGCGATAGCGTTGGCCGTTCCATGTCGTCCAGCCCACGGACTTGTTGCTGACCGGTTTGGCTAGATACCATTTATTGCCATCGGCATGGTTGAAGTATACGCCGCCCTGCGTTCCGCTGCGTGGATTTGTTAACTTCACCCATCGCGAGCCATTATCTGAGAAGTTGCCTGCCCAGCGTGCTCCCGAGCTGCTGGTGCAAGTGCCGCCGCTGCAGCTTGTCTGACTGTCATCAACGGCGGCCCATTTCATCCGGGCCGGCCGGCCGTCTATGTTGCACGACCATGTTCCGCCCCACCATCCGCCCACTTGGCTCGCAGGGGCGGAACCGCAAGCGTAGAAACTCAGGGCAAGAACGCAAAAGGTGGTTGGCAGCGCGCGTTTGGACATTGTCTGGCTCCCAATTTTCGGGCCGCGTATTGTGATTCAATCAAAACACGGATCGAGCTCGGTAGAGGTGATCCAGATCACAATGAGCAGCGGCAAAAGATTGGATGATCTACCCGCAGGTGTTCTCCGAGACACGATGCCGCGCTTTGACCATCGGCTTTCGGGCTTCAGCTGCGCGGCCGGGGGAGCGAGTGGCCGCCGACAATCTGCAGCAACAGCACTCGGAAGTGATCACAGGAACAGGCGCCGCAGGCCACGCGCATGCAACCGAGCGATGCTTCTCGCCTGTTCGCTCAGCATCGGGGCCGGTTGCCAGGTGGCCAAAGCATGCTCAGCCGCGCGTGACGGATGCCAGACCGCCTGACAAATGTAAGCCAGCCATCCTCAATGGCGTGCGCCTACCATTCGTGATGCACCTAAAGATCAGCAGGCACCATATGGATCGGAAGCATTTCAACCCCTCGCGAACTCGTAGGCCAATACAGCACCGCGAGTTCGCTGGGTATTGATCATCGATCAAGCATACCGCCCGTGGCAGTGCTTGTACTTCTTGCCTGAGCCGCAGGGGCAGTCCTCGTTGCGGCCGACCTTGCCCCAGCTTGCCGGGTTCTTCGGATCGCGCAGCGCGGCGTCGGAGGTCTGGGCGCCGAGCGTGACGCTGGCGAGCGCCATTTCGTCCTCGCCGGTGTTCGGGTCGAACTTGTGCGCCTCCATCGGCGGCAGCACGGGCGCTTCCTGCTCGGGCGGGACGATCTCGACCCGCATCAGCTGCGCGGTGACGGCCTCGCGCAGATGCGCACTCATCTCCTGGAAGAGATTGAAGGCTTCGGTCTTGTACTCCTGCAAGGGATCGCGCTGGCCGTAACCGCGCAGGCCGATGACCTGGCGCAGATGGTCGAGCATGATCAGATGCTCGCGCCAGAGATGGTCGAGCGTCTGCAGCAGGATGGTCTTCTCGACGTAACGCATCACGTCGGGACCCCATTGCGCCACCTTGGCTGCCATGTGCTCGTCGGCCTTGGTCTCGATGCGCGTCAGCAGCTCCTCGTCGGCGATGCCCTCTTCCTTGGCCCAGTCGTCGACCGGCAGGTCGAGATCGAGCACGCGCTTCAATTCGTCCTTCAGGCCGGCGACGTCCCACTGCTCGGCATAGGCATGCTCGGGCACATGCTTGGCGACGAGGTCGTCGATGAAGGCGTGGCGCATGTCGGTGACGGTCTCGGCGACGCTCTCGTCCTTCATCAGGTCGACGCGCTGGTCGAAGATCACCTTGCGCTGGTCGTTCTGGACGTTGTCGAACTTCAAGAGGTTCTTGCGGATGTCGAAGTTGCGCGCCTCGACCTTCTGCTGCGCCTTCTCCAGAGCCTTGTTGATCCAGGGATGGATGATGGCCTCGCCCTCTTGGAGGCCGAGACGCTGGAGCATGCTGTCGAGGCGATCCGAGCCGAAGATGCGCATCAGATCGTCTTCCAGCGACAGGAAGAATTTCGAGCGGCCGGGATCGCCCTGACGGCCGGAACGGCCGCGCAGCTGATTGTCGATACGGCGGGATTCGTGGCGCTCGGAGCCCATGATGTAGAGGCCGCCGGGCTTGGTCACGGTCTTGGCGGGCTTGTTGCCCTTCGCCGGTTCGATCTCGACGGTCTCTTCCGCCTTCAGCACGATGTCGCGGAAGCGCTCGACGTCGGCCTTGATCTGCTCGATCTTCCTGGCCTTCTCGGCCTCGTCCTCGATGCCCGCGGTCTCCTTCGGGATGCGCATCTCGAGCGAGCCACCGAGCTTGATGTCGGTACCGCGGCCGGCCATGTTGGTCGCGATCGTGATCGCGCCGGGCACGCCGGCTTCCGCGACGATATAGGCTTCCTGCTCGTGGAAGCGCGCATTCAGCACCGCGAACAGTTTCGCCGGCTTGCCGGCGCGCGCGGCAGCGTAAAGCTTGTCGAGCGCGTTCTCCTTGCCGAAATCGATCTGCTTGTAGCCGTTCTGCTTCAGAAATTCGGCCAGCACTTCCGACTTTTCGATCGACGCCGTGCCGACCAGCACCGGCTGGAGCCGCGAATTGGCCCGCTCGATCTCGGCGAGAATGGCCGCGTATTTTTCCTTGTGGGTGCGATAAACCTCGTCGTCCTCGTCGAGGCGGCCGATCGGCACGTTGGTCGGGATCTCCACGACTTCAAGCTTGTAGATGTCGAAGAGCTCGTCGGCTTCGGTCAACGCCGTGCCGGTCATGCCGGCGAGCTTCTCGTACATCCGGAAATAGTTCTGGAACGTGATCGAGGCCAGGGTCTGGTTTTCCGGCTGAACCTGCACGTGCTCCTTGGCTTCCAGCGCCTGGTGCAGACCCTCGGAATAGCGGCGGCCCTGCATCATGCGTCCGGTGAACTCGTCGATGATGACGACCTCGTCGTCGCGCACGATGTAGTCCTTGTCGCGCGTGAACAGCGTGTGCGCGCGCAGCGCCTGGTTGATGTGGTGCACGACGGAGACGTTCTCGACGTCGTAGAGCGACTCGCCCTTGAGCTGGCCGGCATCGCGCAGCAGGGTCTCGATCTTCTCCATGCCGGCTTCGGTCAGCGTCACCGTGCGCTGCTTCTCGTCGACCTCGTAGTCGGTCTTGTCGAGCTTGGGCAGGAAGCCGTCGATGGTGTTGTAGAAATCGGAGCGGTCGTCGAGCGGACCGGAGATGATCAGCGGCGTGCGCGCTTCGTCGATCAGGATGGAATCGACCTCGTCGACGATGGCGAAGAAGTGCGGGCGCTGGACCATGTCCTCGAGCCGGTACTTCATGTTGTCGCGCAGATAGTCGAAGCCGTATTCGTTGTTGGTGCCGTAGGTGATGTCGCAGGCATAGGCCGCCTTGCGCTCGGCATCGTCGAGGCCGTGCACGATCACGCCGGTCGTCATGCCCAGGAAGCCGTAGATCTGGCCCATCCAGCCGGAGTCGCGGCGGGCGAGGTAGTCGTTGACGGTGACGACGTGGACGCCTTTGCCGGCGAGCGCATTGAGGTAGACCGCGAGGGTCGCGACCAGCGTCTTGCCTTCGCCGGTCTTCATCTCGGCGATGTCGCCCTCATGCAGCACCATGCCGCCGATCAGCTGGACATCGAAATGGCGCTGGCCGAGCGTGCGCTTGGCGGCCTCGCGCACGGTGGCGAAGGCGGGGACCAGCAGGTCGTCCAGCGTCTTGCCCTCGGCGAGCTGTTTCTTGAAGTCGGCGGTGCGGGCCTTGAGCGCCTCGTCGGAGAGCTTCGAGACTTCTCCTTCCAGCGCGTTGATCGCGTTGACGCGGGACTGATATCCCTTCACCCGCCGGTCGTTGGCGGAGCCGAAAAACTTGCGGGCGAGCGCGCCGATCATGCCTGGTTCCTGTGTTCGCGATTCAACCGCGTTGGCCTAAGAAGTTGTCACCCGCCTGCCTATCAACTCACCGTGACGCTTCGCGGCGTCAGAGCCCGGACTGCGGGGGTCATCCGCCATATGGGTGGGAATTGGGCAAGTCTGGGTTCAACGGCCAAAAACGCAGCAAAATAAACGCCATCGCCATGGTCGCGACCGGGCAGAGATATGGCCCGGTCAGGGGCTTGTCAACGGCGGGCGCATTGCGGCTAATTCATCATTTTGACAGACTTTTCGCGTTGCCAAGCCCCCCTGTATTGGGCGAGTGTCCGCCCCGCTCGAGCAGCCCCCTGCTTCAACATAAGGATTTTCCATGACCACCTCGTTCCCGGTAACCACCGGCCAGCGTTTCCGCAGTGCGTCCGCCCTGGCTGGCAGCCTCGCTCTGGCGCTGTCCCTGGCGTTCGCAGGCCCGCTCCGGGCCGCCGACGATCCGGTGCTGGCGAAGGTCAATGGCGCGGAAATCAAGAAGAGCGACGTCGCCATGGCCGAGGAGGAGCTCGGGCCGAGCCTCGCCCAGATGGACCCGGCGACCAAGGACGAGAACGTCCTGTCCTTCCTGATCGACATGAAAATCGTCAGCAAGGCTGCCGAGGACAAGAAGGTTGCCGATAGCGAGGAATTCAAGAAGCGCCTGGCATTCGCCCGCAACCGGCTTCTGATGGACAGCCTGCTCGCAGGCGAGGGCAAGGCCGCCACCACCCCCGACGCCATGAAGAAGGTCTATGAAGAGGCCTCCAAGCAGATCACCGGCGAGCAGGAAGTGCGCGCCCGCCATATCCTGGTCGAGACCGAGGACGAGGCCAAGGCGGTGAAGGCCGAGCTCGACAAGGGCGCCGATTTCGCCGAGCTGGCCAAGAAGAAGTCCAAGGATCCGGGCTCGGCCGACGGCGGCGATCTCGGCTTCTTCACCAAGGAGCAGATGGTGCCGGAATTCTCGGCGATCGCCTTCGCGCTCGAGCCCGGCAAGATCTCCGACCCCGTCAAGTCGCAGTTCGGCTGGCACGTCATCAAGGTCGAGGAAAAGCGCAACCGCAAGGCGCCGGACTTCGAGCAGGTCAAGGCCCAGATCGAGCAGTACGTCACCCGCAAGGCTCAGGCCGATTACGTCGCCAAGCTGCGCACCGAAGCCAAGGTCGAGCGGCTGGACCAGCCGGCGGCGGACGCCAAGCCGGCGGATGCGGCGAAGCCCTCCGACAGCAAGATGGCGCCCCCTGCGAAGAAGTAAGAATTCGCTGTCACTTCGGTGACGTGAAGAGTATCTAAGCCTTTGTGATGCCCGGCCCCAAGCGCGAAGCGCGTCTTCGCACAGAGGGGCCGGGCATCTGCATATTCAGATCCCACCAAGGCGCCCCGCGATGTCCTCCTCCGTCTCCCCGCTCGCCCCGAAAACAGTTCCCGACATGCCCACCATTGCGGGCATCCGTCTCGCGACGGCCGAAGCCGGCATCCGCTACAAGAACCGGACCGACGTGTTGCTGGCGGTGATGGACAAGGGCACCGCGGTCGCCGGCGTCTTCACCAAGTCGAAATGCCCCTCCGCGCCGGTGGAATGGTGCCGCGGCAAGCTGAAGGGCGGCAAGGCACGGGCGCTGGTCGTCAATTCCGGCAACGCCAATGCCTTCACCGGCAAGACCGGCCGGGCCTCCACGACGCTGACCGCCAAGATCGCGGCCAAGGCGGTCGGATGCAGCGAGGGCGAAATCTTCCTGGCCTCGACCGGCGTGATCGGCGAGCCGCTGGACGCGACCAAGTTCGACGGCGTGCTGGGCCGACTGGCTGAAGCCGCCGAGCCCGGCGACTACCTCGCTGCGGCCAAGGCGATCATGACCACCGACACCTTCCCGAAGGTCGCGACCGCGACCGTCAAGCTCGGCAAGGCCAAGGTCACCATCAACGGCATGGCCAAGGGCGCCGGCATGATCGCGCCCGACATGGCGACGATGCTGTCCTTCATCTTCACCGACGCACCGATCGCGCCCGCGGCCTTGCAGGCGATGCTCAAGAGCGGCGTCGAGGACACCTTCAACGCGGTGACGATCGACGGCGACACCTCGACCTCGGACACACTGCTGGCCTTCGCCACCGGCGCTGCCGCCGGGCACGGCGCACCGAAGATCAGCCGCGCCAGCGATCCGCGCCTGAAGGCCTTCGTCAAGGCGTTCAACCAGGTGCTCGCCAACCTCGCCGAGCAGGTCGCCCGCGACGGCGAAGGCGCGCGCAAGCTGGTCGAGATCACCGTCGAGGGCGCCAAGACCAAGGCCTCCGCGCGCAAGATCGCGATGTCGATCGCCAACTCGCCGCTGGTCAAGACCGCGATCGCCGGCGAGGACGCCAATTGGGGCCGCGTCGTGATGGCAGTCGGCAAGGCCGGCGAGCCGGCCGATCGCGACAAGCTCTCGATTTCCTTCAACGGCATCCGCGTCGCCAAGAGCGGCGCGCGCGATCCTGACTATGACGAGGCACAGGTCTCGGAAGCGATGAAGGCGCCGGAGATCGCGATCAAGGTCTCGCTCGGCCTCGGCAAGGGCCGCGACCGGGTGCTGACCTGCGATCTCACGAAGGAATATGTCGCGATCAACGGCGATTACAGGTCGTAGGGCTCACGACACCTTCTTCGTCATCCTGAGGTGCGAGGGATGGGGCGCGGAGCGCCCCATCGGGAGCCTCGAAGGATGCAGGGCCACCGCTACAGCCGCGTGGAGAGAGCCGGGCCGTCGCCCTTCGAGGGCCGCTGAAGGAGCGGCCACCTCAGGGTGACGGTAAGAGAGCGCGAGAGCCGTGCTTCAAATCACCCTGAAATCCGCGCGTCCGCGACAGCTTTCTTGAACAGCGCGTTCATGGCGTCCGAGATGCCTTGCGTCGGGCTCACCTCGAAATAGAGCCCGGACGACGCGCAGCTCTGCATGTTCTGCGCGATCTCGCTGTTCGGCGACGGCCCGTAGGGGCCGGTATTGAACGGAGCGATCCATTTCATGTACCAGCTGTTGGTGGGCAGCGCGAGGTACGTTGTGTACAGCACGGCAATCTTGACGCCCCGGTCCTTCATCGTCTTGCAGAGCGCAGCATTGAGCGGCGATTGGCACCGCGTGGTGCCGGAGAGCGGTTTCAGACATCCGGTATTGCTCTCGTCAGCGACCCCGTCGGAGACGAAGAACAGATATTTGAGCGGGCTGGACGGCGTGCCGGTTCCGGGGGAGCTGATCTCGCCGTTGATCGCAGGGAATATCGCGGTGAATGCCGTGTCCTGGTCGTTATTCTCGTTCTGACCGTTCACCGACATCAGGTCGATATTACCCGCCGCCGTCTTGGCGCTGGAGAGAGAGGCCGACAACGAAAACAGATTGCGCAGGCCGAGCGTGCTTGCGGAGCCGCCGAAATCATAGATCGCCATTCTGAACTGGTTTGAATAGGTCTGGGTCACACTCGCCGTATCCATCAACGACTGCGTCGCGGTCCGAAGCACGTCGATCCGGGTGGTCACGCCAAGCTTCTTGGCAAGGTCGTAGTAATTGTTCTTGTCCTTGAGGTCGTGGCAGGCGAAAGCGCACTTGTCCGATGTGTTGTTGACCATCGTCTGCACGTCGGTCGGCGTCGCGCCGACACCCATCGACGGCGAATTGTCCAGCAGCAGGTAGAAATCGATATAGAGCGGCATGCTGGCCGTCGCTTTCGACGTACCGGACAGCGTCAGCGCGGACTTGCCGATCAGGCCGAGAAACATGGTGTTCATGGTGGCGTTGAACGCAACGGTCGAGGTGACGGTCGATCCGGTTTTGACCACGGTCGGCGTGACGCTGTTGAGAGTGTAGCCGGTCTGATTGGCGCGATTGGCGTCGAAGATGTTCTGGGCGTCGGTGACGCCGACGGAAATCGACCCATCCGACGTCATGGTACCGGCGGCCTTGAAGGCCGGAGAGGCCTTGGCGATCGAGCCGACGCTGGCGGCATCGGCCGCAGCCTGAAGCTTGGCCCGGGTCTGCGTCGCGCGCGAGTAGTCGACCGCGCAGCCGACCGCAGTGATCAGGGGGACGCAGGCGAGCGCGAAGATCACCGCGATATTGCCGCGCCGGTCGTTGACGAACCGGCGGATGATGGTGGAAAGCGCAGCGCGCATGATTGGGGCCCGGAGTGGTTTAAGCGTTCCCACTCTAGGAACCGTCGATTAAATATGACTTATGGGAACCTCGGAAACACGGGCCGCAACAGGGTTAATAAACCGTTGCGGATGATCTTCAGCGAGCGACATCACGTATGGCCGATCTGAAACTGACCCTGGTTGTGGCTTGCGCGCTGATCGACGCCGACAAGCGCGTCCTGATCGCGCAGCGCCCCGCGGGCAAGACGCTGGCCGGACTCTGGGAGTTTCCCGGCGGCAAGCTCGAGGTGGGCGAGCGGCCGGAGCAGAGCCTGATCCGCGAGTTGCACGAGGAGCTCGGCATCACCGTCGCCGAGCCATGCCTGGCCCCGCTGACCTTCGCGAGCTACGGCTACGAGACCTTCCACCTCCTGATGCCGCTCTATATCTGCCGGCGTTGGGAGGGACAGGTGACGCCGCGCGAAGGCCAGACCCTGGCCTGGGTCCGTGCCAACAAGCTGCGCGACTACCCGATGCCCCCGGCGGACATTCCGCTGATCCCGCATTTGATTGATCTGCTGATGTGAGACCCCTGTCATTCCGGGGCGGTCCGCAGGACCGAACCCGGAATCTCGAGATTCCGGGTTCTCGCTGCGCGAGCCCCGGAATGACGGTGCTAGTGGCCTAAGTCTTCCCCGCCTTCTTCACCGCCTCCGCCAGACTCGCTTTCGCCGATCCCGGCTTCAGCGGCTGCTGCTGGCTCGCATGCGGGGCCCAGCCGGAGAGCCAGATGATGTCGAAGGTGGCACGGATGCGGCCGTCGGCATCGGCAAAGCGCTCAGTGTAGATCTCGGCCATCCGCAGCAGCGTCGCGCGCCGGCTCGGTGTTCGCCGCCGCTCGATCAGCACATTGGCGGCGCCCATGCGCCGGAGATCCTGCATCAGCGCGAATG
Source organism: Bradyrhizobium sp. WSM2793 (assembly GCF_000379585.1). Lineage (NCBI taxonomy): Bacteria > Pseudomonadati > Pseudomonadota > Alphaproteobacteria > Hyphomicrobiales > Nitrobacteraceae > Bradyrhizobium > Bradyrhizobium sp. WSM2793. Next base: position 56,709 of record NZ_KB902794.1, on the reverse strand, counting down.
CGTTGGAATAGCGCACCACGACGCGGTCGACATCGGTCACCGGCAGCGCAAAGCCCGCCCGCTGCAGCAGCGCGCCGATGTCGCGCAGATCCGCGAACGGCGCGACGCGCGGCGACACGCCGCCCTCGCATTCGGCTTCCGCGGCGGCAAAGGCCTGGCGGAGCTCGGTCAGGCTGTCGCCGCCGATCATCGCGGCGAGCAGCAGGCCATCCGGCTTGAGCGCGCGGCGGATTTGCGCGAACACGCCCGGCAGATCGTTGACGAATTGCAGCGCCAGCGCGGAGACGACGAGATCAAGGCTTTCGGGCGCGAAGGGCAGCACCTCTGAACCCGCAGCATCAAGCGCGATCCGCTGGAGGGAAGGCAGCCGCGCACGCAATTCCGCCAGCCCTTCACCGGGTGTCCAGAGATCGGCCGGGGCGTGAAACTCCCGCATCACCGCAGCCAACCGGTCGGACATGTCCTCGGCAACACGATCGAGCAGGAAGGTGACCTCGCCCTGCGGCTGCACACGCCGCTGCCGTGCATGCAGCAAAGCGCGATCGAACAACGCGGGCGGGGTTTGCGGGGTCTGGGCCATGCCGCTGGTTACGCCGATCATGCAGGTCATTGCAATCTCCCCTCTCATGTCCCGGACGCGCCGCAGCGCCCCTGGCGATGCTTCGCATCGCCGGCGTGGCGATGCGTCCGGGGCACGAGATTGAGTCACTTGAGCGCCGCCAAGCAGAACGCTAGCCTTCCCGCATGGACGCCAACGCCGCCCCCACCCGTTCCCTCGCCGCCCCCTTCCGGGCGGCATGGACGGCCGGCCGCCACGCGCTGTCGCGCGCGGCACGGCTCGCGCTCGACATCGCGCTGCCGACGCAGTGCGTATCCTGCCGCGAACCGGTCGAGGGCGAGGGCGTTTGCGCTTCGTGCTGGGCGCGGCTGTCATTCATCGAGCGGCCCTATTGCCCGCGGCTCGGCATTCCCTTCGTCTATGATCCCGGCCCCGACATGCTGTCGATGGAGGCGATCGCGAGCCCGCCGGCCTACCAGCGCGCCCGCGCAGCGGTGCGCTATGACGACGTCGCGCGCACGCTGGTGCATGCGCTGAAATACCAGGACCGCACCGATCTGGCGCCCGCCATGGGCCGGTGGATGGCGCGCGCGGGCGGCGAGCTGCTGGCGGGGGCCGACATGCTGGTGCCGGTGCCCCTGCATTGGCGTCGGGCCTGGCGCCGCCGCTACAACCAGTCCGGGGCCCTGGCGCAGATCATCGAGCGGCAGAGCGGGGTCAAGGCGAGGGCTGAGGTGCTGCGCCGGGTGCGCGCCACCGAGCAGCAGATCGGCCTGTCGCGGGTCCAGCGCGCCACCAATGTGCAGGGCGCGTTCCAGGTATCCCCCGACCGTCAGGCCGAAATCCAGGGCCGCCGCATTGTCCTGATCGACGACGTCCTGACGTCGGGGGCGACGCTGGATGCCTGCGCGCGGGTCCTGCTCCGGGCCAAGGCCGCCCAGGTCGACGTGCTGGTCTTCGCCCGGGTTGTCGAGAGCGGCCCCCGTCCCATATAATTCAATGACTTCATGACATGAGAGCGTCGGACGCCATGACTTCTGCTGTCGAGATCTACACCAGGCCGGGCTGCGGCTATTGTTCCGCGGCGAGGTCCCTGTTGACCCGCAAGAAGGCAATCTTTACCGAATTTGACGTCGCCAAGAACCCCTCCTGGCGGGAGGAGATGTACGACCGCGCCGGCGAGGGCTCGACCTTCCCGCAGATCTGGATCGGTGGAACTCATGTCGGCGGCTGCGACGATCTCTACGCACTCGACCGCGAAGGCAAGCTTGACGGCATGCTGGAAGGTGTGAAGGCCAACTCATGAGCGAGAACCGCACATTTACGGCCGCCATGGTGCAGATGCGCACGGGTCTGATGCCCGGGCCAAGCCTCGAACAGGCCACGAAGCTGATCCGGCAGGCGGCGGCCAACGGCGCCGACTACGTGCAGACGCCTGAAGTCAGCAACATGATGCAGCTGAACCGCAAGGCGCTGTTCGAGCATCTGCAGAGCGAAGAGGACGACACTTCGCTGAAGGCCTACCGGGCGCTCGCGGCGGAACTGAAGATCCATCTCCATGTCGGCTCGCTGGCGCTGCGCTTCTCGGCCGAAAAGGCGGTCAACCGCTCCTTCCTGATCGGGCCCGAGGGCAATGTGCTCGCGAGCTACGACAAGATCCACATGTTCGACATCGAGCTGCCGGACGGCGAGAGCTATCGCGAATCCGCCAACTACCAGCCGGGCGAAACCGCGGTGATCTCCGATCTGCCCTGGGGCCGCGTGGGCTTGACGATCTGCTACGACGTGCGCTTCCCCGCGCTCTACCGCGCCCTCGCCGAGAGTGGCGCTTACTTCATCACCGTCCCGTCCGCCTTCACCCGCAAGACCGGCGAAGCGCACTGGCATGTGCTGCTGCGCTCGCGCGCGATCGAGACCGGCTGCTTCATTTTCGCAGCTGCCCAGGCAGGCACCCACGAGAACAAGCGCGAGACCTATGGCCATTCGCTGATCATCGATCCCTGGGGCGAGATCCTCGCCGAAGGCGACGTCGAGCCCGGCATCATCATGGCCCAGATCGACCCCGCCAAGGTCGAGACCGCACGCCGCGCGATCCCCTCGCTCCAGCACGGCCGCCGCTTCGGCGTGTCCGATCCCAAGGCCGGGCCGGATCATTTGCACCTCGTGCGGGGATCAGCATGATCCGCTACGCGCTCCATTGCGATCGAAACCACGCGTTCGAGAGCTGGTTCCAGAGCTCGTCGGCCTATGATTCGCAAGTGAAGCGCAAGCTCGTGACCTGCCCGATCTGCGGATCCGCCAAGGTCGACAAGGCGATCATGGCCCCGCGCATCGTCGGCAAGAAGGGCCGCGGGCGCGCGACGCCGCCGCCGGAGGCGACCACTACTCCCACGCCCGAGGCCGCGCCATCAGGTCCGACCTCGCTGTTGATGGCGCAGGAGAAAGAGCTGCGCACCAAGTTGAAGGAGCTGCGCGATCACATCGTGAAGAACGCCGACAATGTCGGCGAGCGCTTCGCCAACGAAGCCCGCGCGATGCATTACGGCGACAAGGAGCACCGTCCGATCTACGGCGAGGCCTCGCCGGAGGAGGCGAAGTCGCTGATCGACGAGGGCATCGAGGTGTCGCCGCTGCCGACATTGCCGGAAGACCGGAACTAGGCCCCCACCAGCACCGCCACACCGATGATGATCAGCGCGATACCTGCAAGCTCGCGTGGTGCGATCGGCTGCTTGAACGAATAATACGCCACCGCTTGCGCGAACAGCACCTCGATCAGAGCGAGCGTGCGGACATTGGCGGCGGCCGTCAGTGCGAACGCCAGGAACCAGAATTGTGAGGCGAAGGCGCCCATGAAGCCGGCCAGCATCGACGGCTTCCACAGGCCGAGGATCGCCTGCAGCACCTTTGGCGCGCGCCAGAGCAGATAGATCGTCAGCACCAGCGTCTGCACGAACAGGCCGAGCACCAGCGTGAACGAGGCCGAGGTCACGAAGGAGACGCCGGGCACGTTGATGATCGCGCCGCGAAAGCCAACCGCAGACAGCGCGAACGCGGCAGCCGCAACGAGGCCGGTGATGGTCGGCTTCAATTCGGCAAAACTCTTCTCGCCGCCGGGCCTCAGCGCGGTGATGACGACGCCGACGGTCGCGATCACGATCGCCAGCACCTTCAGCCAGGTCAGGTGATCGCCAAGGAAGACGAAACCGAAGATCGCGGTCTGGATCGCCTCGGTCTTCAGATACGCCGTCGTCACCACGAAGGAGCGGTCGTTCATGGCAAGCAGCATCAGGCCGGTGGCGACGATCTGGCTGAGCGCGCCGAGCAGGAGCCACGGCCAGAACACGGTCGGCGGCATGCCCAGATGATCGCCGGTGGCGACCAGCACCACGCCGAGGAACAGCACCGAAAACGGGAAGCCGAACAGGAAGCGGATATTGGTCGCGCCCCAGGTCCCCAGCGGCTTCGTCAACGACCGCTGCATCGCATTGCGCGCGACTTGGCCGAGCGCAGCAACGAGGGTGAAGGGAATCCAGAGGCTGGCGATGGTGAGCATGGGGTGGGGCGGGCATTAGCGGGAAATAACTGCGGCCAACCTGCAAGTTGAGGCCAGCGCGGTCAACCGCACGGACGTCATGGGAGCGATGCTCTCGCCACAAACTCGGTGTCGTCCCTGCGCACGCAGGGACCCATAACCCCAGGGAGAAGTCCTGCGACGACTGCCAGCCCGCGCATCTCGCACCGTCCGCCACCGATAGATTCCTCGGTATGGGTCCCTGCGTTCGCAGGGACGACAGCGTTCGCTTGGCGGCGTCACACGGTCAAACCAAGAGATCGCTGAGGTCACGTCACAAACTCCGCCGTCGTCCCTGCGCACGCAGGGACCCATAACCCCAGGGAGAAGTTTTGTGAGAGCTGCTAACCCGCCCACCCAACACCGCTCGCTACCGATAGATCACGCGGTATGGGTCCCTGCGTTCGCAGGGACGACAGCATTTTCTAGGCCGCGTCACACCGTCAAACCAACAGATCACTTAGATCCCGCCACTCGGGGTTCTCCCGCTCGATCAGCTCGATCTTCCAGTCGCGCTTCCAGCGCTTGAGCTGTTTTTCGCGGGCAATCGCTTCTTCCGCTCGCTCGAAGGATTCGGTGTAGACGAGGCGGTGCACGCCGTAGCGCTTGACGAACTCCGAGCCCTTGCCGGCGCGGTGCTGCTCCAGGCGTTTCTGGAGAGAGTTGGTTACGCCGATGTAGAGCGTCCCATGATGGCGGCTGGCGAGGATGTAGACGTAGTACATGCTCGGGGCGCCTGATTGGGCTAACTAGACGGGCCTGTGGCTATGGGTCCCTGCTTTCGCAGGGACGACACCGGCAGAGGACTCGCAACTCGCATCTCACTCACACCATCCCTTCCGCCACCACCATGTAGTTCACGTCCATGTCCGACGAGAGCGTCCATTTGTCGGCGAAGGGTGAGTAGACCACGCCGGTCTGCTCGGTGATGACGAGGCGGTTGTCGAGCAGGTATTTTGTCAGCTCGTCGGGGGTGACGAACTTATTCCATTCGTGGGTGCCGCGCGGCAGCCAGCGCAGGACGTATTCGGCGCCGACAATGGCGAGCGCGAAGCTCTTCCAGTTGCGGTTCAGCGTCGAGACCACCATGAGGCCGTTCGGCTTCAGCATCGCGGCGCAACGCTTCAGGAAGACGCCGACATCGACGACGTGCTCGACCACTTCCATCGCCAGCACGATGTCGAAGCGCTCGCGCGGGTCGATCTCCTCCACCGTGGTGCAGCGGTAGTCGATCGCAAGATGGCCCTTGTCGGCGTGCAGCTTGGCCGCGGCGATGTTGCTCTGGGAAGGATCGACGCCGATGACCTGCGCTCCGAGCCGCGACAGCGGCTCGCACAACAGGCCGGCGCCGCAGCCGATGTCGAGCACGCGAAGCCCGCCGAGGCAGTTGAGGCTGCGCACGTTGCGCTCGAATTTACGGCAGGCGGCGTCGCGGATGTAGCCGAGCCGCAGCGGGTTGATCCGGTGCAGCGGCGCCATCTTGCCGTTGGGGTCCCACCACTCCGCCGAGAGTTTCGAGAACTTTGCGATCTCGGCGGCGTCGACGGTCGAGCCCGGCTGCGGGCTGACGGAGAGGGAAGTATTTTGCTGCATGCTCATCGTTACGCGCGGTCCTACCGCGTGGTGATCGAACTACGGAAGGCGAGCGGCGAGGCGATGGTCCGGATGGTTTCGCGACCTTCGCCGACGCCGTTGATGGTCACGTCGCCGTAGTTGAGAATACGTCCAAGAATCGTCTGATTGACATCGACGCTCTCGACCTTGTCCAGCGCCATCTCGAAGGTGCGGCGCTTGATGAAGCCGGTCTTGTGCACAATCCTGAGATTGGTGACGTCGGTCTCGGTGGTGAAGCGATGGAACCAGCCCTTCACGGTCCAGAACAGGGCCGCCAGAGCCACCACGCCCGAGGCGATGAGACAGAGAATCAGGAGCCCGTTGACCGTGGTCTGCCCCGACAGGACGAACAGGGCGAAAGCCGCGATCCAGGCCAGGATGGCCGGAAAATAGAAAATCCAGTGCGCATTGGTCGAATACAGCACCCGCTCGCCGGGCTGCAGGATTTCGTCAATATAGCGCGCCATAACCTCTGATAACCCATTGCCCGGATTGGCCGCAGCAGGAACCCGCTTGCCCCCGGCCCCGCCCCTCTGTATACGCGCGGTCGGGTGCCCGCAGCATCGTCTCGCGCGGGCCACCATACTGATCCCTTTGAAGGAATGCACGCGTCGTCATGAGCCGCCTCGTGATGAAATTCGGCGGCACATCCGTCGCCAACATCGAACGTATCCGCAACGTCGCACGCCATGTGAAGCGTGAGGTCGACGCGGGCCACGAAGTGGCCGTGGTCGTCTCGGCGATGTCCGGGAAAACCAACGAGCTGGTGGCCTGGTGCACCGAGGCCTCGCCGATGCACGACGCGCGCGAATACGACGCCGTCGTCGCCTCCGGCGAACAGGTCACATCCGGCCTGCTTGCCATCGCGCTCCAGGGCATGGGCATCCAGGCCCGCTCCTGGCAAGGCTGGCAGATCCCGATCAAGACCAGCGATGCTCACGCCTCGGCCCGGATCGAGGACATCGACGGCAGCGAGATCATCAGCCGTTTCAAGGATCGCAAGGAAGTCGCGGTCATCGCCGGCTTCCAGGGCATCAATCCGGAGACGGGTCGCATCACCACGCTCGGCCGCGGCGGCTCGGACACCTCGGCCGTGGCGATCGCCGCCGCCGTCAAGGCCGACCGCTGCGACATCTACACCGATGTCGATGGCGTCTACACAACCGACCCGCGAATCGTGCCGAAGGCCAAGAGGCTCGACAAGATCGCATTCGAAGACATGCTGGAACTGGCCTCCCAGGGCGCAAAAGTGCTCCAGGTCCGCTCGGTGGAACTCGGCATGGTCCACAACATGCCGATCTTCGTCCGCTCGAGCTTCGACAAGCCCGAGGATATCGACCCGCATGCCAACCAGCCGCCCGGCACGCTGATCTGCAGCGAGGAGGAGATCATGGAAAGCCACGTCGTCACTGGTATCGCCTTCTCCAAGGACGAGGCCCAGATCTCGGTGCGCCAGATCGAGGACAAGCCGGGCGTTGCGGCGTCGATCTTCGGCCCGCTGGCGGATGCCAACATCAATGTCGACATGATCGTGCAGAACGTCTCCGAGGACGGCAAGACCACCGACCTCACCTTCACGGTGCCGGCGGCCGACTATACCCGCGCCAAGGACACGATTACCGCCGCCAAGGGCAAGATCGGCTATGCGCGGCTCGATACCGCCACCGATGTCGCCAAGATCTCGGTGATCGGCAGCGGCATGCGCAGCCATGCCGGCGTCGCTGCCCAGGCGTTCTCAGCCCTCGCCGGACGGAATATCAACATCCGGGCCATTACAACCTCCGAGATCAAATTCTCGGTTTTGATCGACACCGCCTATACCGAGCTTGCGGTGCGCACCCTGCACACGCTCTACGGTCTCGATCAGGCCTGAAACGCGACCATCGTCGCGCTTCAGGCTGTTGTTTGAGCATGGTCTTTCCGGAAAACAGCTTCGCACTTTCCGGACCATGCCCGGACCAATTTTCTCTTAGCGGTCGCAGCAAACGCGAAGGTGTACACACCTTCGCGTTTGGCAGGCGTTTTGCTTGGCAAAACAAGCCTCAATTCGCTATACGGCGAACAGGGTGGGCTGCCGCAGACTGTGTCCCAGTTCGGGGCGGCGCTGATTCGGTGCAGGCGCTAAATCTCAAGGGGATTTTGGGCTTGTGCCGGCGCCGGACAAACAATTTGGTTGTTTTTCTGGAATTTTAGGCCAGCCGCCGGCCGATACCGCCGGGCCGGGCAGACGGAGGAGATTGACGGGACATGCGGAGCGCGTCGGGAGGTCCCCGCGTCTTGTTGAGACGGCTCCGCGAAACCATGGCGGAGCAGGTCTCGGCCCAGGAGCGGCTGGACAAGATCGTGGTGCTGATCGCCGCCAACATGGTGGCCGAGGTGTGCTCGGTCTACGTGCTGCGCATTGACAACACGCTGGAGCTCTACGCCACCGAAGGCCTCAACCGCGAGGCGGTGCACCACACCGTGCTGAGCGCCCATGAGGGCCTGGTCGGCCTCGTCGCCAGCGAGGCGACGCCGCTCAATTTGAGCGATGCGCAGAGCCACCCGGCCTTCTCGTTCCGCCCGGAGACCGGCGAGGAAATCTACCACTCCTTCCTCGGTGTGCCGATCCTGCGAGCCGGCAACACGCTCGGCGTGCTGGTGGTGCAGAACCGCGCCAAGCGCAATTATGTCGAGGAAGAGCTCGAGGCGCTGCAGACCACCGCCATGGTGCTGGCCGAGCTGATCGCCTCCGGCGAGCTCTCCGCGCTGGCCCAGCCGGGCCAGGAGCCCGCGGCGCGCCATTCCGCGCAGAAGGTCGGCGCCATCCTGTCGGAGGGCATCGCGCTCGGCCATGTCGTGCTGCATGAGCCGCGCGTCGTCATCAAGGACTACATCGCCGAGGACCTGCCCAAGGAAATCAAGCGGCTCGACACCGCGCTGGCCAAGCTCCGGGCCGATCTCGACCGCATGCTGGAGCGCGGCGACGTCGCCGAGGGCGGCGAGCATCGCGAGGTGCTGGAAGCCTATCGCATGTTCGCCAACGACCAGGGCTGGTCGCACAAGCTGCATGAGGCGGTCGCCACCGGCCTTACCGCGGAAGCCGCCGTCGAGCGCGTGCAGTCCGACACCCGCGCGCGCATGCTGCGCTCGACCGACCCCTACTTGCGCGACCGGCTGCACGACCTCGAGGATCTCGGCTACCGCCTGATGCGGCAGCTGGTCGGCCAGGACCACGCGCCCTCGCGCGAGCAGCTGCCCGACAACGCGATCGTCATCGCGCGCGCGATGGGCCCGGCGGCGCTGCTCGACTATGACCGCAAGCGCCTGCGCGGCATCGTGCTGGAGGAAGGCACCGCCAACTCCCACGTCTCGATCGTGGCGCGCGCGCTCGGCATTCCTGCCGTTGGCGAGGTGCCGAACGCGCCCGGCATCGCCGATCCCGGCGACGCCATCATCGTCGACGGCACCTCCGGTTCGATCTATGTGCGTCCCTCGCAGGAAGTCGAGGCGGCCTTCGCCGAGCGCGTGCGCTTCCGCGCCCGCCGCCAGGCGCAATATCTGGCGCTGCGCGACCTGCCCTGCGTCACCAGGGACGGCCAGAAGGTCGAGCTGATGATCAACGCAGGTCTTGCCATCGACCTGCCGCATATCGAGGACACCGGCAGCGCCGGCATCGGCCTGTTCCGCACCGAGCTGCAATTCATGGTCGGCCAGAGCCTGCCGCGCACCAGCGACCAGCTGGCGCTGTATCGTACCGTGCTCGATGCGGCCGGCACCAAGCCCGTCACCTTCCGCACCCTCGACATCGGTGGCGACAAGGCGCTGCCCTATATGGAAGCGGTGATCGAGGAAAATCCCGCGCTCGGCTGGCGCGCGATCCGGCTCGGGCTCGATCGTCCCGGCCTGCTGCGCGGCCAGATCCGTGCGCTGCTGCGCGCCGGTGGCGGCCGCGCGCTGCGCATCATGTTCCCGATGATCTCGGAGGTCGCCGAATTCGATTCGGCGAAGGCGCTGGTCGAACGCGAGCTCACCTATCTGCGCCAGCACGGCCATACGCTGCCGGAGCGTATCGACATCGGCACCATGGTCGAGGTGCCCGCTTTGCTCTACCAGCTCGACGAGCTCCTGAAGAAGGTCGACTTCATCTCGGTCGGCTCCAACGATCTGTTCCAGTTCCTGTTCGCGGTCGACCGCGGCAATGCAAAAGTCTCCGAGCGCTTCGACACCATGTCGGCGCCGATCCTGCGCGCGCTGCGCGAGATCGCACGCAAGTCACAGGCGGCGAAGAAGTCGCTCTCGCTCTGCGGCGAGATGGCGTCCAAGCCGCTTGGCGCACTGGCACTGATTGCGCTGGGCTACCGCTCGCTGTCGCTGTCGGCAACCGCACTCGGCCCCGTCAAGGCCATGGTCATCGACCTCGATGCCAAGAAGGCCGAAGCCGTGCTCGGCCCGCTCCTGGACGCGCCGGCGGGCAGCGTCTCGATCCGGCAGAAACTGACGGAATTTGCCGAGGCCGAAGGCCTGGCATTGTAGCGGGCCTGTCGCCGCTCCCTGCCGCCTCGCCTCCTTCCGCCATTTGAGACTGAACCGATGTCGTCACTCCCCGAAGCCAAACTGGACGTCCTCCTTGCACATCATGCCTCTCTTGAGGCCGAATCGCTGGGGCAGCTCGCCTCCGAGCGCTATGTGCAGATCACGCGCGAGCTCGCCGAGATCACCCCGCTGATCGAGGCGGTGAAGGCCTATCGTGCCGCGGTCAAGGAGCTCGCCGACACCGAGGCGCTGATCGCCGATCCCGCGACCGATGCCGAGATGCGCAGCATGGCGGAAGCCGAACGCGACGAGCTGACGCCGAAAATCGAGGAGCTGGTCCAGAAGATCCGGGTCGCTCTGCTGCCCAAGGACGCCATGGACGACCGCAACGTGGTGCTGGAAATCCGCGCCGGCACCGGCGGCGACGAGGCCTCGCTGTTTGCTGGCGACCTGTTCCGGATGTACGAGCGCTTCGCTGCCTTGCAGGGCTGGAAGGTCGAGGTGATCTCGGCCAGCGAAGGCACCGTCGGCGGCTACAAGGAAATCATCGCGGAGGTGCAGGGCCGCGGCGCGTTCTCGAAGCTGAAGTTCGAATCCGGCGTGCATCGCGTGCAGCGCGTGCCGGACACCGAGACGCAGGGGCGCATCCACACTTCGGCCGCGACGGTGGCCGTGCTGCCGGAGGTCGAGGACGTCGACGTCGACATCAAGAACGACGATTTGCGCATCGAGACCATGCGCGCGCAAGGAGCCGGCGGTCAGCACGTCAACAAGACCGAATCGGCGATCCGCATCACCCACATTCCGACCGGCATCGTGGTGATGATGCAGGACAGCCGCTCGCAGCACAAGAATCGTGCCTCGGCCATGAACATCCTGCGCTCGCGCATCTACGACGCCGAACGCCAGCGCGTCGATGCGGCACGGTCGGCCGAGCGCAAGGAGAAGGTCGGCTCAGGCGACCGCTCCGAGCGCATCCGCACCTACAATTTTCCGCAAGGGCGCGTCACCGACCATCGCATCAACCTGACGCTCTACAAGCTGCCGCAGGTGATCGCAGGCGAAGCGCTCGGCGAGTTGACCGACGCGCTGACCACCGAGCACCAGGCCGCGCAGCTCGCCGCACAGGGCGCGGCGGCCTGATCCCTGCCTCAGCGCACCTTTGCCAGGAACGATCGCAGGATCTTGCCCAACGCGGGTGCAGCGGCGCTCAGCTCGTCCAGGTGAATGCGCGAAAGCGAGCGCAGCTTCTGCTCGCCCTTGGCCGTCAGCTTGACCAGGACGCGCCTTGCATCCTCGGGATCGGCCTCCCGAGCGATCAGCTTCAGCTTCGCCATGCGGTCCACCAGCTCCACCGCTGTATGGTGCCGGATCAGGAGGAAGCCGGCGATGTCGCCGACGCTGGCGCCGTTGGGGTCGGCCAGCCCCTTGATCGCCAGCAGTGCCTGGTGCTGCTGCGGCGTCAACCCGGCGTTCTGGGCCGCCGCTTCGCTGAAGGCGAGGAAGGTGCGCAGCTGGTAGCGGAATTGGGCGAGCGCCGCATAGTCAGCCTCGCGCATCGCGCCGCCCCTCGAGGGCGCAGCGCGCGCCGTGCGTCCAGTCTTCCGCTTCGCGTCAGCCATTCCGTGCCTTTCGAACTCCGCCCGCCGGCGGAGCGGGCGCTGCCGAGACTAGCAAGGAAGGCCGGGCGGAACCACCGACGGGCCTGGCAGATGCACAAGTATAGGAGGGGCTTGCAGCCCTTCTATTCGAAGTGGGAGAGCAGGATCTTCACCAGGATGACCTGAAATGCGATCGGAATACGAACGCTCTTCCGCCTGATCGAGCGCTGGAGCGCACTGACGATCTCGGCGCTGGTCAAGGCGCCTTCGGATGCATTCGTGATCAACTCGCCCCACATCTGCGACAGCGAGCCGCCGGGCGGGATCACCGGCTTGATGGTCACGCCGCAACCCTGCGCCCAGTCGACGATCTCCCGCATGGTGTGAGGACCGCAATTGCGCGTCGTCGCAAGCCGCTCCGCCGTCAGCGCGAGCAGCAACTCGCGCGAGGGCGACCAGGTCCCCTTGCGCGGCTGCTCGCCGGTGAGCTCGACCGCGAGCTCCTTCAGGACATTCTGGGCCCGCACGCTCAGTCTCTGCATCGGCACCGGCGTGCGCTTGGCCTGAACGGAGCCGACGGCCGGCCCTCGCTGACCGGCGGACCGGCCACGCGGCTCCGGCATGCGCGAGGCATCGCCGGACTGCGGCGATGCGCGCTGGTCGCTCCCCTCCCCGGCAGGCCACGCCGCCTCCTGCAGCTCCGCCTCTTGCGGCCAGGATCGTCGCTTCCGGGTACCCGCTACTGTCGTCTGCCGCGGCATCTCTCTCGCCGAACCCGCCAATCTCGTACTCACAAAGACTAATATATATCGTGATCCGATATGTTTTCACGCGATAATTTTCATCGTTCGACCAAAGGCGAAATTGACAGAAGGTGTTCACGAGCAATGTTTACGTCCAGGAGCTACACGCGGATGTGACGTGCCCGGTGCAGGCAGGCCCTTCGAGGCCGGTTGCCGCCGGACAGGTCGTCTTTTGCCTGCAAACAAGAACGATATCCGGAGGAAACGATCATGACGGACCATCTCATTCGCCGTGGCCTCTCGCGCCGCGGCCTGCTCCAGACCACGGCAGGCCTCATCGGCGGCTCGGTGCTGCCTGCGATGCCGGCCTTCGCCGAGGACAAGCCGGCGATCGGCTCCTATCCCGCGGGCGTTTCGGGTTCCACCGCCTTCATCGGCATCTCGGTGCCGCGCACCGGCACCTATGCCGTGCAGGGCGAGGACGAGCTCAAGGGCTATCAACTCGCGATCGAGCACATCAACGGCGGTCACGACCTGATCAAGAAGATCTCGCCGAAGACCAGCAAGGGCGTGCTCGGCAAGGAGCTGAAATTCGGCGTCGCGGATTCCGCGGCCAAGCCCAACGAGGCGGTGCAGGCGCAGCAGCGCTTCATCAGCGAGAACAAGGCGATCATGATCACCGGCGGCACCTCGAGCGCCGTTGCGGTCGCGCTGAACAAGCTCGCCCAGCGCGAGAAGGTGATCTTCGTCTGCGGCATCTCCGGCTCGAACGACACCACCGGCAAGGACTGCGTCCGCTACGGCTTCCGCCAGAACTTCTTCGGCCAGACCGCCGCGGCGGCGATCGGCCCCGTCATGGTCAAGGAGTTCGGCAAGGGCAAGAAGGCTGCGTATCTCACGCCTGATTACACCTACGGTCACACCGTCACCAAGTCGATGCAGGACTTTCTTGCGACCGCCGGCTGGACCACCGTCACCAACCAGGTCGCGCCGCTCGGCGCGCCCGATTATTCCTCCTACCTGCTGAACGTCGCGAATTCCGGCGCCGACGTGCTGATCAACGTCAACTGGGGCCACGACGCGGTGCTGTCGACGCAGCAGGCCAAGCAGTTCGGCGTGCTCGACAAGATGAAGCTGGTCGTCCCCTACCAGGTACCCTTCATCGCGCGCGAGACCGGCGGGTTGATGCAGGGCGTCTACGCCGCCACCGACTATTGGTGGACGCTCGAGGACAAATTCCCGCTCGCCAAGATGTTCAACGAGGCCTTCGAGAAGAAGTACGGCTACAAGCCGGAATGGGGCGCGGAGAACGCCTATGTCAGCTTCGCGCACTGGGCCCGCATGTGCGAGCAGGCCGGCAGCTTCAGCCCGCCCGACGTGATCAAGGCCTATGAGAAGGGCGAGACGCTGCCGTCCCTGGTCGGCGACGTGCATTACCGCCCCGAGGACCATCAGTGCGTCCGCCCGGTGATCATCGTCAAGGGCAAGCAGCAGAAGGACATGAAGACGAAGGAAGATTGGTACGATGTGGTCGAGGTCGTCCCGGGCGAAGGCTTGATGCAGAAGCCGGACGCCTTCGGCTGCCATCCCGGCGACTACAGCTGAGCTCGCGCTAACCCCCTGTGACGCCGTAGGTCGCTTCCGGCTCCTGCGGCGTCACCCATTTTTTGCGCATCGCCGGAACGCGCCGCCACAACCGTGATCCCTGCATGATTAGTTGGCCCAACCTCGTCTCGCAGCTCTTCAACGGGCTCGCGCTTGGCGCGCTGCTCGCGCTGATCAGCTCCGGCCTGACCATTATCTACGGCACGCTCGGCGTGCTCAACCTCGCGCATGGCGCGATGTTCATGATCGGCGGCTATGCCGGATTCGTCGCCTACCAGTACACGGAATCGTTCATCCTCGCCGTGATCGCCGGCTCGCTGTTCGTGATGCTGCTCGGCGTAGCGATGGAACGCGTCATCATCCGCCATTTCTATCATCGGCCGCACGAGGATCAGTTGCTCGTGACTTTCGGGCTCGGCATCTGCTTCGTCGAGATCATCCGGCTGATCTTCTCCAGCCAGTCGCAGCTGGTCCCGCCGCCGGCGATATTCCAGGGCATCACCAATCTCGGCTTCATGTTCTATCCGACCTACCGCCTCGCGGTGGTCGGCATCGTCGCGATCGCGCTCGGCGCGCTGTTCATCATCCTCTACCGGACAAGGCTCGGCATGATCGTGCGGGCCGGCATCGAGGACTCCGTGATGGTGGATTCGCTCGGCATCAATGTCTACCGGGTCTTCATGGTGGTGTTCGGCATCGGCGCGATGGCCGCCGGCTTTGCCGGCATCGTCAACGCGCCGGTAGTGTCGCTGACACCGGGCATCGGTGACGACATCCTGGTCCAGACCTTCGTGGTGGTGGTGATCGGCGGCGTCGGCTCGTTCCCAGGCGCCATCCTGGGCGGCCTGATCGCCGGCGAGATCATCAGCGTCACCTCCATGTTCAACCCCGGCTACGCCTATGTGATGCTGTTTGCGGCAATGACGCTCGTGCTCGTGGTGCGACCGCATGGCCTGCTCGGCGTCCAGGGCCGCGAGTAAGTGATCTCCTGATGCTCAAGCAACGCCCCTTCCTGATCGAAACACTGACGGCGATCGGCCTGATCGTGGCTCCCTTCGTGCTGCCCCATCTCGGCTTCGCGCCCAACACCGTGAACCGGATCCTGGTCTGGGGCCTGTTCGGTCTCGGCTTCGACATCCTGTTCGGCTTCACCGGCCTGCTGTCGTTCGGCCAGTCCGCTTTCTACGGCACCGGCGGCTTCGTCGCGGCGTACCTCCTGACCCGCGCCGGCTTCGGCAATGTGCTGGGCGCGCTGATCATCGGCATGATCGCGGCGGCCGCGACCGGCTATCTGATCGGCCTGATCGCGCTCCGCCGCACCGGCATCTACTTCGCCATGATCACGGTCGCGATCGCGGAAGTGTTTTTCTTCGTCGAGTTCAATCCGCTCTCCGACTTCACCGGCGGCGAGAACGGTCTGCCGGGCGTGCCAACGCCGAGCTTCAATCTCGGCTTCACCACCCTCCACTTCACCAATGGCTGGTCACTCTATCAATTCATCGCGCTGTGCTACTTCGTCGGCGTCATCATTGCGCTGAGGATCGTGCGCTCCCCGGTCGGCGCCATTTTCAGCGCGATCCGCGACAATCCGCTGCGCGCCACCGCGGTCGGCCACAACATCCATGGCTACAAGCTAACTGCTTTCGTGATCGCAGCGGCCTATGCGGGGTTTGCCGGCGGCCTGCTCGGCGTGCTCCAGGCCTTCATGCCACCCGACGCCTTCACCTTCGACACGTCCGGCCAGCTCGTGATGCAGACCGCCATTGGCGGCCGAGGCACATTGTTCGGGCCTCTGGTTGGCGCGACCGTCTGGCTGTTCCTCCAGGATTTCCTGCAATCCGCGCTGGGCTTGGGTGCCGCCTGGAAGCTGGTGCTTGGCGTCGTGTTCGTGCTGCTGGTCTGCTTCCTGCGCGGCGGCATCATCGGCGGTCTTGCGGACCTTTATCGCCTCCTCTCCGGCAGGCGTAAGCGGAGCGATCCCGAGGCCGAGCCGGACACTGACACGACACTGCACCTAGCGCCCGCGCCGATGCAGGCCAAGGAGGTCGCGCACCCCGCTTATTCCGGGCCGATCCTGAAAGCCACCGGCCTCACCAAGCGCTATGGCGGCCTCGTCGCCAACAGCGACATCGATTTCAGCGTCAATCAAGGCGAGCTGCGCGGCATCATCGGCCCCAACGGCGCCGGCAAATCGACCTTCTTCAAGATGCTGACCTGCGAGATCGCGCCGACCTCCGGCCAGATCGTATTCGAGGGACGCGACATCACGGGGTTGAAGGTCGCCGAGGTTTGCCAGCTCGGGCTCACCAAGAGCTATCAGGTCAATCAGCTCTTCACCGGGCTGACGGTGCGGCAGAACCTGACGATCGCCGCGCTCGCCGAGCTGCGCGGCAAGTTCCGACTCGATCTCTTCCGCAAGCTCTCCGGCGTCAAGGGCCTGACCGAGCAGGTGGAGCATACGCTGGCGCTGGTCAACCTGACCCGCCGCGCCGACACGCCGGTCTCCGAGCTCGCCTATGGCGAGAAGCGCAGGCTCGAGATCGGGCTTGCGCTCGCGACCTCGCCGCGCCTGCTGCTGCTCGACGAGCCGCTCGCAGGCATGAGCCCGCGCGAGCGGGTCGAGACCGTCAAGCTGCTCAAATCGATCGCGCGCGGCCGCACCATGATCATCATCGACCACGACATGGATTCGCTGTTCGAGCTGGTCGAGCGCGTCACGGTGCTTCAGGAGGGCAAGGTGCTGCTCGACGGCACGCCGGAGGAAATCCGGACCAACGCCGCGGTGCAGGAAGCCTATCTCGGCGGCGTGAATGGGGAGATCGCCGCATGAGCCTGATCGAGGTCAACGGCCTGAACAGCTATTACGGGGATTCCCACATCCTGTTCGACGTCGCCATGCACGTCGAACGTCACGAGGTGGTGGCGCTGCTCGGCCGCAACGGCGCCGGCAAGAGCACGACTCTGAAGAGCCTGATGGGCGTCGTGACGCCGCACAGCGGCAGCGTGAAATTCGACGGTATCGATATCGCCGGACGCAGGAGCCACAGAATCGCGCAGGCGGGCATGCAGCTCGTGCACGAGGAGCGGCGCATCTTCGGCAGCCTGTCGGTGGAGGAAAATATCGTCCTTGCCGGGTTCACCGCGCCGAAACGCTGGCCGCTCGACCGCATCTACGAGATGTTTCCGCGGCTGAAGGAGCGACGCAACAACCGCGGCACCGAGCTCTCCGGCGGCGAGCAGCAGATGCTCGCGATTGCGCGGGCGCTGGTGCGCGATCCCAAGATCGTGCTGCTGGACGAGCCGTTCGAGGGGCTCGCGCCCGTCATCGTCCACGATCTCGTCAAGGCCTGCCGGGAGCTGGCGGCGGCCGGCCAGACCATCGTGCTGGTCGAGCAGAATTTGGCGGCGACGCTGGCGCTGGCGAGCCGGATCTACATCATCAACAACGGCCACATCGTGCACGAAGGTCCGGCGCAGGAGCTCAAGGCCCAGCCGGAGCTGCTGCAGCGCTACCTCGGCGTTTAGTCGGCCGCCGAGCTCGGCTGTCGGGTTCAGCCGCCGAGCGCTGCGATCATCCGTTTGGCATGATCGGCGAGCACAGCCATATCTTCCTTGCGCGTCTGCGCCGGCAAGAGGTCGACGCCGGCCCTGACAGGCATGACGTGCATGTGCAGGTGAAGCACCACCTGCCCGCTGGCCGGCTCGCTGAACTGCTGGAGGATGATACCCTCCGCGTCAAACGCCTTCATCGCCGCAATCGCGATTCGCTTGGCCGTCCGGGCGACGGCGGCAAGATCGTCCTCCGCAATATCCAGGATGCCGCGCGCCGGCGCCCGCGGAATCACCAGCGTGTGCCCGGGCGCGCGCGGCATGATGTCGAGGAAGGCCAGGCTGCGCTCGTCCCTGAAAACCTCGAAGCAGGGAATCTCGCCGCGCAGGACCTTTGCGAAGACGTTCTGATCGTCATAGGCCGTCATAGACCCCTCCACGCTTGCGAGGCGCGATCAAACGCGCTCCTTTCCGTTGACGCAAGCGAGCCGGCCGATCTATCCACGATGCCAGGCAGGATGGCTCCATTGGCGACAAATAACGTTCCCGGACATAATGTCGAGAGTGCGCGGCGCGCGCTCGCGGCACGGCTGCAAGCGGCCGGCATCGAGGAGGCGGCCCTCGATGCGCGCCTGCTCGTCGGGGCCGCGCTGGAGCTCGATTTGACCGGCATGGTGACGCAGGCATCGCGACAACTCACGCCTGAGGAGACCACGCAGCTCGAACGATACGCGCAACGCCGGCTCGCGCATGAGCCGGTCGCCCGCATTCTCGGCGTGCGAGACTTCTGGGGCATGCCGTTGCGGTTGTCCGAGGCGACGCTGGTACCGCGGCCGGATACCGAGACCGTCGTCGAACTGGCGCTCGAGATCTTCCGCGAGCTGGCGATATCGGGCCGTCGCCCGCGAATCGCCGATATCGGCGTCGGATCGGGCGCCATTCTGCTCGCATTGCTGTGGGAGATTCCCGACGCGTTCGGCGTCGGTACCGATGTCAGCCCGACGGCGCTCGATACGGCGCGCGACAATGCGGCCGCCCTCGGCCTCGCCGGCCGCGCCGGCTTCGTCGCCTGCTCCTATCTGACGGCGCTGCGCGGCCCGTTTGACCTCATCGTCTCGAACCCGCCCTACATTCCCTCCGCCGAAATTCCGAGACTGAGCATCGAGGTGCGCGACCACGATCCGCATCTGGCGCTCGACGGCGGCAATGACGGATATGACGCCTATCGCGCTCTCATCCCGCAGGCGGCCGAGCGTCTCGCCCCCGGTGGAGCGCTGATCGTCGAGGCCGGACAGGGGCAGGCCAGAAATATTGAAACCTTGATGATAGCTGGCGCGTTAACGGTGGACAGGCCACCCAAGGCCGACCTGGCGGGCATTCCGCGGGCCGTTTCGGCCCGAAAAATGCCCCCATAAAAGCCGGATTGGCTTGCAAAAAGCTCTTGGAATATCCCTTGGGAACGACTACGTTCCGATCAACACATCGGTGCCGGCCCCGTAGACCTACGGGCGAAAGCCGGGCTCTCGGGCGAGAGCTTTACTGATAAAGGTTCCAAGCCGCAGGTCCTGTGAAGCGCGATAGCCAGTGGAGCTGCGCTGCTCTCCGACCGCAAAAGTGAACGAAAGCCTGATATTGCGCTTGAAGACTTACGCAACACAGCTGGGCTTGTTTCGGCAGGCAAAATGAATGGGTTCGCTGGCGATCAGTGCTGGCGGGTGGGGAACGCGTCCTTGTTGAACGCGACGGTCGACGAACATCGGCAGGGTTCGATCCGCTCTTGCGCGCGGTGCGCGCGAGCGATGTGAACCGCTGTCACCAGGTCACTCCTGGCAATGAGTAATGCGTGCAACGTTTAGGGCTGGAATTAAAGGCAGGACATGAGAAACGGTCAGAACAAGCAGCGGATGCGCAACCGCAACAATAACAATAACAACAACAACCGGCGCAGCCAGAACCCGATGACCCGGGTCTACGAGTCCAACGGACCCGACATCAAGATCCGCGGCACCGCCTCGCACATCGCTGAAAAGTATCTCCAGCTCGCACGCGACGCGCGCTCCTCCGGCGACCCCGTTGCAGCCGAGAACTACTACCAGCACGCCGAGCATTATTTCCGCCTGATCGCCGCGGCCCAGGAACAGTTCCGCCAGAACCAGCAGCCGCGCGGTGACGAGCCGATCAGCAGCAATAGCGACGACGGCGACGACGACGGCGAGAATTTCTCGAATTTCGGCCAGGAGCCGGGCTTCGTCCCGCAGCCGCAACAGCAGCAGCCCTTCGCGCGCGACCGCGACGGCCAGCGCGATCATCATCAGCGTGATCATCAGCAGCGCGACAACCAGCCCTATCAGCGCGATCAGCAGCAGCCGCGCGAGCATCGCGAGCGCGACCATCGCCCGCAGCCGCAATATCAGCCCCAGCCGCAACCGCAGAATCAGCCGCAGCCCGTCGTCACCGACGCCGGCAGCGTCGATCGCCTGCCCTCCTTCATCACCGGCGCGCAGCCGCAGGTGAACGGCGGCGCGAATGGCGGCCAGGCCGGTTTCGAGGGCGGAGCCGGCGGTGGCGAACGCTATCCGCGCCGGCGGCGCCGGCCGCATGGCCCGCGTCCCGAGCGCGAAGCAGCTCCGGCCGCATCCGGCGATGACCTTGCGCCCAGCGAGTAAGTCTCTTCTGATCGACTGATCTGGAATCGTCCCGGCCTCGCCGGGACGATTTTGTTTTTAACGACCACCGGTCGCGGCAACGCTTGTGACCTAACTGCGCGTCGCCGTCGTCGAAGACGGGACCAGCACGGGCTTCGCGAGCGACGGAATCAGCCGTGCCCGCTCGCGCTTGGCGGGGATCGCGCGGTAGACCTGCTTGGTCGCCTCCACGATATGGACGCCGGCAAAGGGCAGCGACAATGCCGCACCGGCGCGCTCCCACATCTGCGCCGATTTCAGCACCCAGCCGCCGGCATAGGGCGGCATGAACAGCGCCTCGCCCCAGGCGGTCGGCGTGAACCAGGTCTGGCGCAGCAGGTCGGTGATCTGCGAGCGCGAATACGGCCGGCCGTGACCGAACGGCGTGCTGTCGGTGCGGGTCCACACCCCGCGCCGGTTCGGGATCACCGCGATCACGCGCCCGGACGGCGACAGCACGCGCCATACCTCGCGCAGCAGCGCGGCCGGATCGTCCGACATCTCCAGAGCGTGGACCAGCAGGATGCGGTCGACCGCGGCGTCGGGGAGCGGCAGCGAGAATTCGTCGACCAGCGAGGCCAGCGCCGGCCGTCCCGTCGGCCATTTCAGGACGCCCTGGGCCGCCGGCATGAAGGCGAGGCAGCGCTCGGCGTCTTCGCGGAACAGCCCCAGATAGGGCGTGGGATAGCCGAGGCCGAGCACGCGCTGGCCTTCCGCCCTCGGCCAGCGTTCCCTGATGCCGCGATTGATCATTTGCCGCGCCACGATCCCGAGGCGGCGGGAATAGAACTCGCGGAGGTCGACGACGTCGATGGTCATGACGGCAATGTAACATGCGCGAGACCGCCGCCGCGCGCGGAATATTGCATTGCCTGCGCAACGTTAACGCCATATTTGTCTGGCGGGGCTGAGCCCGATGGAGATGACATGGCCGCCGAAATTCGTACTTTCACCTGTTTAAACGACAATTTCGGCTATCTGATCCACGATGTGGAAACCAAGGCGACGGCGTCGATCGACGCGCCTGAGGCCGGCCCCATCCTGGCGGCGCTGGAGCGCGAGGGCTGGCAGCTCACCGACATCCTGATCACCCATCATCACGGCGATCATGTCGGCGGGGTCGCCGAACTCAAGCAGAAATACAACTGCCGCGTCGTCGCGCCTCACGACAAGACCACCAAAATTGCGGACGTCGATCTGCGTGTCGCCAATGCCGACGTGGTCAAGATCGGCAATTTGCTGGCGCGCGTGCTGGAGACGCCGGGTCACACGCTCGACCACATCTCCTACGTGTTCGACACCGAGAAGACGGTGTTCGCCGCCGACACGCTGTTCTCGATCGGCTGCGGCCGCGTGTTCGAGGGCACCTATCCGATGATGTGGGATTCGCTTCTGAAGCTGCGTGCCCTGCCCGACGACTTCAAGCTCTATTGCGGCCACGAATACACGGCCTCCAACGTCAAGTTTGCGCTCACCGTCGATCCCGACAATGCAGCGCTCCAGGCGCGCGCGGCGGAGGTGACGAGGCTCCGGGCCGAGAACAAGCCGACCATTCCCACGCTGCTTGGCGACGAGAAGCGGGCCAACGTGTTCCTGCGTGCCGATGAGCCACAGGTCGCGGCGAGGCTGCACATGAAGGGCGCGGATGCCGCCGCGGTGTTCGGCGAGCTGCGCGAGCGCAAGAACAAGTCCTGAAGAGCAAATCCTGAAGACCAAGTCCTGCAGAAGAAAGTCCTGACTGGATCGATGCCGACTGCAGCCGAGATCATCGCGCGCCTCGAACTCCGTCCGCATCCCGAGGGCGGCCATTATCGCGAGACATTTCGCGACCAGACCACGGATGCCAACGGGCGTTCGCGCTCGACCCTGATTTACTTCCTGCTGGCACGCGGCGAGCGTTCGCACTGGCATCGCGTCGATGCGGTCGAGACGTGGCACTATTACGCCGGCAGCCCCTTGATGCTGCGCATCGCCCATGACGGCTGCTCGCAGCACCAGGTGCGGCTCGGCACTGACCTTGCGAATGGAGACCGGCCGCAGGCGATCGTGCCGGCACAGGCCTGGCAATCCGCGGAGACGACGGGCGAGTGGACGCTGGTCGGCTGCACCGTGGCCCCGGCATTCGAATTCGCAGGCTTCGAGCTCGCACCACAGGGCTGGGAGCCGTAGGCCCGCACCGTCATTCCGGGTTCGCGCTTCGCACGCCCGGAATGACAATCATCGCTTCCGCAGCACCATATCCTTCGCCGCGATCAAGCCGCCGCCGGCGATCAGGATCGCAGCAATCGCGATGTTGGCGCTGGCCTTGGCAAAACCGGCGGCGATGAGGAAGCCGGTCGAGAGCAGCGGCGTCGCGTAGGAGGCAGCGCCGAGCACGCGGATGTCACCGCGCTTCATGCCGATATCCCAGGCGTAGAACGCGGCACCGACGGGACCGATGCCGAGCGCGATCACCGAGAGCCATTGCAGCGTGGTCTCCGGCCAGACGGTGGTCTCGAGCAGGCCGTGCATCAGCGCGGCAAGCACGGCGGTGGCCAGGCAGAATCCAGCGACCGCATCGGTCGGAACGGCCTTGAGCCGGCGCGACAGCACCGAATAGGCCGCCCAGACGAACGCAGCGATGAAGGCCGCGGCCAATCCCGGCACCTGCCCGGCCGCGAAGCCGGAGGTGTTGCCGGCGAACAGCAGCACGGTGCCGACGAGGCCGAGCATCGCGCCAACGATGTGATGGAGGGCGAGCCGCTCGCCCGGCAGGAAGGACGAGAACAGCACGATCAGCAGCGGCCACAGATAATTCAGCAGGCCGGCTTCGGCCGGCGGCGCGAAGCGCAGCGCGAGAAAATACAGTGCGTGATAGCCGAACAGGCCGCCGACGCCGACGGCCCAGACGACCAGCGGCTGACGCAGGCTCTTCGCCGCCTCGCCGCGGCCGATCCAGGTGAGCAGACCGACCAGGCCGCCGATCGCGAAGGTCATCGCGGCGAGCTGGAACGCCGGGATCGTTCCGGTGGCCACCGTCATTACCGACAGCAGCGACCACATCAGGATCGCGGTCAATCCGATCAGCGTGGCTGTGCGCGAGGTCATTGACGAAGGCTCTGAGGACAACGATGCCCGGCACGAGGCCGGGCATTGTCGTCTTCACTATCGCCTTGTCGCGCCTGAAGCTACAGGCTTTTGACCTGAAGATGTGGCGCCCTATCAGGCCTGATACTGGCCGCCATTGATGGTCATCGTCGAGCCCGTGATGAAACCGGCCTCGTCAGCCGCCAGGAACACGACCGCGCGGGCAATCTCTTCGGGCTCGCCGAGCCGGCTGACCGGGATCTGCGGGATCACGTTCTTCTCCAGGACGTCCTTCGGCACCGCCTGCACCATTTCGGTGTTGATGTAGCCGGGGCAGATCGCATTGACGGTGATGCCGCCCTTGGCATTCTCCAGCGCGAGCGCCTTGGTGAAGCCGATGTCGCCGGCCTTCGCCGCGGAATAATTGACCTGACCGAACTGCCCCTTCTGGCCGTTGATCGACGAGATCGAGATGATGCGGCCGAACTTGCGCGAACGCATGCCCTCGATGACCTGGCGCGTCATGTTGAAGAGCGAGCCAAGATTGGTGTTGATGACCGCGTTCCACTGCTCCAGCGTCATCTTGTGGAAGGCGGTGTCGCGGGTGATGCCGGCATTGTTGACGAGCACCTCGATCGGCCCGAGATCGGCCTCGACCTTCTTCACGCCCTCGGCGCAGGCATCGAAACTACTGACGTCCCATTTGTAGACGGCGATGCCGGTATCGGCCTTGAACTTCTCCGCCGCCGTATCGTTGCCGGCATAGCTCGCCGCAACCTTGTATCCCGCCGCCTTCAGTGCCTTGCTGATCGCAGCACCGATGCCCCGCGTACCACCCGTGACCAATGCAACACGTGCCATGTCGTATTCCTTCCCTTGGACTCTTCGGACGTTTCTGAAGCGATTGTTTTTTAACGTTGGATTATGCGGTTGGTTTGACGGACATCAAGAACAAAACGCCCGGCGTTGAGCCGGGCGTTTGTATTTAGTCGAGGCATGCAAGATTGCGAAGAATATTTGATTTGCAACCGCTGCCTTTTTAGTCGCGTGCAACGCACTCACTGACGTGTGCAGCGCACGCGCAAACCGCGCGTAAGCTACGCGTCAGCTATCTTCAGTCGCGCGCGATGCACATTGCGATGCCCATGCCGCCGCCGATGCACAGCGTGGCGAGGCCCTTCTTCGAATCGCGCTTTTGCATCTCGTGCAGCAGCGTCACCAGCACGCGTGCGCCGGACGCGCCGACCGGATGACCGATCGCGATCGCGCCGCCGTTGACGTTGACCTTGGAGGTGTCCCAGCCGAGATCCTTGTTGACGGCGCAGGCTTGCGCCGCGAAGGCCTCGTTGGCCTCGATCAGGTCGAGATCGCCGACATTCCAGCCGGCCTTCTTCAGCGCGGCGCGCGAGGCCGGGATCGGGCCGGAGCCCATGATCTTCGGATCGACGCCGGCCTGCGCCCAGGACACGATCCGCGCGAGCGGCTTCTTGCCTTCCTTGGCGGCCTGTTTGGCGGTCATCAGCACCACGGCGGCGGCGCCGTCATTGATGCCGGATGCCGAGCCCGCGGTGACCGTGCCGTCCTTCTCGAAGGCGGGCTTGAGCTTGGCCATGCCGTCGAGCGTGGCGCCATGACGCGGATATTCGTCGGCGCTGACGACGATGTCGCCCTTGCGGGTCTTGATGGTGACGGGGACGATCTCGTCGTTGAACTTGCCGGCCTTCTGCGCCGCTTCGGCCTTCTGCTGCGAGGCGACCGCGAACTCGTCCTGCTGGGCGCGGGTGATCTGCCACTGCCGTGCGACGTTCTCGGCGGTGTTGCCCATGTGGTAGCCGTTGAAGGCATCCCACAGGCCGTCCTTGATCATGGTGTCGACGAACTCGACGGCACCCATCTTGACGCCGCCACGCAGATACTGGGCGTGCGGGGCCATGCTCATGGATTCCTGGCCACCGGCGACGACGATTTCGGAATCGCCGTTGAGCAGCGCCTGGTAACCGAGCGCGACCGTGCGCAGGCCCGAGCCGCAAAGCTGGTTGACGCCCCAGGCCGGGCTCTCCACCGGAATACCGGCGGCGATGGAGGCCTGGCGGGCCGGGTTCTGGCCCTGGGCGGCGGTCAGGATCTGCCCCATGATGACTTCCGAGACCCGGCCGGGCTCGATGCCACCGCGCTCCAGCGCGGCCTTGATGGCGACGGCGCCGAGATCGTGGGCGGGAAGGGTCGCGAACGCTCCGTTGAAGCTTCCGACCGGGGTGCGGGCGGCGCTGACGATGACGACATCGTCTGACATGGGCATCTCCTGAGGCTTGAGGTTTCTTGAAAGGGGGCAGGCGGGGCTTTGAGAAAACGGCTCGCCAGTCTCGTCAGCCATCCTGTTAACGTCGTTGAGGCATGTCAATCGGCCGGCGACCGAATTCATGCCGCAGCGCATTCAAAATAGCGTTCTTGGCGCTTTCGCAAGCAAGATTTTGCTCCGCGATTAACCGTGCCGCACAAAACGGTAGCGTGAGCCCTTTGAAAATGCTTATTTTGTTGCGTTGCGTACTCTTCCCGCCCTGCGGCATAGCCCGCCGGGTTCCCGTTCTCCGCGTTCCTTGCAAGTGAGAGCCCATGGCGAAATCAGACCAACCCACAACCATCAAGAAATACGCGAACCGCCGGCTCTATAACACCGGGACGAGTACCTACGTCACGCTGGAAGACCTTGCCGCGATGGTCAAGGATGGCGAAGATTTCCTGGTCTATGACGCGAAGACCGGCGACGACATCACCCGCTCCGTGCTCGCCCAGATCATCTTCGAGCAGGAGAACAAGGCCGGCCAGAACCTGCTCCCGACCACCTTCCTGCGCCAGCTGATCCGCTTCTACGGCGACAGCATGCAGATGGTGGTGCCGAAATATCTGGAGCAGTCGATCGCGACCCTGACCCAGGAGCAAGAGAAGTTCCGCAAGCAGATCGCCAACACCCTGTCCGGCACTCCTTTTGCTCCTCTGGAAGAACAAGTCCGCCGTAACATGGAGCTGTTCCAGCAGACCTTCTCGATGTTCAAGCCGTTTGCTCCCAATGCGGGCCGTCCGGCGACCAGCCCGGAGCCGGAGCCCGACGCGAACGCCGAGGCGCCGAAGGACACCAACATCGACGATTTGCGCCAGCAGATGAAGGACATGCAGGAGCGTCTCGAGCGCATGTCGAAGAAGGACGAGTAGGACCTTTCGCGCCGACCAGCGCGTCCGCAGCGACGGACGCGCGATTGGCAATTTCGCGCGCGCCTACCATTTCTTCCTCATCGGCTTTAGCCCAGTCATCCCCGCGCAACGGCGAAGCCGTTGTCGCTGGAGGCCGCCGCTCCGCTCCGGCGCCTCAGGGTGACGGCTTGACACGCACGGAGCGCGCCATGTCCGATCGCACCATGCATTGGGACAACGTCTACGCCACCAAGGGCGAGACCGAGGTCAGCTGGTTTCAGGACAGCCCGACGATCTCGCACGACATGATCCGCGCGGCCAATCCGGATCACGACGCGGCGATTATCGATATCGGCGGGGGCGCTTCGCGGCTGGTCGACGCTCTTCTTCAAGACGGATATCGCGATCTCACCGTACTGGACCTCTCCGCCAAAGCGCTCGACGCGGTGAAGACGCGAATCGGTCAGGCCTCTTCCGCGGTCGACTGGATCATCGCCGATGCCACGGCTTGGCGGCCGGCCAGGATTTACGATGTGTGGCACGACCGCGCGGCCTTTCACTTCCTGACCGAGCCCCGCGACAGGGCGGCTTATGTCGAGCGGCTGCGATCCGCGATTGCGCCCGGCGGCCAGATCATCATTGCGACCTTTGCGCCCGATGGTCCGGAGAGATGCAGCGGCTTGCCGGTGCAACGCCATGACAGCGCCAGCCTTGCTGCAGAGCTCGGGCCGGAGTTCGAGCTGGTCGAGACGCGACGCGAGACGCATCACACGCCGTGGAATTCGGCGCAGGCGTTTCAGTTCAGCCGGTTTAAGCGAAGCCTTTAGAAACGGGTGTCATGCCCCGGCTTGACCGGGGCATCCAGTACGTCGCGGCTTATCGAGAAATCACAACTGGCTCTGGCGTACTGGATCNCCCGATCAAGTCGGGCGATGACAGCGGAGTCAATGGCAGCTACGCCGCCAGCTTCACCGCATGCGCGAAATCCCAATAGAGTTTCCGCGCTTTGGCGTAGAACGGGCCCGGCTTCAGCTCGCGCTCGTCGATGCGGATCACCGGGGCGACCTTGGCGAAATTGCCGGTCGAGAAGATCTCGTCGGCAGCCACGAAGTCGGCATAGCGCAGCGTCTTCTCGACCACGGTGACGCCGTCGCCGCGAAGCAGGGTGATGACGCGCTGGCGCGTGATGCCGTTGAGGAACGTGCCGTTCGGCACCGGCGTATAGACCACGCCGTCCTTGGCCATGAACACGTTGGAATTGCCGAACTCGGCGACGTTGCCGAGCATGTCGAGCATCAGCGCGTTCTGGAAGCCGCGGGACGCAGCTTCCGCGAGCGCGCGCGAATTGTTCGGGTAGAGGCAGGCCGCCTTCGCCTCGACCGGCGCACATTCGGCGGTGGGCCTGCGGAACGGCGACAGGGTGATGGCGTTGCCGACGGGTTTGGGCATCGGCGCCTCGTAGATGCACAGGCACCAATTGGTGGTCTCGGGGTCGAACAGCACGCCGCCGCCCGAGCCGTTCTCCGCCCAATACATCGGACGGACGTAGAGCTCGGCATTGGCCGCAAAGCGCGCAATGCCCTCATTCGCAAGCGTGAGCCAGGTGCCGGTGTCGACCACCGGCTTCAGGCCAAAATTGATCGCGGATTGATTGGCACGGGCGACATGACGGTCGAGATCGGGCGCAACACCCTCGAACGCGCGTGCACCGTCGAACACGATCGAGCCGAGCCAGGCTGCATGCGTGCGCGGGCCCATGATCGGCACATTGCCGTCGTGCCATTTGCCCTCGAAGAAGGTCCAGCTCGGCGAATATTCGATCGGCTTCCTGATCTCGGCCATATCAGGCCTCCCCTTGCATATCCCCGCACTATTGTCCCAATTCCTAAACGATTTGCTGCGGGGATGAGGTGAGTTACCCTCTCCCCTTGTGGGAGAGGGTGGCTCGCCGCGTAGCGGCGAGACGGGTGAGGGGTATCTATCCGCGATCTCATCTGCGGAGAAAACCCCTCATCCGGCGCTACGCGCCACCTTCTCCCACAAGGGGAGAAGGGAAGATCCATGTCGCTCGATCCGCTCGCAAAGCGCTTGTTGACCATGATGGCTGCGGCCGGGCCGCGGGCGGGGGCCCGGCCGAGCGTGGAGGCGCGGCGGCAATCGCTGGCGAAGCTGATGCAGTTCGCACGCACCGATGCGCCGGATGTGACGACGCGCGACGGCATGCTGCCCGGCCGCGCCAGCGAACTGCCCTATCGGCTCTACACGCCTGCAAATGCCGATGAGCGCGCGCCGGGCTTCGTGTTCTTCCATGGCGGCGGCCTCGTCGCCGGCGGCATTGCCACGCATGATCGCATCGCGGCGGCGCTGGCGCATGCCACCGGCTGCCGCCTCGTCTCGGTCGACTACCGGCTTGCGCCGGAGCACAAATTCCCTGCCGCCGTCGACGACGCGATTGCCGCCACCGAATGGGTTGCGCGCGAGGCCACATCGCTCGGCATCGATGCGGACCGTCTGGTGGTGGGCGGCGATTCCGCCGGTGCAACGCTCGCTGCGATCGTATGCCAGGAGGCGGCGCAGACCGCCGGCCTCGCCATCGCCGCGCAATGCCTGATCTGCCCGGTGCTGGATTTCGAGGAAACCTCGCCCTCACGCGAGGCCTTTGCCGAGGGCCATCTGATCGACCGCGTCACGATCGAGGCCGATCTTGCCGACTATCTGCCTGACGGCATCGACACCGCCGATCCCCGCGTGTCTCCCTTGCGGGCAACACGGCTGACGGGTCTGCCGACCGCGATCATCCACACGGCCGAGTACGACCCGATGCGCGATGAAGGCAATGCCTATGCCCGCAAGCTGCTCGCCGCGGGCGTCGCTGTCGAGCATGTCTGCCACGACGGCATGGTTCACAATTTCCACGCCATGGGCGCGATCCTGCCGCAGGCGCAGCTGGTGCTGTCGCAGATCGGCGAGCAGGTGCGGCGCGCGGTTGCGAGATAAGAGCGCGGATCAGGCGCGCGCATCGATAACGGCCCTGGCTGCCACAACATAGTCAGGCCAATGGGCGTCCGCATAACGTTCGGCCTGCCGGGCGCAGGTGACGTCGGGCGCATGCGCCGCGGCGATCATGCGCGCGAAGCGCTCTTCGGCAACCGTCGTGTCATCGGGCACTGGCGAAGATGCGGCCGCGACAGCGGTCGGAGCGACGGCGAGCCCCGCCATTCCGGCGAGCAGGATGCGGCGTGACGTGGTCATGGCTGTCGTCCTCCATTGTCCGGCCTCCTCCGGCCGCCGAGCGAGTCGGTGCAATCGCGACAAGGTAACCGCGCCTATCGATGCAGTCCATGGTTTGCGGATAGCGCTTGACCATTGGAACGATCACGTTCCATCTAGCGCACGATTTCGCCATACAGTCCCCGCGCGCCGGATTGTCACGTGTCCCATCGCAGCCCATCGTATCGCCCGACCTTGCGCGCTGTCGCGATGGGACTGGCCTGCCTGATGGTTTCGGCCAGCGCCGTCTTCGCCGCCGAAGATGAAGAGGACGGGCCGGCGAAGCCAGCGGTCCCGAACCTTTATCTGGATCTGCGCACGACCTATGCGTCGATCCCGGCAGGCACGCTCGGGCTCGGCTTCGGCACCACGTCATTGTCGGCTGCGCTCGAAGCCCTGGCGGTGCGCAGCGGCGCAACGCTGCCGAACGGCCTGCCGGCCACCAAATCGATGGCTGTCGATCTGCCGCTGACCGTCGACGTCAACGACCGCGTCTCGCTTTATGGCGGCGTGTCGGGCTCGACGACCGACATTGGCGGCGGCTGGTCGACGTTCGACGTCACGAGCTGGAACATCGGCGTGCAGGCCGACCTCTATCAGCAGAATGGCGGAACGATCCCGACCATCACGCTGCAATCGACCCTGACGCAGTCGGTGCCGAACGATCAGGGCATGACGAATTCATTGAACAACATCCTGGAATTCGACTACGCGCTCGACGAGGACGAGACGCGGGGCTGGCTCGCCGGCATGCAATACACTTACACCACCATCGCCAGCCCGTTCGCCAGCATCCGGCCCAACACGATCCTCTATGCCGGCGGCTATTACCAATGGCCGAGCAATTGGAAGTTCACCGGACGCCTCGGCATGCAATCGTTCGGAGGCGCGCAGCTCGCGGGCCGGACGCTGGCGGAGCCCTTCACGCAACCGTTCCTGCGGCTCGACCTCGATCGCATGGACGACAACGACAACCGCCTGTTCGGCATCACCGCGCAGATCGCCTGGACGCCGAAGCCGTCCTATCAGGTGACGTTGCGAACGCCGCTCTATGCGGTCCGGAACTGACTGGGATCATGGTGGATAGGAGGTAAACCGAATCTCCCGTTTTCCCGACATCGGTACAGCGGTCGCAATAGCCCGGCATTGACGATGAAGGACTTTCGCATTCGCCGCGGGGCCGCCCGCGGTCCTCCCGGGCCATGGGCTACACGTCGGTCCTCTCGTCAGAGTGCCCATCCAGTTACCTCTCGGCAATATGCTTGCGACAGACTGGGCCGGAGTCACGCGGGAGGCTGCGAGTGTCCCATTTGGTCCCGGAACGGACGTTGCTTGCTGGAAAGATCTTCTTCAATTTCGGCCAGTCGTCGATCGATTGCGTCGTGCGCCGGCTGACCGAGGAGGCGGCGACGCTCGAAATGGAGAGCGGCCTCGGGGTGCCCGAGCGCTTCCAGCTCAGGCTCGCGGGGCGCGAGATCCTGACCTGCCGCGTGATCTGGCGATCGGACCGTAAGGTCGGCGTCGCCTTCGAGCAATCGGGCAGCGTCGAGCGCATCGCCGGCGAGGAGCGCGGGCGCTCGTCCGATGCGCTGATGCGCAGCCAGATGCTGGCGCTGCGTGCCGCGCTCGATCATGTGCCGACCGGCATCGTGTTGCTGGATTCCAGCCTCAGGGCGCGCCTCATCAACCGGTCGTTTCGCCAGATGTGGCGCCTGCCTGACGAGGTCGCCGACAGCAATCCATCCATCCTCACGCTGCTCCATCACGGTCGTGACACCGGCGCCTATGAGGTGCCCGACCCCGAGCTTGATGCCCTGGTGGCGGAACGCGTCCGTGTGATCGAGGCGGGCGATCCAACGCCGATCGATCTGCGCCGGACCAATGGCGATGTCGTGCGCGTCCAGGTCACGCCCCTGCCCGATGGCGGACGCATGCTGACCTATACCCCCGTCACCGACATCGTTCGCGCTTCGGACGAACTGAAGCTGCTGCGGGACGCGCTGGAGAATGTTCAGGACGGGGTGCTGCTTCTCGACCCCGAACTGCACGCCACCTTCATGAACCGGCGCATGCGGCGCTTCTGGGAGGTCAGTGAAGCCGAGGCGACGGACCGGCCGGCCTATTCGTCGCTCGTGCGACGCCTGCACCGTGCCAGCGCGCCCAATCTTCCGACCAACGAGCTCGCGAGATTTCCAGCGCGGCGCGTCGCAGAGGTCATGGCCGGCGACCATGTGCGCGATTTGCAGACGCCGGACGGAAGGCGCATCAGGGCCCATTGCACCACGATGTCGAACGGCGGCCGCATGCTGACCTATGTCGACATCACCGACCTGACGGAAAAGGCTGCGATGCTGGAGACGCTCGCGACCACCGACCCGCTCACCGGCCTCTACAACCGCCGCCACTTCCTCGAGAATCTCGATGCGGAATGGAGTCGGTTTCAGCGCTATTATCGCTCCGTCTCGGTGTTGATGCTCGACATCGACCACTTCAAGTCGGTCAACGATCGCTACGGCCATGCCGTAGGCGACGCCGCGATCAGGGCTGTCGCGGCGGCGTGCCTCGACGGCAAGCGCAAGTCGGACATCGTCGGCCGCCTCGGCGGTGAAGAGTTTGCCGTTCTGCTGCCCGAGACCAGCCTGTCGCGCGCGAGGACTGTCGCCGATCGCATCCGCAAGCGCGTGATGAGCGCGCAGATCGTCGCCGGCCAGATTCAGTTCGGTCTCACCGTGAGCGTCGGCATCGCGGAGGCGACCGTCAGCATGTCCGGCATCGACGCGCTGATGGGCGCGGCCGATCAGGCGCTCTACCAGGCCAAGGCCGACGGCCGCAACCGCTGCATCGCCTTCGCGCCTCCGCCGCCCGCAAGCAAGGCGGCGGAATGATCGAAGGACGCAGCTTTTAGTCCGGCACCGGCACGTCGAAGGTGTTGAGCGTGACCGAGACCATGCAATAGACGCCGACGAGATAGGACAGCTCGGCCGCGCCGTGCTCGCCGAACTCCTTCACCGCGGCGCGCCAGGTCAATTCCGGCAGCACGCCACCCCCGACCAGCGCGGACGCCACGTCATATGCGATGGCCTCCTGTCTGGTGAGATCCACCGGCCGCTGGCCGGCGACGATGGTCGCGAGCTTTTCGTCGGACAGGCCGCGCTGCTCGGCGACCAGCACATGGGCATAGAGCTCGTAGCCGGAGCGGAAATGCGAGCCGGTGACGAGGATGGCGACCTCGCGCACCGGTGCCGGCAGCAGCGGGTTCGACGCGATCGCCTTGACCAGCTCCCACACCGGCTTGCCGAAGCGCGGCTCGCGGATCCAGGGATTCCAGGGCCCGAGCAGCGCGCCGTCGTCGCGCATGTTCACAAAACCCTTGAAGTGGTCCTTGATGCCCGCTCGCATGTCGTCATAGAGCAGCTTCTGCTCGTCTGTCAGATCTTTGAGATCGAGAATGGGAAGGCGCACGGGAGATCTCCTCGTTGAGAAGGGGTGAGGCTTGCCCGCAGGTGCGCGCAACGCAAGTGAAGTTGCCGTGACATCGCACGCCGAGCGGGCGTTCCGGCAAATTCGACTATGTCGCCTCGGGGCTTCGGGCGCTCTGGGGATTTGCGAAATCGTCGACGGCGAGCGTCAGCGGCTCACCTGTCTCGAGAAACGACGACAAACTGGCCTCGAACGGCGCCGGATCGAGCCCGCGCGCCTTCAGCCAAGCGGGCTCGTAATAGGTCTGGCGATAGCGCTCGCCGGAATCGCAGATCAGCGTCACTAGCGACCCTGTCGCGTTCGCCTGCCGCATCTCCGAGGCGAGCCGGCACAGCGCCAGGAAATTGGTGCCGGTGGACCCGCCCACCGGGCGGCGCAGCCGACGCGACAGCACGTTCATCGCCGCGATCGTGGCCGCATCCGGGATCTTCATCATCCGGTCGACCACACCCGGCACGAAGGAGGGCTCGCAACGCGGACGGCCGACGCCCTCGATCAGCGACGGGCGATCGCACACACGGGAGCGGTCCTGCGAACGGAAGCAATCGAAGAAGGCGGAATGCTCGACATCGGCGACGCAGAGCCGCGTCGGATACTGTCGGTAGCGCAGATAGCGTCCGATGGTGGCCGAGGTGCCGCCGGTGCCCGCGCCCATCACGATCCAGTCCGGCAACGGCCGCGGCTCGCCCTGCAATTGCGTGAAGATCGATTCGGCGATGTTGTTGTTGCCGCGCCAGTCCGTTGCACGCTCGGCGAAGGTGAACTGATCCATGTAGTGGCCGTTCAGGCGCGCGGCGAGCGCGGCGGCCTCCGCATAGAGCGCGCGGCCGTCGTCGATCAGATGGCAATTGCCGCCATAATGCTCGATCGCGGCGATCTTCTCGGCCGAGGTCGTGCGCGGCATCACGGCGTAGAAAGGCACGCCGATCATCTGCGCGAAATAGGCCTCCGAGACCGCGGTCGATCCCGACGACGCCTCGACGACCGGCGTGCCTTCGCGGATGTGGCCATTGCAGAGCGCGTAGAGGAACAGCGAGCGCGCCAGCCGGTGCTTCAGGCTGCCGGTCGGATGGGTGGATTCATCCTTGAGATAGATGTCGATGCCCGATAGCGCCGGCACGATCAGCCGGATCAGATGCGTGTCGGCGGTGCGGCACTGGTCGGCCTCGATCGCGGCTATGGCCTCATCGACCCAGCCGCGCCGATAGGCCGGCCCGGCCGGATTGTGCTGGCGGAAGGGAAATGTCTGCATCGAGCGAATCTCTCACGACACGCATTGCGCATCAAGGGCGCGCTCAAAATTCCAGCGGCGCGTTGTCGACCACTTCCTTCATCACGAAGAAGGTGCGGGTCTGGCGCACGCCGGGCAGCGCGATCAGCTGCTCGCCATGGATGCGGTTGAAATCCTCCATGTCGCCGACGCGGATCTTGAGGAAATAGTCGAAGTCGCCGGCGACGAGGTGGCAATCGAGCACGAATTTCAGCCTGGCGATCGCCTGCTCGAAGATCGCAAAGCTCTCGGGCGTCGAGCGGTCGAGCACGACGCCGACCATCACCAGGGTGCCCTTGGCCACCTTCTTCGGCGCGACCATGGCGCGCACCGTGGCAATGAAGCCGTCCTCGAACAGGCGCTGGGTGCGGCGATGGCATGTGGCAGGGCTGATCGCGACGGTTTCTGCCAGCTCTGCGTTGCTGAGCCGACCGTTATTCTGCAGTAATCTCAATATCTTAAGGTCGGTGCGGTCGAGCCTGGCAGCCATGAAAGGAGCTTCCATTAACGGATGATATTCTGGAAGAATTCTTAGCACTTGGCCCTCTTTCCGCAAGAAGTCGCGCAATATTGGCGCAATATTCGAGAGCACATTTTTCCGGCGCGATGCTAGGGAGCTGCCGACGCCAACGCCAATCGGGATGACCCATGAAGCTGGACAAATTTCCGCGCTATCCTTTGACCTTCGGCCCGACGCCCATCGAGAAGCTGGAGCGGCTGTCCAAACATCTCGGCGGCAATGTCGAGGTCTATGCCAAGCGCGAGGACTGCAATTCCGGCCTTGCCTATGGTGGCAACAAGCTGCGCAAGCTCGAATACATCATCCCCGATGCGATCGCCTCCAACGCCGACACACTGGTCTCGATCGGCGGCGTGCAGTCGAACCACACCCGCATGATCGCCGCCGTCGCCGCCAAGATCGGCATGAAGTGCCGCCTGGTGCAGGAAGCCTGGGTGCCGCACGAGGACGCCGTCTATGACCGCGTCGGCAACATCATGCTCTCGCGCATCATGGGCGCCGACGTACGCCTGGTCGACGACGGTTTCGACATCGGCATCCGCAAGAGCTGGGAACAGGCGATCGAGGAAGTGAAGGCGGCGGGCGGCAAGCCTTACGCGATTCCGGCCGGCGCCTCCGTGCACAAGTTCGGCGGCCTTGGCTATGTCGGCTTCGCCGAAGAGGTGCGCAAGCAGGAGAAGGAGCTCGGCTTCACGTTCGACTACATCGTCGTCTGCACCGTCACCGGATCCACCCATGCCGGCATGCTGGTCGGCTTCGCCGCCGATGGCCGCGCCCGCAAGGTGATCGGCATCGATGCCTCGTTCACGCCGGCGCAGACGAAAGCGCAGGTGCTCGAGATCGCGCAGAACACCGCAAAACTCGTCGAGCTCGGCCAGGAGCTCGTCGCTGACGACGTCGTGCTGATCGAGGACTACGCCTATCCCGCCTACGGCGTGCCGTCGGAAGAGACCAAGGAAGCGATCCGCCTGACCGCGCGTCTCGAAGGCATGATCACCGACCCCGTTTACGAGGGCAAGTCGATGCAGGGCCTGATCGACCTCGCGCAGAAGGGCTATTTCGAGAAGGGCGCGAAGATTCTGTACGCCCATCTCGGCGGCGCGCCGGCGCTGAACGGATACGCTTACGCGTTCAGGAACGGGTGAGTGAGGACATAGCTCTCGCCCGCTATCTTCGTAGCCCGGATGGAGCGCAGCGTAATCCGGGACTCGCGAATGCGGAAAGACTGCCCCGGATTGCGCTACGCTCCATCCGGGCTACGTCATCTATTCCTACCGCGTCCTGACGATCTGCAGCAGCTCGTCGCCGTAATGCTCGAGCTTCTTGTCGCCGATGCCGGGCACGTTGCGGAGCTCGTCGAGTGTCGTCGGCCAGGCCCGGACGATGCCGTCGATGGTGGCATCGTGCAGCACCACATAGGCCGGCACGCCGCGCTCGCGCGCGACCTCCGAGCGCCATGAGCGCAGCCGCGCGCGCAGTTCAGGATCGACATCACCTTCCGGGGCGCCGGTCGCAGGCGCAAGGTCGCCGCGGCGGGATTTGCCGCGGCTTGCGCGAATGCGCGTGCCGGGCGCTTCCTCGCGCAGCCACACTTCGGTCTCACCGCGCAGCACGCCGCGCGCGGTCTCGGTCAGCTTCAGCGCGCCAAAGGCTTCGCTGTCGCTCTGCAAATGGCCCATCGCCACCAGCCGCCGCAGCACGGTGCGCCACTGCTTTTCGTTGAGCTCGCGCCCGATGCCGAACACGGACAATTTGTCATGGCCGAACTGCGTCACCTTCTCGGTCAGGCGCCCCACCAGCACATCGATCAGGTGCATCGCGCCGAAACGTTGCCCGGTGCGATAGACGCAGGACAACAGCTTCTGCGCCAGCACCTTGCCGTCGCGCATCTTCGGCGGCGTCAGGCAGTTGTCGCAATTGCCGCAGCTCTCGCCCATCACGATCTCGCCGAAATAGGCGAGCAGCCGCCGGCGCCGGCAGTGCGGCGTTTCGGCAAGGCCGACCAGCGCATCAAGCTTGCCGATCGAGACTCGCTTGAATTCGTCGGAGGCGCTGGATTCGTCGATCATGCGGCGCTGCTGCACGATGTCGGAGAGCCCGTAGGCCATCCAGGCCGCCGACGGCTTGCCGTCGCGGCCGGCGCGGCCGGTCTCCTGGTAATAGGCCTCGATGCTCTTGGGCAGGTCGAGATGGGCGACGAAGCGCACATCGGGCTTGTCGATGCCCATGCCGAACGCGACGGTCGCGACGATGACGATGCCGTCCTCGTTGAGGAAGCGGTCCTGGTTGCGCGATCGCACGCCGCTGTCGAGCCCGGCGTGATAGGGCAGCGCGGCAATGCCGGCCTCGTCGAGCGCAGCGGCGACCTCCTCGACACGGTTGCGGGACAGGCAATAGACCACGCCGGCGTCGCCGGCATGGCGCTCCCGGATGAACTCCTTCAGCTGCGACACCGCACTGCGCTTGT
Organism: Bradyrhizobium sp. WSM2793; assembly: GCF_000379585.1. Lineage (NCBI taxonomy): Bacteria > Pseudomonadati > Pseudomonadota > Alphaproteobacteria > Hyphomicrobiales > Nitrobacteraceae > Bradyrhizobium > Bradyrhizobium sp. WSM2793. Next base: position 19,003 of record NZ_KB902794.1, on the reverse strand, counting down.
CGACGATCTCGTAGCGGATGTTGGGCCGATCGAAGCTGGAGACGAATTGCGGCGAGTCCGCGAGCTGAAGCCGCGCCACGATCTCCTTGCGCGTCAACTCGTCGGCGGTCGCGGTCAGCGCGATGCGCGGCACGTCCGGGAAGCGCTCGGCGATGATGGAGAGGCCGACATATTCGGGACGGAAGTCATGGCCCCATTGCGAGACGCAATGCGCCTCGTCGATCGCGAACAGCGCCACCTTGGCCTGCGCCAGCAGCGAGAGGCAGCGCGGCGTCACCAGGCGTTCCGGCGCAACATAGAGCAGATCGAGATCGCCCGCGAGCAGGCGCCGCTCGATGTCGGAGGCTTCCTGGAAGCTCAGCGACGAGTTCAACGCAGCGGCGTTGACGCCGGCCTCGATCAGGCCCGCGACCTGGTCGCGCATCAAGGCGATCAACGGCGACACCACGATGCCGCAGCCCTCGCGCAGCAGCGACGGCAGCTGATAGCACAGCGACTTGCCGCCGCCGGTCGGCATCAGCACCAGGCAATTGCCGCCGTCGGTGACGTGCCGGATGATCTCGCCCTGCGCGCCACGAAAACCCGGCAGGCCGAATACCGAATGCAGCACCGACAGCGCGTCACGGCCGTTGGGCGGCGCAGGTCGCGGAGCGGTGGAAGGGGCTGACATGAGAGGGCTGGAACCAAGGCCGTGAGATTCGTCACAAGGCCAGTCGCATGGCGGCGCGGGCGTGGCAAGCCCATCTTCTACCGACCTCTCCCCGCAAGCGGGGAGAGGTGAAAAAAAGCTACGCCCCGATCCTGCGCAGCGCTTCCGCGACCGTCACGATCGGCATGTTGCGCTGTCCGGCCGCCTCCAGCGCGTGGCGCATCAGGTCCGGGGTGCAGCCATAGGGGCTCGGCGCGTCCGCGACGTCATGGCCGTAGAAGATCAGCCATCCACCGCTCGCGACCGCCTCGTCGAAATAGCGATCGACGCCTGCCTTGTCGATCTCGCAATTGACCAAAGGCGACGCACGCAGGAACTGGAGATCGATGACGTCGCTGTTGACGCCGGGAAGGATGCCGCGCGCAGAACGGAAAGCCTTGGCGAGCTGTGGCTTGCGCCAGACCGAGGCGATCCCATAGGGATAGGCGAAGTTCTCCAGATTGATCGAGGAGTCGATACTGCGAAAATAGGTGCGGTTCCGCTCGATCTCGCGCGCCATCGCGGCCTCGTCGAGCTTGGACGAGCTCTGGTGCGAGAAGGTGTGGCAGGCAATCTCGTGACCGGCGCGGTGAAGCCGCACGATCGCGTCATCCGACAGGCCGTGCCAATGATCTGACGGCTGGCCGATCAGGCTGCCGGCGAGATAGAACGTACCGCGGCCGCCATGCTCTTCCAGGAGCGCGGCGCCTTCGCCTGCAGCGCTATCCGGGGCATCATCGAAGGTGAAGCTCACGATCGGCGCATGCGCGGGCAGCCGATGCGGCGCGGCGCGGAAATGCCGGGCCAGCCGATTGCTCACGCGTCCCTGGAGTGCCGACCACACGACTGCGTTTCCCGTGATTGACGTATGTCTGTACTGAAACATTCGCGCGCTGGTCGAGGCAAGCCTAACGCTTGGGTAATCCTAACGCGGCACCAATATCGGCTAACGCGCAAGGACCGGCGCTTCGGCTTCCATGCTGAGATATTGCAGCCAATTGCGAAAAAGCACCTCGGCGGCGCTGCCGGCGCCGATGTCGGCGCGCAAACTCAGCCGGGGTAACTCGTTGGTGAGTGCCGGGTGGCGCTGGTGCGCCGCCTTCTTCTCGAAGCGGATCAATTTCTCTTCCGTCGCTGCGTCAAAATAGCTCACGGGCAGGCGCGGATAGCTCTCACGCTCCCGCGCAAGGTAGCGACCGATGTCGCGCAGGTATTCGCGCTGGAGCGACAGCGCGTCATATTCCGGATGCCCCTGGAAGAACACGAACCGGCTGGCATATTGGCGCACGAAAACGTCGACGCCGGCCTCAGCCGAGCGTGTCAGCACCTGATAACCGGCCTGCACCAGATCGCTCTCCGCGATCTCGTTCAGGCGCGAATGCGACACCTTCAAAGGCGCCGGCGCGGCGCGCGTCAGCGCATCGCTCGTCACGGCGTCGCAATCGAAGATACCGTGACATTTGGCTGGCAGGCGCCGCCGCCCGATGCCGTCGAGGTGCAGCACCGCCGCATGCGCGGCAAGACACGACCAGATCGTCGAACGCGTGTTGGCCTTGGCCCAGTCAATGAGGTCGGCGAGGTCGCGCCAGTACGGCTCCTGGTCGAGTTCGGGCGCGACCGGCTCGGCGCCCGTCACGATCAGCCCGTCGAATTTCTGGCGCTTGAGATCGGACAAGTCTGAATATTCGCTCTCGACATGCCACTTCGCTTCCGGCGAGCGCTTCACGCTGGGCAGCGAGAAGCAGTGGAAGCGGATGCGGCGCGGACCGGCCGCAGCCTGAAGCAGCTTCAAGAACTGACGCTCGGTCGCCTTCAGCGCCGGATCCGGCATGTTGTTGACGAGCCCGATCGTGAGCTCGCCGCCGTGATCGCGCGCAAGATCGCGCTCGGCCGGCACCAGCGCCGGGCTCGAGATGACTTGATCCCTGTCGATCAAGATCGTCATTGGCGCCGTCGCCTACTCCGCGGCCTCGAGGCGCGCTGACCGGCAGGCCTTGTCCAGCGCCTGGTCGATGTCCTCGATGATGTCAGAGACATGCTCGATGCCGATCGACAGACGGATCGTCTCCGGCAGCACGCCGGCGACGCGCTGCTGCTCTGCCGACATCTGCCGATGGGTGGTCGAGGCCGGATGGCAGGCCAGCGACTTGGCATCGCCGATATTGACGAGGCGCGTGATCAGCTTCAGCGCATCATAGAAGGACTTGCCCGCCTCCATCCCGCCTTTGATGCCGAAGGTGAACAGCGAGGAGGCGTTGCCATCGAGATATTTCTGCACCAGCGGATAATACGGGCTGTCGGGAAAGCCGGTGTAATTGACCCAGGCGACGCGCGGATCCTTGCGGAGGAATTCGGCGACCTTGCGCGCGTTCTCGACATGGCGCTCCATGCGCAGCGCCACGGTCTCGATGCCCTGCAGCAGCAGGAAGGCGTTGAACGGCGACAGCACCGAGCCCATGGTGCGCTGATAGACGCTGCGCGCCCGCTCGATATAGGCGGTGCGACCGAAGCGCTCGGCATAGACGAGGCCGTGATAGGAGGCATCCGGCTTGTTGTAGGCCGGGAAACGGTCGGCGTATTTCGCCCACGGGAAGTTGCCGGAATCGACGATGGCGCCGCCGAGCGTGGTGCCGTGACCACCGAGGAACTTGGTCAGCGAATGCACGGCGATGTCGGCGCCGTAGTCGAACGGCCTCAGCAGGATCGGGGTTGCGACGGTGTTGTCGACGATCAGCGGCACGCCATGCGCATGCGCGACCTTGGCCAGCGCCTCGATGTCGCAGACATTGCCGGCGGGATTGCCGATGGTCTCGGCGAACACCGCGCGGGTGTTCTCGTCGATTAGCTTCTCGACCGCCTCGGGCTTGTCGCTCTCGGCGAAGCGGCCGGTGATGCCCTGCCGCGGCAGGATGTGCGAGAGCAGCGTATGCGTGGTGCCGTAAAGCTGCGGCATGGAAACGATGTTGCCGCCGTGATCGGCGACGTTGACGAAGGCGAAGTGCAGCGCCGCCTGGCCGGTCGCGACCGCGAGTGCACCGACGCCGCCTTCGAGCTGCGCGATGCGCTTCTCCAGCACCGCGCTGGTGGGGTTGGCGATGCGGCTGTAGCGAAAACCCTCGGCCTCGAGATTGAAGAGCGCCGCGCCGTGATCGGCGCTGTCGAAAGCGTAGGCCGCGGTCTGGTAGATCGGCACTGCGACCGCGTGCGTGGTCGCTTCGGGTTCGTAGCCGGCGTGAATAGCGATCGTCTCGTTGCGCATCGTGCCACCTCCGCGTGGGGCGGGCCGCACTTATTGGCCTGTATGAGGCATGTGCGTTGTCCGCCGCCCCCGTGTTAGAGCCGGGTGGTAAAGCGGACAATAATTCGCTTAGAGATCGAGGAAGTAACCCTAATGCTTGTCGGCGAATTGGCCGGAATCCGGGTTAAAGCCGATTAACGAAGTGCTGCTTTGGTGCGCCTCGCGAGGTCCTGTGGCGCGAAGCGCCGGATGAGGGGTCTCTCTCCGCGAAGTAATTTCCATAGAGTTCGCGGAGAGAGACCCCTCACCCGTCTCGCCGCTATGCGGCGAGCCACCCTCTCCCACAAGAGGAGAGGGTGAGACTGTCAATGCGGCGATAACCGGCTTGGACTAGGCCATGCTCTCCCACAGCCGATGCGCGAGCACGCCGGCGCGCTTCTCGATCGCGGCCGCTGCGTCGAGCGCGAGGTCCTCGCGATAGCGCCCGGCAATGAGCTGCACGCCGATCGGCTTGCCGTCGTGGAGGGCCACCGGCACCACGGCGCCGGGCAGGCCCAGCACGTTGATCGCGGAGATGAAGCGGATCTCGCCCCAGAAGATCTCGCGCACGCGCTCGGGGCTGACGGTATCCTCGCGCGGGCCCGGCGTCGGCTTCACCGTGGTCGGCGCCAGCACGACCGGATACTCCTCGAAGAATAATTGCCAGGCGCGAATGTGGCCGTTGCGCGCGGCGGTCGCCTGCATCCAGGCCTTGAGATCGAGCACGTTGGCCTTGGCCTTCATGCCGCCCCAGGCCTTGTGGAAATCCTCGGAGGTGACCTTCAGCATGCCGGCCTCCTGCATCACCACGGTCTCGTTGGTGATGATGTCGCACCAGGTCTGCCAGACGCCGTTGATGTCGGGCACCTCGACCTCGCTGACGCGGTAGCCGGAACGTTCGAGATGATCGGCGGCCTGGCGCAGCGCCGCGCGGACGGAGGGATCGACCTCCATGTCTTCGGGGATCTTGGCCAGCGCCACCTTGATCGGCCCCTTCGGCCTCTCGCCGACCAGCGGCGCCGGCACCCACCAGGGATCGCGCGGATCGCGCCGGCTCATCACCTCGAGCGCAAGGCGAACGTCGCCGACATGGCGGGCGAGTGGCCCCTGCGCCGACATCAGATGCGCCAGCATCGGCCGCTCGGCCGTTGCGCTCGCGTTGAACGCGGGGATGCGTCCCTGCGTCGGCTTGATGGTGGCAACGCCATTGCAATGCGCGGGCCAGCGCAGCGAGCCGCCGATGTCATTGCCATGGGCGATGGTGCCAATGCCGGCGGCGACCGCCGAACCCGCACCGCCCGACGACCCGCCGCAGGTGATGTCAGGATCCCAGGGATTGAGCGTCAGCCCGTGCAGGGGATTGTCGGTAAAACCGCGAAAGGAGAATTCCGGTGTGTTGGTCAGCCCGATGACGATCGCACCGGCCTTCTTCAGGTTGCGCACCACGGGCGCATCCGACGGCGCGACCAGGTCCTTGTTGGCGGGCACGCCGTTGAAGTTCGGCCGGCCCTCGTAGTCGACGTTTTCCTTGATGGTGATCGGCACGCCGTGCAGAAGGCCGAGCTCGCCGCCCTTTGCGCGCTGCTTGTCCGCGGCATGCGCGGCCTTCAACGCCTCTTCCGAGAGATCGACGACGACCGCGTTCAGTTTCGGATTGACGGCGCGCATCCGTTCGAGATGCGCCTCGACGGTCTCGACGGCGGAGATTGCGCCGGAGCGGATTGCAGCCGCGGTCTCCACCGCCGACCATTGCCAGGCCGGTCCCTTGGGGCGGCGCGATGAAGCCAGCTTGAGCCCCGCGGCCTTCTTCGCAACGACGGCCTTGCGGCTTGCGCTGGTCTTGCTCAAGGTTTTCGCCGGTTTCTTCGAAGCAGTCTTCTTCTTGGCTGTCTTCTTGGCCGTCTTCTTCGCCACGTCGCATCTCCTGGAATTGCGCCGAGGAAGTTACGGATGGCGAAAGGAAGTGTACAGGTGCGTTTTATGCATGGGCCAACGGCGCGACGCGGCGAATTGTCCGCGGTCGCGCCGCTTGCGTTATTCCGCGGGGCAGGCCGCGACGGCCGCCGGAGCGCGGTCGAGCCGCAGGCTCCACAGCGCCAGCACGAGACCGACAGCGGTGATGCCGGCTGCGACCAGAGGCAGCGCCGAGAGGCCGAGCCCGCGGTCGATGGCGACGCCACCCGCCCAGGCACCGAGCGCGTTACCGAGATTGAACGCGGCGATGTTGAGGCTCGAGGCGAGCGTGCGACCGCTGGGACCGGCCGCTTCCAGCACGCGAAGCTGGAGCGGGGCGACAGTCCCAAAGGCCGCGATGCCCAGCAGCAGGATCAGCACGATCGCCGGGATCTTGACCGGCAGCACGGCGGCGAGGCCAAGCAACACGATGGCGAGCGCGGCGAGCGTTCCGATCAACGCGCCGGCGAGGCCACGGTCGGCGAGCTTGCCGCCGGCAACGTTGCCGATCGCGAGCCCGACGCCGAACACCAGCAGGATCGGCGAGACCGCGGCTTCCGAAAACCCGGTGAAGCGCGTCAGGATTGGCTGGATGTAAGTGAAGACGACGAACAGCCCGGCAAAGCCGAACACGGTCATGGCAAGACCCAGCAGCACTTGCGGGCGGCCGAGCACCGATAGTTCCTCGGCAAGCGAGACCGGCTTGTCGCCGTTGCCGACATGGCCGGGCACGAGGGCTGCGACCACGGCAAAGGCGATCACGCCGATGACCGTCACGGCCCAGAACGCCGCGCGCCAGCCGAGCATCAGGCCGAACCAGGCACCGAAGGGCACGCCCAGCAGCGTCGCGACGGTGAGACCGATGAACATGGTGGAAATCGCGGAGGCCCGCTTGTCCTCGGCGACGAGGCTCGTCGCCACCACCGACCCGACGCCGAAGAAAGTGCCGTGGGCGAGCGAGGTCAGCACGCGCGCCGCCATCAGCAATTCGTAGTTCGGCGCCAGCGCACAGGCCGCATTGCCGAGCGTGAAGATCGCCATCAGCGCGAGCAGCACGGTTTTGCGCGGCATCCGCCGCGTCGCCAGCGTCAGGACGGGCGCACCGACGAACACGCCGAGCGCATAACCGGAGATGAGCAGGCCCGCGACCGGTACCGACACATGCATGTCGGCCGCGACCTGCAGCAAGAGGCCCATGATGATGAATTCAGTGGTGCCGATGCCGAAGGCACCGGCGGTGAGCGCGAGGACGGCAGGAGGCATGCGTAGCTCCGATGGATGAGACGAGCCACGCAGATAGCCGTGCCCGTGCAAAACCGATAGGATGTCCGCAATCCAATCATTTGTGACGTGAATTCAACATGGCCCGCTTCGACACCAACCGTTCCGCCGAGATGGAGGTCTTCGTCCGCGTCGTCGATCTCGGCGGGTTCACCCAGGCCGCGCGAAAGCTGCGCCTGACGCCGTCCGGCGTGAGCAAGCTGATGTCGCGGCTGGAAGCTCGGCTCGGCTCGCGCCTCGTCAACCGCACCACGCGCAAGCTGACCCTGACCGAGGAAGGCCAAGCGTTCTACCAGCGGGCCGTGCGGATCCTCGCAGAGATGGAGGAGGCCGAACGCGAGGCCGCGTCAGGCGCGGCGCCGCGCGGCCGCCTCACGGTGAACAGCAACATCCCGTTCGGCATGCTGCATCTGATGCCGCTGATCCCGCGCTTTCTGAAAGAGCATCCCGACGTGACGCTCGATCTCGTGCTGACGGACACGACGATCGACCTGATGCAGGAGCGCGCCGACGTTGCGATCCGGGTAGGACCTCTGAAAGCGTCCCGCCTGATCGCCCGCAAGCTCGGCAGCAGCCGCATGGTGGTCGTCGGCACCCCCAACTATCTGGCGCGCTTTGGCACGCCCAGAACGCCGGCGGATCTCGCCGATCACCGCGGCATCGGCTGGACCTTTCCGCGCATCCGCGGCGGCTGGCCGTTCAAGCGCGGCGACCGCACCGAGGAAGCCGTACCGCCGCCGGTCGCGCGCGCCAGCGACGGCGAAGCCGCCCGACGCCTCTGCCTCGGCGGCGTCGGCCTCGCGCGCCTCGCCCTCTTCCATATCGGCCCCGACATCGAATCCGGCCGCCTCGTGCCGGTGCTGCAGAACTACAATCCCGGTGACCGAGAAGACATCCACGCCGTCTATGTCGGCCACACCGCCCCCCTGCCCGCGCGCGTCCGCGCCTTCATCGACTTTCTCGCCGAGCACGTGCGGGTGAGCGATCCCGCGCTGAAGCGGGCGGCGGATGGGAGGTGGAAATTGGTGGGGTGAGGCGTGATGGCAGAGAGAGCGTCAGTCAATCCAGACTGATGCGATCGTGTTCCGCGTGGCTGGACCGTTGAGGACACGCCGCCGGCGCTTGCGCGAGGGTGCCGAAACCGCGAAAGTCCTAAGTGTTTCAGAACTTGTCAGGGGAATTCCACACACATGCAGTTCGATGACGTCATCCTCGGTCGCCGGAGTATCCGAGGCTACAAACCCGATCCAGTCCCCAAGGAGCTTATTGCGGAAATCATTGGCTTGGCGATGCGCGCTCCGTCGTCGATGAACACCCAGCCCTGGAATTTCTATGTCATCACCGGCGAACCGCTCGATCGGATCCGCGCCGGCAACACCGAACGGATGGTGGCGGGCATCCCGCAGTCGCGCGAGTTCCGCACGGGCCAGGCCTTTGCAGGCAAGCACCGCGACAGGCAGGTCGGCGTCGCCAAGCAATTATTCTCTGCAATGGGAATCGAGCGCGACAACATGGAAAAACGCCAGGACTGGGTGCTGCGCGGCTTCCGCCAGTTCGACGCTCCCGTCTGCGTGATCATCACCTATGATCGCGTGCTTGACGGTAGCGACGATACGCCCTTCGACTGCGGCGCCGTGGCGACCGCCCTGGTCAATGCCGCGTGGTCCCGCGGGCTCGGCGCCGTGATCAACAGCCAGGGCATCATGCAATCCCCCGTGGTGCGCGAGCACGCAGGCATAGCCGACGATCAAGTCATCATGAAAAGCATCGCGCTGGGCTGGCCGGATGAAACTTTTCCGGCGAATGCGGTGGTGTCGGAGCGGAAGTCCATCGAGGAAGCGACGGTGTTCGTCGGGTTCGAGACGTAGCGGCGCGCGGTCGGAAGGGCTGGAGGCACAGCAGTGATCCGCGCCATGGTCCGACGTGTATTCGTGCTGGCGGCGGCTTTTGCCACTGCCTTGACGCCGGTCATTTGTCTCGGCGAAAGCAGCAAGCCGTTGCCGGCCAAGGCAACGAGGGAACTACCCGCCGAGCTGCTCTCGCTGCTCGAACAGAAGAAGATGCCGAAATATTCACCTATCGTCGTGCGCCTGTTCAAGGAGGAGGCCGAGCTCGAGGTCTGGAAGCAGGACGCGACCGGCCTTTTCCAGATCCTCAAGACCTATCCGATCTGTCGGTGGTCGGGCGATCTCGGGCCGAAATTGTACGAGGGCGACCGACAGGCTCCGGAAGGGCTCTATACGATTACACCCGAGCTGATGAATCCGAACTCCAACTTCCATCTTTCGATCAACCTCGGCTTCCCCAACACGTTCGACAAGGCGAACAAGCGCAACGGCAGCTTCCTCATGATCCACGGCGACTGCTGGTCGAGCGGTTGCTATGCCATGACCGACGAACAGATCAGCGAAATCTATTCGCTGGCACGCGACTCATTCCTCGGCGGCCGGCCGTCGTTCCAGGTCCAGGCCTATCCGTTCCGCCTGACGCCGGCAAACCTGGCGCGGCATCGAAATAGTCCCAACCTGGCCTTCTGGAAAATGCTCAAGATCGGCAACGATCATTTCGAGACGACGCGACTCGAACCAAGGGTGGATGTGTGCGACCGCCGCTATGTGTTCGATGCGCAACCTCCCCCGAATTCGCCGTCGCCTCCAGTGTTCAACCCTGCCGAAAAATGTCCCCCCTTCGTCGTCAACCCGCAAATCGCGCGGCGGGCGCTGGAGAAGAGGCGCTCCGACGAGCTCGAATACGCGCGATTGCTCGAAGACAATTTGCCGGCTGCCCCGATATACAGCGGACTGGACGGCGGAATGAACAAGGCATTTCTCACACAATTTCCGGGCAGAGTGACGCTTGCGAAAGTCATGCCGTATGCATCCTACCTGCCGCAATTGCCACCGATCCCCTGGATCGACAATGACGGCTCGTTGACGAGTAGATGGTTTGGCAGCTCACTGGACAAGCCGCCGGAGTGTAATCCGACGCGTGTCGGCTTCCCGTCAGGTCGGTGCTGAACGCTCGTGCGGCGCCCGATGGATCATCAGAAGAGGATGGCATCGGCATTCCGTCCAGGGAATGCTGGCGCGTCGGAGCGGAGACCTTGAAAAAAGTTCGTCCCGGCTTGCTGAACCAAAGCAAACGACGAGCCCGCCTCCGCCCCGCGGGCTTCGGCGCGACAGCCTTGCGCAAACTTTGTTTGTGAAGGCTGGCGGAGGGAGAGAATTTAGAAGAAAACTTGCTCGACCGCTGCGCGTCAGGTGCTCTCGCTCGGATGGGACGCCCCGAGCTAAACGGCTCTCCGTTAACGAGAATTCGATACGCAAAGCCCAAAGAAAATCACAAATCCGCGCCCAAGAGCCCTTGCCGTCTGACAAGGGCGCCGGTTCCGGAGCCATCATAGCGACAGCGAGCAAGACCGCGCAGGCCAGTCGCACCTCTCGGCGAGGACCGCTTTGTAGGCCATCTCCCCCTCTCGGCCGATCCTCATATCGACCGGAGTTCAACTATCGTGATCCACCTGACTCCTACAAGCCGTTGCCGCGATTGGCCCATCTGCAAAGTTGCGCCGCATCGGACAGGAGTCCGCTCATGGCGGCAGAGCGAACAAGATTTGCTCAACCTGAGTTCTTCGCATTTTGACCCCCAAGCGGTCATCGAGCGGAGCGAAGCGGAATTAACTTGCACGACAACAGCGCTTAACCAGACCGCGGCGCTAAAATTTTTCGTCACCCCCCTGAAACTTTTTTGCTCGTGGCAAATTTTTTGATCGCCGCAGACATGGCGGCCGGGGCGCCTTCGGGGCCCCGCAATCAAGGCGGGCGCCGGAAGGTGTCCGGGGCCAGCTCGTACCCAACTTGCTCTTTGGAGGATTTGGCTATGAGGTATGATTGGACTCCCCTGTGGAGGTCGACCATTGGGTTCGACCACCTGTTTGACGTTCTCGACGAGGTCCAGCGGACCGCCGAAGAGACCTATCCCCCCTATAACATCGAGCGGCTCGACGAGAACCGCTTCCAAATCTCGGTGGCGCTCGCCGGCTTCTCACCGGACGAGGTGGGCCTTACGATGGAGCAGAATGTCCTGACGTTGGAAGGCCATAAGGCCGAGAAGGACGAGAAGACCTTTCTGCATCGCGGAATGTCGACACGGTCGTTCAAGCGCCAGTTCACCCTGGCTGACCACGTCGAGGTCAAAGGCGCGCACTTCGAGAACGGTCTGTTGGTAATCGAGCTTCAACGCGAGATTCCCGAGGCCATGAAGCCGCGGCGCATCGCCATCGCTGGCGCAAGCGCCGGGCAGGTCAAGCAGATCGAGGGCAAGGCCGCCTGACCTACCCGCGGCTGGGTTCCGATCGCCGCCGCGCGGGTGCTCCCGCGCGGCCACCTTAATGCGTCTTATGATGGGAGGTTAGCCATGCGGACGACGCCCGCACGCGACAACGTCTTCGATTTCAATGCTCTTCTTCACCCCGGCACGGTGTTCTCGCATCCGCGCGAGGTCGTCGCTGACCCGGATTTGAGTCTGGCCGAGAAGCGCGCCATCCTTGCGTCATGGGCCTCTGATGCCTCGGCGATCGCGTCCTGTCCAGCGTTACGCTCGCCGGACGGACTAAAGGCGCCGGTTCATATCGACGAGATTCTGGAAGCGCTACGCGCGCTAGACGGAAACGGACCGCGCAACCCAAACCCGCCGGGCGGCAAGCCGATGCGTCTGCGCTCGACCGAGCGTTGCGCGGCGGCGTGAGCGAGGGTCTGCAAATGATTCCATGATTGACGTCACACAGTTGATTCCAGGTCGCTTCTATTGGGTCCTTGCGCTCAAGCACGAAAACTCTCGAGTGGCAGCCGGCACGCTTCACCGGCGCTACTTGCCAAGGCGACGGCGCGAAGTGGGACTTCATCGGCTTCAATCGCGACGTCGGTCATCATTTCATCGAGGTCGTCGACATCGGCCCAGAACTACCGTCCTAAACGCTCGCGTTAAGATGCCTACGAAGCCTAGCGACAGCGCAGCTATCGATCCGCTGCGCGGATTCCCTATGTCTGTACAATCGCTGCGGCCCTGTCCTTTCTGCGGCGGTTCGGAGGTTTGGATCAACGGCGACATCGATCCAAAATTCGTAGTATGTAAGGAATGTTCAGCTTTCGGGCCCAATGCGCCGACCGTTAGGCAGGCGGCCGAGCGCTGGAACAAACGCATCAGCCCCTAAGGCGAAGCCAACCCTCCGGCTATCTAGCTCTCAATCAGCGGCCGAACGACCAGGCTTGGAGCGTGGCGGTGGCCTAGATTGAAAATCTCAGTGGCTAGTTTGATTTATCTCAATGGTCCCGGCTGGTTCCGGCCCGCCCTTGAGCTGTGCCCCAGACCGATGACCCAGGTCCGAGCAAGGAGCCCCCGCCCAAGCCAACACGTCTTGAGGAGGCGCAGCGGATCATCGAGGAGTACGCCGCGGATTTGCGCGAGATCCTCAGGAAACTCCGTCGCAAGATGAATTAGGCGCGCCTCAGTTGGCGGCTGGCTTTTTAGGAACGAGTGGTACCGGACAGGCTTGGTGCTGTGCTCCGGCTCCATGCCCCCCGTGCGGGCCGGAGTAAGTCCAACGGCCCCAGTCGCCGCCAGACGGCTGGGGCCGTATTTTTTGTGTAGGAACTATAGGCCCGCGAACGAATCTAGTTTGCAGCTTTCCTCAGCTGGGGACTGCAAATGCGTTATGTTGCGTACTCGGTAGATCTATCCGGTGTTGCTCGTGCACTTTACGAGATCGATTGCCCGTCAGACAAAGACGCGCAAGACCGAGCCGAGAAATATCTAGAGGCACACCCTGTTGTAGAGCTTTGGGACGGCCCCCGTAGGGTCGCTCGCCTGGTGCGAGAGAGCTCTGACTGAATTCCGCAGTGGCCTGTTTCGGAACGCGAGCCGGCTAGTCAGCATTACTGGCGTATGCCGCGCTACTTCTTCCATGTGACCCACGAACATCATGAACCCGACCTCGAAGGCGAGGAACTGCCAGACAAACACGCCGCTTGGCGTGAAGCCACGGTGACGGCTGGGCAGATACTCCAAAGCCTCGATGGGAAGCTAACGCCAGATCGTGGATGGCGGATGGAGGTCGTGGACGAGTTCCAGAACACGCTCTACGTTCTCCACATCCACGCCGAGAAGCCGAAGTAAGGCCGCCTATGGGGACCGTGTTCTCCGGACCAGAACAACCGCAACGGGACACGCTGTACTACCGCCTATCGCTCGTCTGGCTCGCAATCGTCGCGGGCTACTTCCTGTCTGTGCTGATGCATTGAGGTCGCCTCAGTGGGCGGCCTCTTTACTTCCAATGTCAGTTGCTGGCCCTTAGCCGAACCATGATGATCCCGTGGTGATGTCGGTTATCATCGGTAGAGCAGATGTGGGGCCGCGCTCGCTGCGACAGCCGCTTGTGACACGTAGCAGACATGGCGGCCTACTACTGTGTCCTGTCGCCGCGAGCGGCCACAACCTGACCTGAGTTCGCGCCGCGCTTATCTTAATTATGAGCGCCTTCTGATCTCATTCTCGATTTGACCGATCAATTGGAGGACTTCGGCTATATCCATACCTTCGGTGGCCTCGATGATATCCCTGTGGCGCTCAACAATAGTCTTCTCCTTTTCGGAAAGAGGTTCGTCGCGATCATTCATGGCCGTCTCCCGCCCACATTTGGCGGGAGCACTGCGGCTCTCGGTCACCGGTAGATGCCAACGGACCGGGCGGTGATGCGAAGACGTTAGATCGTATGGGACGCAGTGTCTGTAATATAATTCACAGGACGGCATCGGCTGGCAGTCGTGTAAGCTTAGCCGCTTGTGACACCCGGACGCGCCGGATTTCGACCCGAAGCGGCAAGCGTCAGTTTCTTTGGTGGCAATTCTGGAACTCACGTCGCAGCGCCCTAGGAACCTCCGTTTCGTGGCGGTATTGTCCCTACATCATCGGCCGAGGCTCTGCCCGTAGGCGTCGATGGCTGAGAGACGTTGCTGCGCTCCCGCTTGCAAGACAGGGAGCGCTGCCAAATGCCGATCGACCGCCACGTCCATCATCCGCTGCCAATTGATGCTGCACATGTCAAAATGGCGCGCGATGCCATTAGCGAGGCGCTTGAGGTGCTAAGGCAGCCTCCGCCCGATAGCTTCCTCGGTCGCGAGACCTACAAGCCTTTTCCGAAAGGAAACACGGAAAATAATATAGGCGATGGCAACGGAGTTTCGCCGCAGGCATTATTGCGGGATGAATGATCCGCTGCTCGCACGTGCCCAGCTAGCCATTGAAGAGAGTAGAACGCTTCAAAAGGATAAAACTCGCTTGCGAGCAGAACAACTGCATAGCCGCGACGTACTTCGCCTCTCGGTGATGGAGAGCGCGATGTACCGGGCGGAAAGCAAGGCGTGCCGGGAAGATCGGGAATAGATGGACACTCAGCGAACGCAAAACGTTACAGCAACCAAGCCGAAGAGTTTCGGGCTAAGAGTGATCTGATGAAAGACTCCGCGACGAGCGCTCAATACAGCCGGATGGCGGACGCCTATGACAAACTAGCGGAGGGCCAGGACGACTTGGCTCGGAACTTAAGGGCCAAGTGGTGTAGCCTATGAGAACTTCCATGATCGAAAAGCGCCCGCCAAAGGAGCCGATTGCCAACAACAAGCTCTCTCTGGAAGGAGAGATGCGCAAGATGATCCGTGCGGACATCGAGGAGCAGCGCGAGCTGATCGAAAAGCTGAAATCCAAGATGAACTAGAGGACTGCCTCAGTCGGCGCCAAGGCTTCCGCTTGTGGCCCATTGCTGACCTTATGCCAGAGCGCCGCGAGGACCGCTTTGGAGAAGTAAGCCGACCAAGGTAGTGCTGCCTCACGAGGGCAGCCTTTGACCCATTGCATCGATTACTGTTTCTGGGTAACCCGAACGATCTGAACAGCGCTCTGCCATAGTCGTGATTATAACCATTACTGGTATTCTCGACGGGTGGTAGATCGGTCACCACGGTGCGGCTCGGCACCGACACGTACCCGTCGCCCGAGGCTCGTCTGCCTACCCCCGAAAATCAATGCTCCGCAGCACGATCCCTGGTGGCGTCCCTTCGAATTCGCAGGCGCGGTATTTGCTGGCGGCGCAGGCTTCGATGCGGTCGCGCAGGCGGGCGAACTGGGCTTCGCGGTGCTCGGGCGCGACCTTGGGCCCGCGTTCGAGATCGTCCATCGCGGAGGTCGAGATCGCGCAACCGATCTCGCGCGGGCCGTCCTGCATGGAGAACAGCACGATCATACGGTCGTATTCGAGGCCGATGTAGCGGCCGCTGGTGAGGGTCATGACGGGCTCCTGTGCGGTCGGTTCGCTGCCTTCTTTGTCCCCGCCTTCGCTGAAGCTACGGCGAGGCAAGCCCGCTTTCACCCACGGCCTTCGCCAAGGCTGCGGCCCGGCAAGCCGCAAGTGAGGCCGACCGCCCGCATTGCGTCCGCGTCTTCCCGCGCATGACGGGAAGCGAGCGGCCGAAATCGCCTCAGCTCTCCTCCGACAGCCGGGCGAAATCGTCAAACAGCGCGGAGACCAGCGCGCGGTGGCGCGTGTCCTCGACCGGCAGGCTGGCGGCATAGAGGTTGAGCAGATAACGCGCCTTCACCGCGGCTTGGGACCAGGACGCGGCGGGCACTGTCATCAGGCGAGTTTCGAGATCGGCCTCACGCTCGCGCAGCTGCCGGACATTGTTCTCGACGTCGGCGAGCGCGCGGCGCAAATCGGTCGCCTTCTGCGCGGCCATGCCGCGATGCTTGTCGAGATCGACGGGATGATCAGTCATTAGCAAGGCCCGCGTCGCCGACGACCGCCGCCGCAAGGTCGGCCGCGGATCGAGAGCATCTCGACCGAGCCGAGCACGCCTTCCACGGGCACGATGATGGAGGTGCCGACCCGGCGCCAGGCCGAGACGGTATCGCTGCCAATCTTCTCCTCGTCAGTAATCACCGGATAGACGCCGGCGGGTCGCATGCGCTCGATGCCGTGAATGCGGAATGGATGCCTAGACGCGATGGTTGCCCGCCGCGAACGGATGGTCATGCACGCCTGCCTTGCTGCGACAGCGGCCCCAAACCGACGCCGGTGATCGCAACCATGCGCCTCCTCAGCAGCAATAGCCAGCATTATCGTCGCGGGGCGTTTTAGTGCTCGCTATTGGTGCGCGGCAGGCGTAGGCTCTGATCCATCACCGCATCTTCCGCTACGGCCTCGACCGGTGACTGAGGGTCACGTGCGCTCCCGCCGTCAAATCAGTCGTCAGGGCGTCGCCTCGTCGTGCCCGCGCAGGAGCATGCGATGTCGCGCTTTCGCGCCTCGGAGTGGATCGTCCCGCCGGTGATCGTTCCGCTGTTTCTTTTGTTGCTGGTCTGCGCGGCGGCCCTGCTCAATGGCTAAACGCACGCGCGTGCCCTGGCTCGTCAGCGGGACGAACGAATACGGCAGCGCCAATCTCGGGCGCAGCAGCGCCACTGCCGCATTGCGGCTGGCTCGCAAACTGCTGCGCGACGGCACCATGGACGTGCGCGTCTTCACGCCGCGCGGGCGCGTGCTGCAGGCGAATGAACTCGGTGAACTCGACCCCCAGCAAAGCGACATGGCACATCAACGCGGCAACCGCGAAGCCAAGAAGCTGAAAAGAAAGCCAAGGTTATAGTGACCGCACCGACCCCCAAAGATGCTGCCTCGCAGCCGCATTACTCCAGGCGCCGCGAAGATGAATGTCGCCAGCTTGCACACGCTATCTGCGCTGACAATTGCAATCACTAAGCTGCAATCCAAACCGGAAAAGGATGAGTTGATCTGCAAATGCCGGGAATGACAAAGTTGCTCACCACAGTCCTACTCACGGCCCTCCCTTTGTTGGCACAAGCCGGGCAAACCGCCGAAAAGCTGCCGCTGTCAGACCGTGAGCAGGTTAAGTCTGACCGTGCGAAAGCGGCTGTGGAGGAGAAAAACTCGTCAGCGGCCCGGCCTTGGGATCGCGACGCTGACGGCAAGCGGCCATGGGAGCGGAAGACCCTTTTGCCTTCAGCAAATCCAAAACCATGACCGCCGCGGCGGGCCTGACCATATTTCTTGGCTATGCAAATGCACCCGTCGCGCGTGGCCAATGTGCTGCTAGCACTCTAGTCGACTGATGCTTGAGCGCAGCTTGAGGAACATGATCAAAGCCGCCGGCAGTATTTGGAGTTGGCTCGGTGCCGGGCTGATCATTTGGCTCACATACCAAATAGTCGTTGTCGGAATGCCGGCAGCAAAGCATTTCCTCGATGTGTGCCACCTCAGAGAACTGGAAGCTATTCCACGACCCCCGACCCAGCTCGACTATCACAAGACCGTTGAAACATGTGACGAGCTAATCCGAGCCACCCAGCCTCAAAAAATTCCCTGACGTCCGCGGCATGGGCCGAAACGCTGGGTGAGACCGATGTGCCTCGATTAGGGATAATTTTCCTTAGGAACGCATCGGTAGCCTAAGGTTTGTTCTTTAGCCGCGCTGACCCGGCGCGTTGCGGCAACTAATGGATTGTATGAGGAAGAACGCGAACAAGCGCCATGACGCTCGGACCGTTTGCTTTCGGCCTTCTCAACCCTTGCTAGGAGCCATCACAGCCTGGATGGCGCATCAGAACGATCTTCCGAGCTTGTCCGAAGCGATTAGCCGCCTGGTTGAGCTTGGACTTGCATCCGATACCCACCAGGATCGGCAGAAGCGGCGCGCCCGGAAAATGGCTGGCGATACGATAGATGGTATCGGCGACATGGCGACGACGGCAGACAACCGCGCAAGCCGCAAGCGCGATCTGATTGATGGCCCCGAGGAGTTCGACCGGGTGCGGCTCGATCGCCGGAGAAACAACAGCGGTATCTGAGCGGGGGTAGCCGCCAAGATCGGGCCACCCGCCACACAAGATGAGGCTACACGATGAGGCAGCAATATCGAACGGCCGCGATCGACGCGGCGAATAAGTTTTTTGAGGAACCGTCAGAGAATACCGCGACCGATTACGAGAAGGCGCAACTGGCCCTTCAGGCGTATAGAGAGCGGCTAAAGGCTGAACGTCTGGCAAGAGAGGCCGAGCGGCAAGCCCGGCGCGACTGGGCGCAATAGTCATGGCGCGATTTTACTTCGACATACGGCATGGGGAGGCGCTGGCCGTCGACGAAGAGGGCTTGGATCTGCACAGTCAGCGGGCTGCCGAGATCGAGGCAGCTCTTTCTCTCGCTGATATTGCCAGAGAACTCGATCCGCGCGCGAGCAGCGAAGACCTGGCCATCGAAGTTCGGGATACCAACAGCGTCGTTGTCCGCGCGACATTTATTCGCGAGAAAGCGCGCCTCATCAATTAGATCATCGAGAGCACGACAATTCCATCTTCGAGCTCGCCCGAAGCAAGACGTGCCCTCGCCTGACGCTAAACTCCGTTCGGTGCTTCTGGAGATAGCTGAATGCCTGCTTCTGGGTGCTGAATGTCGTGGCAAGCCGGCACAAATGCCAGCCCCAACGCTCTGTTCAACCTCTCAAAGCTGTCGGTGTGGTGGCTCAGGCTCGGCATTGCCATCGAGCGCATCAAGCCCGGCCATCCTCAGCAGAACGGCCGGCATGAGCGCATGCATCTCACCCTCAAGAAGGAAGCTACACGTCTGCCGGGGTTCAACAGCCTGCAACAGCAAGATCGCTTCGACAGCTTCCTGCACGAATTCAATGAGGAGCGACCGCATGAGGCTCTCGACATGAAGCGCCCGGCAGATCTCTACA
>NZ_KB902793.1:0-110235 GCF_000379585.1 Bradyrhizobium sp. WSM2793 | reverse complement strand
GGACCGGCCGCCGGGAGCGATCGCTCAGGGCCTCGAGACCGTACTCCTTATAGCGATCGAAGATCTTGTAGCCGGTCTTGCGCGATATGCCGAACTCGCGGCAGACCTCGGACATGGCTTCTCCTTCCAGAAGCCGGGCGACAAAGCGAAGGCGTTCTTCCATGACCGAACTCGCTCTCCACGGCATCGCCACCTCCCGCAGAACAAAAGCGGAAAGTGTAACCCATGTGTCCGGTACGTTCTGTCACCTATGTCTCGGGCCGCTCACGAACGGGGTCTCTCGGTCGGGCTTTCCCGAGCAGGTGATCGGTGGACCAGGCGTTAAATCCGGACGGGCTCGGCAAGCTCAAGCTCCGCATTCAGGCGTTGCGCGCCAAGACCATCGCCAATGGCTGTACCGAGGACGAGGCGCTGTCTGCCGCCGCCAAGGTTGCCGAACTGCTGGATCGCCACGATTTGTCGCTCTCCGACGTCGAGTTGCGCGCCTCGCCGTGCGAACGGAGGGTCTTTGAGACCCATCGCAAGAAGCGAATTCCGCTCGACGACTGCATCGGCGCGATCGCTCATTTCTGCGATTGCCGGGTCTGGCGCGAGAAGAACCCGGCCGGCGAGAACATCTATGTGTTCTTCGGTCTCGGCGCCGATGTCGAGGTCGCGCATTACCTGGCCGAGCTGATCGACGGCGCCGTGCGCGCCGAACTTGGCCGCTTCAAGACCTCGGTCGACTACGCCCGGTTCCGGCACCAAGAGCGGCATCTGGCCAATGCCTCCTTCGCGCTCGGGATGGTGGCGTCGATCGCGGACAGGCTGGTGGCAATCAAGGCCAGTCGCGATCAGGTCAACGAAGGCACCGGCCGCGGGCTGGTGGTCCTCAAGACCTCGGTGGTCGATGCAGAATTCGACAAGCTCGACCTCAAGCTCCGGACCCAGCGCAGCACCGGACGGATGGTGTCGATGACGGCCTATGAAGCCGGTGGCGACGCCGGAGCGTCGCTAGCCATTCATTCCGGCCTTGGTAGAGCGCGGTCAGGGGCCACTGCCAAAGGAAGCTGAGCGCATCAGGGCGCGTGAGCTACGCCGTGCCACAGCCCTACGCCCGTCTTTTTCGAGTGGGCAGCCTTGGCAAACCGAAAACCTCAGCTCTTCGGACCGCCACCCTTCAGCGCGTTCCAGGCGGCCTGGTTCGCCTGATCGAACGCCTTCCGGGACTCGGCGAGCGCCTCGCTCAGGACCGACCAGGATTCGCTGCCGGCCTGCTTCAGCTTCTGCAGACGCGCTTCGGCTTCGGACGCATCGGATTTCATCTGCTTGAGCGCGGCATCGACATCGACGGTGCGGGCTGCGGTCACTTTACCCGCGGCCTCGCGGAATTTGTCCGCCGCTTCGCGCCAGGCCTTGGCCTGTGCCGCTGCAACGTCCTTGAAGGTGGCCTGCTGCTGCTCCAACTGTTTGCCGGCGCCTTCGAAGTAGGTTTTCACCTGGGCCTCGAATCCAGCCCACTGCTTTTCCAAATCGGCCTTGGCGTCCGTCCAGGCGGCTTCACCTGCTTCCGCCTGGGTCTTGAGCATCGCCTGAAACGCGTCACGGCGCGTCGTCAGATCGGACAGAAGTTGATCCGTCTTCACCTTGGACTCGGCCTTGGCCTGACCTGCCTTGACCTCAAACGAAGCCAATGCGGCGTCCATCTCGTCGATCCGCTCCTTGGCCCAATTGAGGTAGAAGTGCATGCTGCTCTGCTGTGACATGGCCGTCTCCATCTGCTTTCCGACGTGAGGTTCCCAGAGCTTCGGCCTGCTCGTATTGACCTGTCTCAATGATGTTGCGGTCTCACGAAATTGCGACGGCGCACAGCGCAGACTCAGTGCCTGGCAACCTCGACCTCCTGGATTCGTGGAACCCCTTGAGCATTCAGCGCGTTTAGACGCGAATGCAAATTGCGAGGTCCACCTGCTTCAGAGCTCATCCACCCTGATACCCGGCGACACCGTCTGGCGGCGGTGCAAGGCGCGGCGCGTGGCGGTTCTGAACGATGCGGCCGCTTATTTCGCGGCCCTGCGCGAGGCGCTGCTCGCGGCGCAGGATCTCGTCTACATCGTCGGGTGGGATATCCATAGCGAGACCAGGCTGGTCGGATCGTCGGGGCGGGCGGATGACGGCTTGCCGGAACAGCTCGGCCCATTTCTGTGCGCCCTCGTTCACCGCCGGCCGGACCTGCGGATCAACATTCTGGTCTGGGACTTCGTCTCGTTCTACGCCTCCGAACGGGAATGGAATTCCGCGGCCAAATTCACCGCCGACACGGACGGCCGCGTCCGATTTCATCTGGATTCCACGCTTCCGTTCGGCTCGGCCCAGCACCAGAAGATCGTCTCTATCGACGGTTCACTGGCGTTCGTCGGCGGGCTCGATCTGACGATCAGACGCTGGGACACGAGCGATCATCGCGTCGATCACGAACTGCGCTGCGACCCCCAGGGCAAGCCATACCCGCCGTTTCATGATGTTCAATGCGTGGTCGACGGGGATGCTGCCGCCTCGCTGTTCGAACTCGCCGAGGAGCGCTGGCGTGCGGCAGGCCAACAGATGCAGGATCGGCATGCGCAAAAGAGTATGCGCTGGCCGTCGCATGTGCCGGTCGAGGCTGAGCTCATGCCGGTTGGGATCGCCCGGACCGAGGTGGTCTGTCCTGCAGGTTCGACCATCAGGGAGGTCGAACGCTCCTTGATTGCAGCGATCCGGTCCGCGACGAGCTTCATCTACATCGAGAACCAGTTCACCAGCGCGATCAAGATCGCGCATGAGTTGGCGGAGCAGATGCAGCGCGTGCCGTCGCTCCGGGTTCTGGTCGTCGCTCCAAAACTGCATTCCTCGTGGCTGGAATCCCAGGCCATGCAGAACGGCCGTGGCGCGTTCATCGACTGCTTCAGCGAGGCTGGCGTGGCAGATCGCATCCGCTTCGTCTACCCGGTCACACGAGAGGGAGACACGGAAGCGGCCGTGATGGTGCACAGCAAGCTCATGATCGTCGATGACAGGATCTTGAGGATCGGCTCGGCCAATTTGAACAACCGGTCGATGGGCGCCGACAGCGAATGTGATCTGATCTTTGAAGCCGCATCCGACGAACATCGCGAGTTCGTCGCTTCAGTTCGGCATCGCCTGGTAGCCCATTTTTGTGGCCTCGACGAACAGAGCGTCAGGCAAAACGACGATCGTCTTCTTGCTCTTATGGACGAGGTGTCGAAAGCCGATGGCCCGAAGACGCTGCGGGCAGTGGAAGCCTCCGTCCTGACCAGCACTCTGGCCACGATGGTTCAGCCGGTGGCGGACCCTGAGCGGCCCCTTCATCTCGAGCGGGCGGCATCGCGCATGTGGAGCACGAAGACCGTCATCGGGATCGTATCGATCGCCGTGGCGCTTTTTGGCTTGGCAATAGCCTGGTCGTACACCTCCTTGAGCGATTTGGCCGACACGGGCCGCGTCTCGAATTTGCTGTCGACTTACTCCCAGTCCGTCTGGGGGCCGCCACTCGCAATCGCGGCTTTTGTCGTTGGCGGGCTGGTGGTGTTTCCGGTGCTCGTGCTCATTGCAGCAACGGCTGCCGCGCTTGGGCCATGGCTGGGTTTCGCCACGGCGATCGCCGGCGTCTTGCTCAGCGCCTTCGTCCTTTTCGTGATCGGGCGGGCCCTCGGACGGCAGCGGCTCCAGCAGTTGCTCGGACGACGCGCCGCGCGGATCCAGGACCGCGTTGTCGGCAAGGGCGTCCTGGCTGTCGTCGTCATCCGGATGATTCCCATCGCACCGTTCTCGGTCGTGAACGTCGTGGCTGGCGCGAGCACGCTGCCTTTACGCGACTTCCTGCTCGGAACCCTGCTTGGCATGACGCCCGGTATTCTTGCCATGGCCGTGCTGGGGGCTCAGATCGCGGATTTGGCCCGCAATGCATCCTGGAGCAGCATGTTGCTGTTGGTGCTGGCGTTCCTGGGCTGGCTCGGCGTCTGCGCAGGCGCGCAATTCCTCGCGACCTGGCTCGCCGGGAGGCGCTGATGGCGCCGGTGCGTTTCATGACGTGGAATGTGCACGGCACGTTCAATCTCAATCCGAAGTTCGATCTGGAGGGGGTCTGTTCCATCCTTCGCAAATGGGCTCCTGATGTCGTCGCGCTTCAGGAGGTGGATTCGCGATCGAGGTCCGACGATCCGTTTGCGAAGCTGGCGAGTGTCGTCGGCGATCATCGCGTTCACGCCAAGTCGATTGTCACCGCGGATGGCGACTACGGTCAGATGCTCCTGAGCCGCTTTCCGTTCTCCGGGGTGCCCGAAATCGTCGACGTGTCGTATCGGGAGCGCGAGCCACGCAGGGCCATTGCCGCTGGCCTCCTGACGCCGGTCGGTGACGTGCGCGTGGTTGCCACGCATCTCGGCCTGAGCATCCACGAGCGGCATGCCCAGGCACAAACCCTGGTGAGCCTGGTGAAACCCGAAAGGACCGTCGTCCTCGGCGATTTCAACGATTGGTTTTGGGTCAAGTCGGTGCGGCGCGTGCTCGCGCAGGCCTGCCCCAACCGTACGCGGCTGCGCACCTTCCCATCGCGCTTGCCCCTGATGCGGCTCGACCGGATTTATGCGACCTCTGATAGCCGGATCGCGAAAGTCTGGACCGACACGGAGGCGAGGGCGTTCTCGGACCACCTGCCCGTCATCGCCGAGGTTGATATCCAGGGGCCTTCGAGAGCCTAGAAAAAGCTTTATTCTACAACGGCATAGCTACTGTGCATGGGGTTGTTTTTCGATATTTGTTGGGGCGGCGTTCGGGCGGGGCGGACCGCTCGAGTTCCAATTTGCAGGGCCGCCGGGTCCGCCCAGTGGAACCCTTTCGCCGGGTCTGCGTTGTCTCCGCATGACTGAAGACCTTTCCTTCCGACGCAAACCCCTGACCCCCGAGCAGCGCCAGGCGCGCGATGCGGCACGCCGGATCGAGGCCGAAAAGGCCATGCGCGACCATGAAGAGGCGCAGAAGGCGTTTTACGCCAACAAGGAGCGGCTGAAGGCCGAACGGCTGGCGCGCGAGGCGGCGGCGGCGAAGGCCTGATCCAGCGCGGGTCCCGCCCGCAATCTTCTGATGCGATCTGTCCGGGCGATGCCGCCGGCTAGTGCCGTTTCGGCGTCCGCGTCGCGCTCCAAGCCAGCTTCAGCGCCTGGACGGCCCCTGTGAACGCGCCGCGGGGCGATTGCGCCTCGATGGCTTCGGCTGCGATGCGGCAATCGTCGGCGACCTTGAGCAGCCCGCTTTTCGCGAGGTCCATGGTGGAGAGGGCGGCCTGCTCCAGGCAGACCCGTTCAAGCCGTCGAAACTCCCGCAGCTCTTTGTTCATGCGTCAGCTCTCGGTATGCCCCAAGCCATGCGGCGCTGAGTCTGCTTAACGATCAGTAAACGATCTCTGCCTAGCCGAGCCGGCTGGCGCCGGGCTTGTGCGGGCCATGCACGCGCCCGGCGCGGGGGCGCATCGGCAGGCTTGACGGCGTTTGGCTTCCGCCGGAAGCTTCAACTGATCCGAACTGACGTGAAGCACGGGAGACGTTCGCCCCCAGCCAGTCCGACACCCATCAGCGCAAGCGCAAATGGAGCTGACCATGACCACGTTCGACAAGCGCGAGCAGGGTTTTGAGGCCAAGTTCGTCCACGACGAGGAATTCATGTTCAAGGCCACCGCCCGGTCCAACAAGCTGCTCGGGCTTTGGGCTGCAGGCCAACTCGGGCTGAGCGGCGATGCCGCGGCAAGCTACGCCACCACGCTGGTGACGGACCATCTGGAGAGCCGGGCGATCGCCGATGTCGTAGACAAGGTGTCAGGCGATCTCGCCGCCAAGGGCATCGCGCGTGAGCAGGTCGCGCTGAAGCTTCAGGAGTGCCTGCACCAGGCGCTGGCGCAGCTCGAAGTGGACAAGCAATAAGGTCGACGTTGGTAACCTCACTCGGCCTGCTTGCGCGTGCCGGAGTCACCGAGCCTGTCGACATAGGCAATGCCGATCGCCGAAACGACGAAGGTGAGGTGGATCAGCACCTGCCACATCACGCCGGTCTCGGTGAAGCCGGCGCGGTTCGAGCCGAGATTGCCGGCCTCGATGAAGGTGCGCAGCAGCGCGATCGAGGAGATGCCGATGATGGCCATGGCGAGCTTGATCTTGAGCACGCTCGCATTGACGTGGCCGAGCCATTCCGGCTCGTCGGGATGGCCCTGCAGGTCGAGCCGCGAGACGAACGTCTCGTAGCCGCCGACGATCACCATCACGAGCAGGTTGGAGATCATCACGACGTCGATCAGCGCCAGCACACTCATCATGATCTGCTGCTCGGTGAGGTCGAGGGCGTGCCAGGAGAGGTGCCAGAGCTCTTTCAGGAACAGCGCGATGTAGACGCATTGCGCCACGATCAGTCCGAGATAGAGCGGCAGTTGCAGCCAGCGCGAGCCGAAGATGATCATCGGCAGCAGGCCGAGGCGCGGCGAGGGCGAACGAGGTTCGGATTGGGGTGAAGGCTCAACCGACATTCAGGCTGCATCCTCGCAATCGAAACGATCGCTTTCATCTAGCCCGACAACATGGCCGGCGGAAGACGCGCCGCACGTCCCGCCATCGGCTGATCGCGCCATTTCGTGCTAGCGTGCCGAACGGCCATCGCGCGACGGTGTGGATCGGGAGGCGGGGAGTGACGAGGAGCGGCTTTCGCAGATGGTCCGGCGGCATCGCGCTCGCCGGCGCAATCATGATTGGCGCGGGCACCGCGGAGGTCTCGGCGACACCGCTGACGCCGTTTCGCTACGAGGCGCAGGCGCAGCGTCATTGCCCGCACGACAAGGTGGTCTGGCTCGACTTCCGGAAGGGCATCTACTACCGCAAGGGTCAGAAGCGGTACGGCCAGGGGTTCGACGGCAGCTTCGTCTGCCTGAACGAGGCCCATGACAGCCGCTATCGCCGCTCCCTGCTGGGTCTGCGCTGAGTGGCGCGTGACGCCGGCTATTTCTGCGCCGGCAGCCTGACCGGCACGTGCGGGGAGGTGCTGATGACCCGGGGGCTTCCGTCCGGATAGGTGCGGTCGCCGCGGATCAGGGATTCCAGGACCAGGAAGAATTTCTCGGCAAGCATTTGTGTCACCCTCGTTGGTGATGGCCTCTGGAAATGAGTCGAGGCACCGAACGCGGGAATTCAATCAACAGATTGGGAGCGGGACATTGGCGCATACTGCGCCGCGGTGGAGCTGTGCTGGAGGGTAACGAAGCGGGGCTCAGGCGAACGCCAGTGCCACCAGGCTCGAGCAGAGCAGAACCAAGCCGCCGGCGGTCAATGCCAGGAAGCCGTCAGATACCAGGTCATGGTTACGCATGTGACACCTGCCGCTCTCGTTTTCGATGCTCGCTCGGATCGATCAAAATTGTCCGAACTCGCCGCTTGAAAGAGGTGATGCTTGCCGTCGGCGCGAGTGCCCTTAGGCCCTCGTGCGGTAGCCTTCAAACGCATGGGCCAGGAAGATCCCCGCGCTTACCAGACCCATCAGTGCCGAAACCGTCTCGATCATCGTTAAATTCCAAATCCCGCCCTTGCAGCCGAGAGAACGCGTGCGGCCTTGCACAGTCAAAAGAATTCCAGTGAAGGCAGCGACAATGGGGGTGGAGTGAGGATTTGGCGCAACAGAATGTCCAGCCGTGGCACAGGGTTGGCGCCATCGCTCCGTAGAACAACGGAAAAATGCGAACGTCTCGTTTACCATCCCGGCGGGATCGCTGTGGGCTCCCCATTTCCGCCGTGTTCGGGTTGCGTTATCGTTACCGCATCCGACGCGGTGGTGGGCCGCCTCGGATTAAAGGACCGGACAGCGCTCCCCGTAGCCAAAGCGGGGTGGGTACACCTCCGGCAAAGTGGTATTTGGGGCGCATGGGGATCCGACGGTCAGATTCGGTTTTGCGGGCCGCGCGTGGCGCTGCGGCGGTCGCGGCCTGCGTTGCGCTGGCCAATTGCGCCTCCTCCAACAAATTCGCCAGCCGCGTCGATCCGAAATACGGCGTGTCCTCGAGCCCCCGGGTCGTGGCGTTCGGGGACCCGGTCCCGAAGGGCGGCGGCACCTACCGCGTCGGCAAGCCCTATGTCGTGGCCGGCCGGACCTACGTGCCCGAGGAGGACGTCAACTACCGCGCCGAGGGCATGGCGTCCTGGTACGGCGATGACTTCCACGGCCGCCTGACCGCCAATGGCGAAGTGTTCGACATGACCTCGCTGACCGCGGCGCATCCGACCCTGCCGATGCCGTCCTATGCGCGGGTGACCAATGTCTCGAACGGCAAGTCGCTGATCGTGCGCGTCAATGACCGCGGCCCCTATCACGGCAACCGCCTCATCGATGTCTCGAACAAGGCCGCCGAACTGCTTGAATTCAAAGGCAACGGCGTCGCCAAGGTTCGCGTCGAATATGTCGGCCGGGCGCCGCTCGAAGGCTCCGACGACCGCCAGCTTCTGGCGACCCTGCGCACCGGCGTTCCGGCGCCGTCGCCCTCGATGGTCCGGGTCGCCTCGGCCAAGCCCTTCGTGCCGGAATTGCCGGGATCGAGCCGCGGTGCCATTCGCGGCGACGTGCCGATGCCGGAGGGGCGGCCCTATAATCTCGGCACCACCTCCGCCGACATGGCCTCGCTCAATGCGACCTCGGAAATGTCGGCCTCGAGCCGCGGCCGGGGGCGGGCGGTCCACAACGCGCGCGCCGTGTCCTATGACGCGGACGGCCGCTACGCGGCGGAGAACGCGCCGTCATCGGCCGACGGGGCCGCCGAGGCCCGCAGCATCCTGAGCGGCCGCGGGCTCTATTAGGCTGCGCTTTCCTTCAGGAATTGCACCAGCGCCGCGTTCACCTCGTCGGGCCGTTCCTGCTGCACCCAATGGCCGGCGCCCTCGATGATCAGCTTCTGCTTCAGATTGGGCAGCACGCGCTCGAGCTCGTTGACGCGCTTGGCACCGATCAGGCCGGTGATGACGGCGTCCCTGGAGCCGGCGATGAACAGCGAGGGCTGATGGATCTGCGCGTCCTGCCAGGGCGCCGTCAGCTCCCAATTGCGGTCGATGTTGCGGTACCAGTTCAGCCCGCCGCGAAAGCCGGACTTGCGGAAGCTTTCGGTGAAATAGGCGAGGTCGGCCTCGCCGAGCCAGCCGGGCAGCGGCTCCTCGGTGGTGGCGTGGCTGAGAAAGCCCTTGCCCTCCTGCACGAACATGGCGGCAGTGGGATCGGCAAGGCCGCGTCCGCCGAGCACGATGCGCATGGTGCGGGCGACGTCTCGTTCCAGCTCGGCCTCGGCGACGCCGGGCGCCTGGAAGTACTGCCAGTAGAAATTGGTGACGCCGCCCTGGCGCAAGAGGTCGAGCGGCTTGCCGCGGCCGCGGAACGGCGGCGGCACGCTGAGGCCCGCGACCGCCGTGAAGATGTCGGGCCGGAACAGCGCCGCATGCCAGGCAACCGGTGCGCCCCAATCGTGGCCGACCACCATCGCCTTGGTCTCGCCGAGCGCCTGCACGAGACCGACCATGTCGCCGACCGTGTCGAAAATCGAGTAGGCTGCGACCTCAGGCGGCGCGGCGCTCTGGCCGTAGCCGCGCATGTCGGGGGCGACGACGTGAAACCCGGCCGCGGCCAGCGCGGGGATCTGGTGGCGCCAGGAATAGGAAAGCTCCGGCCAGCCATGGCACAGCACGACCAGCGCACCCTGGCCGGCTTCGCGGATGAAGAGATCGATGCCGTTGGCCTTGATCACGCGGGTGGAGGACATCGCTTTTCCGCCTTGTTTCAGGGGTTTGGTCGAAAAACATAAGGCGCCACGATAGGGGCGCGGCGAGAATCGTGCAATCTCAGGGACAGGCGTCGAACCGCGTGTTGTTCGCATCTGTTCCAACTGTTAGAACGCCTCTCTCAGGGCTTCGCCATGGCATTTCGTCTTCCTTTGCTTAGTCGTAACTGGCTCACAGCCGGAACACTGGCGCGCGGGCTGGTCGCCGCGATTCTGGTGGCAAGCATCGGCTGGAGCGGGGCGCTTCTGGCCGCCAACCAGAGCATCCAGGGCGCCAAGAAGCCTGATGATGCCGGATTCGACGGCGATGCCCCGACCGCGATCCTGATCGAGGCCTCCTCAGGCAGCGTGCTGTTCGAGAAGAACGCCGACGAGCTCCGAGCGCCCTCCAGCATGATGAAGCTGATGACGGCGGAGGTCGTCTTCAATGCCATCAAGAAGGGCGACATCAAGCTGACCGACGAGTACCGGATCAGCGAGAACGCCTGGCGCCGGGGCGGCGCGCCCTCGGGCGGCTCGACCATGTTCGCCGCCATCAACAGCAAGGTCTCGGTCGACGATCTCCTGCACGGCGCGATCATCCAGAGCGGCAACGATGCCTGCATCGCGCTCGCCGAGGCCATGGCGGGCAACGAGAAGATTTTCGCGGCGGACTTCATGACCAAGCGCGCCCGCGAGCTCGGCATGACCAAATCGACCTTCGGCAACTCCAACGGTTTGCCCGACCCCGCCAACAAGATGACGGTGCGCGAGCTTGGCATGCTCGCCCGGCACATCATCCTGGACTTTCCGGAGTTCTACAAACTGTTCGGCGAGAAAGAGTACACCTGGAACAAGATCCGCCAGCCCAACCGCAATCCGCTGCTCAATTCGATGGAAGGCGCCGACGGGCTGAAGACCGGCTATACCAAGGAGGGCGGCTACGGCATGGTCGGCTCGGCGGTGCAGAACGGCACGCGGCTGATTGTCGTCGTCAACGGACTGGAAGACCCCGAGGATCGCGCGACGGAAGCCAAGAAAATGCTGGAATGGGGTTTCCGCAATTTCGAGACCCGCACGCTGATCGCGGCCGAGCAGCCGGTCGGCTACGCCAAGGTGTTCGGCGGCGAGAGCCGCTCGGTCAAGCTCGTCGCCAAGACTCCGGTGAAGGTGATGGTGCACAAGAACGGCAGCGACAAGCTGATTGCGCGCGTCGTCTATAGCGGTCCGGTGCGGGCGCCGGTCGAGGCCGGCCAACGGGTCGGCGTGGTCAAGGTCTGGCGCAGCGGCAACATCGCGGTGGAGACGCCGGTCTATGCGGCGGAAGCGATCGGCACTGGCTCGACCGTGCGACGCGCGATCGACGGCGCCAGCGAGCTCGTGATCGGCATGTTCCGCGCAGGCGCCGAGAAGCTCTGATCATGAGTGAGAGCGCGCTACAGCGGCCGTCCGGACGCGGACGCTTCGTCACCTTTGAAGGCGGCGAGGGCACGGGCAAGTCGACCCAGATCAAGAAGCTTGCCGACCGCCTCAAGGCGGCAAAGCTCCGCATCCGCGTCACGCGCGAGCCGGGCGGCTCGCCGGGCGCGGAGATCATGCGTCATCTGGTGCTGTCGGGCATGGGCAAGCTGCTCGGCCCCGAGGCGGAAACGCTGCTGTTCGCCGCCGCGCGCGATGACCATGTCCGCACCGTGATCCTGCCTGCGCTCAACCAGGGCACCTGGGTGCTGTGCGACCGCTTCGCCGACTCGACGCGGGCCTATCAGGGCAGCCTCGGCCAGGTGCCTGAGGGCCTGATCAACGCGATGCAGCGGGTCACGATCGGCGATCTCAAGCCGGACCTCACCATCATTCTCGATCTGCCGGTCGAGATCGGCCTGCAACGCGCCGCCGCGCGCCGCGGCAACAGCACGCCCGACCGGTTCGAAGGCGAGAAGCTCGGTTTTCACCAGGGCCTGCGCGAGGCCTATCGCAAGATTGCCGAGGACGATCCCGCACGCTGCGTGCTGATCGACGCCAATTCCGACCCTGACACGGTCGCAGGCCGTGTCTGGACGGCGCTGCGCGATCGTCTCCTTCCCACACCAGCCTCGGTGGTTTCCGTATGAGCCCGCGTCAGACCGAGCGTGAAACCGCCATTCCGCATCCGCGCGAGACATCGAAACTGTTCGGTCATCGCGAAGCCGAGACCGCGCTGCTGACGGCCTATCGCAGCGGCCGCATCCCTCACGCCTGGCTGATCGGCGGTCCGCAGGGCATCGGCAAGGCGACCCTGGCCTATCGAATGGCGCGCTTCGTGCTAGCCCATGGCCAGCCGCTGGGGGAAGCCGTGCAGCGCGCCGAAGACCTCGCGATCGATCCCGATGACGCCGTGGCGCGGCAGGTGGCGGCCGGCTCGCATGGCGGCCTGCTGACGCTGGAGCGTACCGCCAACGATCGCGGCGTGATGCGCACCGTGATCACCGTGGACGAGACGCGCGAGACGATCGGCTTCTTCGGCTCGACTGCTGCGGCCGAAGGCTGGCGCGTCTGCATCGTCGACACCGTCGACGAGCTCAATCCGAATGCAGCCAACGCGCTGCTGAAAATCCTTGAGGAACCGCCGCAGCAATCGCTGTTCCTTTTGGTCAGCCACGCGCCCGCGCGCGTGCTCGCCACCATCCAGTCGCGCTGCCGCAAGCTGCGCCTGCGATCGCTCGCCACGGATGATGTGATTGGCGCTGCGGCTTCGGCCGCCGATCTCGATCCGAGCGATCCCGCGCTGCGCGAGGCGGCGGAGGCCTCCGAGGGCAGCGTTGCACGGGCCCTGACGCTGCTCGGCGGCGATGCGCTCAAGCTCCAGCAGCGCACGGCGGCGCTGCTCGCGCGCCTGCCGCAGGTCGATCCGCGCGAATTGCACACGCTCGGCGATTCGCTTCCCACCAGCGACCGCGTCGCGCTCGCCGCCTTCATCGACGGCATCGATCGCTGGATCGCGGAACGCCTGCATGCGGATGAGGCCAATGCCAACCAGAACCTGCCGCGCCTTGCGCGCCTAGCTGAGGTATGGGAAAAGATCGTCCGCGCCGCGCGCGACACCGAAACCTATAATCTGGAGCGCAAGCCCTTGGTGTTCTCGGTGTTCGGCTGGCTGGCGGACGCAACGCGCTAAAGCATGATCCGGAAAGTGCGCAGCGGTTTTCCGAAAGATCATGCGCAAATCAATAATCGAACCCAGGTTCGTTTCCAGATTTCGAGAAGCCGGTAAAGGAATTCGTCGTGGCAACGCGAGCTAAGAAAACTGCTAAAGGCAAGGGCCGCAACAAGGCTGCGAAGAAAGCCGCAAAGAAGGCCGTGAAGGCGCGTGCGTCCAAGGCCAACGCCAAGGCGGCCAAGAAAGTCAAGAAGACCAAGAAGGCCACGGCCAAGAAGGGCGCGAAGAGCACCGTGAAGACGGCAAAGAAGGCGGTCAAGGAGGCTGCGAAGAAGCCGGCCGCCGCCAAGAAGCCAGCTAACAAATCAGCCAAGAAATCCGCCAAGAAATCCGCCGAGGCTCCCGCGAAGACGGTGGCCAAGAAGGCGAGGGTGGTCGCGCCTGTGATCGCAGCGCCGGCCCCCGCCGCCACGCCGCCGAAGGTTGTCAAGCCGAAGGCACCCCGCGCGCCGAAGCCCGCTGCGGCTCCGCAAGCCGCAATGCCCGCAGCCACACCAAAGGCTGCAGCGCCCGTGGCCGCGCCCGCGCGCGACAATGTCTTCTACATCACGACAGCGATCGCCTATCCCAATGGCAGTCCGCATATCGGCCACGCCTATGAAGCGATCGCGACCGACGTGCTGGCACGCTTTGCGCGGCTCGACGGCAAGGACGTGTTCTTCCTGACCGGCACCGACGAGCACGGCCAGAAGATGGTGCAGACGGCGGCCGGCGAGAACATGGCCGTCTCAGCGCTCGCGGCCCGCAATGCCGGTCGCTTCAAGGAGATGGACGAGCGTCTGAACGTGTCGTTCGACCGCTTCATCCGCACCACCGAGGAGCAGCATCATCGCTCCAGCCAGGAGATCTGGCGGCGCATGGAAGCGAACGGCGATATCTATGCCGACATCTATGCCGGCTGGTATTCCGTGCGGGACGAGGCGTATTACGCCGAGGATGAGACGCGCTTGAACGATGACGGCGTCCGGCTCGGCCCGCAGGGCACGCCGGTCGAATGGGTCGAGGAGAAGAGCTATTTCTTCCGGCTGTCGGCATACCAGGACAAGCTGTTGAAGCTCTATGCGGATCAGCCTGACTTCATCGGGCCGGACTCCCGCAAGAACGAGGTGGTGAGCTTCGTCAGAGGCGGCCTGCGTGATCTCTCGATCTCGCGCACCACCTTCGATTGGGGCGTCAAGGTGCCTGGTGACGAAGAGCACGTGATGTATGTCTGGGTCGACGCGCTGACCAACTACATCACCGGCGTCGGCTTCCCCGATGAGAACGACGGAAACTGGCGCTATTGGCCGGCCGACGTGCATATCATCGGCAAGGACATCATCCGTTTCCACGCGGTGTATTGGCCGGCGTTCCTGCTGTCGGCCGGGATTCCGCTGCCGAAGCGCGTCTATGCCCACGGCTTCCTGTTCAGCAGGGGCGAGAAGATGTCGAAGTCGGTCGGCAACGTCGTCGATCCCTTCAATCTTGCCGACCAGTACGGCGTCGACCAGGTGCGCTATTTCTTCCTGCGCGAGGTGCCGTTCGGACAGGACGGCAACTACAATCACGAGGCCATCGTGGCGCGCATCAACGCCGATCTCGCCAACGATCTCGGCAACCTCGCGCAGCGTTCGCTGTCGATGATCGCCAAGCAGCTCGGCGGCGTGCTGCCCGAGCCCGGCGAATTCAGCGACAACGACAAGGCAATCCTGGCAATGGCCGACGGCATGGTCGCCGCATCGCGCGAGGCCATGGCAACGCAGCAGATCCATCACTGGCTCAACGCCGTCTGGGCCGTGGTCGCGGAGGCCAACCGCTATTTCGCGGGCGAGGCGCCGTGGGCGCTCGCCAAGACCGACCCGGCCAGGCAGAAGACGGTGCTCTACGTCACCGCCGAAGTCGTGCGCCAGATCGCGATCCTGGCGCAGCCCGCGATGCCGACCGCCTCGGGATTGCTGCTCGACAGCCTCGGCGTCCCGGACGGGGAGCGCAACTTCGCCATGCTCGGCGGTGCCAAGCGCATCGCGCCCGGCTCGTCCCTGCCGGCACCGACGCCGGCGTTCCCGCGCTACATCGAGCCGGCAGCCTAGGACGTTTGCGCGATGCTGGTCGACAGCCACTGCCATCTGGATTTTCCGGACTTTGCGGAAGATCTCGACGGGATCGTATCGCGGGCCCGCGCGGCCGGCATCGGCCGCATGGTCACGATCTCGACCCGGGTGCGGAAGCTCGACCAGCTTCTGGCCATCACTGGGCGCTATGACGACGTCTACTGCTCGGTCGGCACTCATCCGCACAATGCGGATGAGGAGGACGGTATCGCATCGGATGAGCTGGTTGCGCTGACGGAGCATCCGAAGGTCGTAGCCCTCGGCGAAGCCGGGCTCGACTATTTCTACGACAACGGCTCGCCAGAGGCGCAGGCGAGGGGCTTTCGCGCCCACATCGCCGCCGCCCGCACCACCGGCCTGCCGCTGGTGATCCACACCCGCGAAGCCGACGAGGACTGCGGGCGCATCCTGGAAGAGGAGGCGGCCAAGGGCGCGTTTCGCGCCGTGCTGCATTGCTACACCGGAGGACGCGAGCTAGCGCTGAAGGCGGTGTCGCTCGGGCTCTATATCGGTTTCACGGGCATCCTGACCTTCAAGAAATCGGAGACCTTGCGGGCGCTGGCGGCCGAACTGCCGGCCGATCGCATCCTGGTCGAAACGGATTCGCCCTATCTTGCGCCCGGCAAGTTCCGGGGAAAACGCAACGAGCCCGCTTACGTGGTCGAGGTCGCCAAAGTGCTGGCCGAAACGCGCGGCATATCGTTTGACGAGATCTCGCGCCAGACAAGCGAGAACTTCTTCCGCCTGTTCTCGAAAGTGAAAGCCTGAAACCGGGAGCCGCATGACGCTGACGCTGACGATCCTGGGCTGCGGCTCCTCCGCCGGCGTGCCGCGCCCGGCGCTCGGTTGGGGCGCCTGCGATCCCAATAATCCCAAGAACCGCCGCCGCCGCTGTTCGCTACTGGTCGAGCGGAAGTCCGAGCACGGCACCACGCGGATCGTGATCGACACCTCGCCGGACCTGCGCGAGCAACTGCTCTCGACCAATGTCGATCACATCGACGCGGTGTTCCTGACCCATGAGCACGCCGATCAGACCCACGGCATGGACGATCTGCGTTCGGTCGTGATGCACATGCGCCGTCGTATCCCGACCTATTTCAACCTGTCGACCGCCAAGGACATCATGGCGCGGTTCTCGTATTGCTTCATCTCGCCGGAGGGCAGCGACTATCCGCCGATCCTGACGCGGCATTCGATCGAGGCGGGCGAAAGCCAGACCATTCTGGGGAAGGGCGGCGCGGTGACGATGACAGCCTTCCTGGTGCAGCACGGCGCCATTCCCGCGCTCGGCTATCGCATCGGGGACGCCGCCTATACGCCAGACCTCAACGACATCCCGCGCGAGAGCTG
Organism: Bradyrhizobium sp. WSM2793; assembly: GCF_000379585.1. NCBI lineage: Bacteria > Pseudomonadati > Pseudomonadota > Alphaproteobacteria > Hyphomicrobiales > Nitrobacteraceae > Bradyrhizobium > Bradyrhizobium sp. WSM2793. The sequence goes on along the minus strand of NZ_KB902793.1, from coordinate 93,794 downwards.
GGGCGCGCTGGAAAATCTGGACCTCTGGATCGTCGACGGCCTGCGCTACACCAGTCATGTCAGCCATTTTAGCATCAACGATGCGCTGTCCTGGATCGAACGGTTCAAGCCGAAGCGCGCAGTCATCACCAACATGACGGCCGATGTCGACTACGAAGTCATCCGGCAATCGCTGCCCGCGGGCGTCGTGCCCGCTTATGACGGGCTGCGGCTGGAAACGCACTGAACCTGCGGTAGAAATTCCCGCCACAAGCAGGCATAGTCCTTGCTTGCACCGGTTGCATCATGTTGATCTAACGTCTGAAAGACAGTCGTTGGGCAACGGCGATATTGAAGAGGATCGGCGGCGCGCGATATGTGACCGCCGGGTCGGCTGAATCGCCCACATGTGAGATGGGGATCGCGTGGCAGGGGACGACGTAACGACTGGAGGACCGGTGCGCCGCGCTCTGGATCTCCTTTATCTCGGGGCAGGCTACGCCGCCGGCGTCTTCCTGGTTGCGATCTTTGCAATCATGATGGCCATGTCGGTCGGGCGCCAGTTTGCGATCAACATTCCCGCCGGCGATGATTTCGCGTCCTGGTGCATGGCCGCGATGGCGTTCCTCGGCCTTGCCCATACCTTCAAGCGCGGAGAGATGATCCGCGTCGGCCTGCTGCTGGAACGTCTGCAGGGGCGGACCAAGCAGATCGCGGAGATCATGGCGCTCGGGATCGCCACCGCCTTCATTCTCTATTTCACACGCTATGCCGTGCAGATGACCTACGATTCCTGGCGCTTCAACGATATGGCGCAGGGCGTCGTCCCGCTTCCGCTCTGGATTCCGCAGCTCGGCTTCGCCGGCGGACTTGCGATCCTGTCGATCGCGTTGATCGATGAAATGGTCAATGTCGTCGCCGGCAACCGGCCGACCTACGAAAAGGGCTCGCCGGACGAGACGCCGGATGAATTCATCGAGCGTATCTCGCAGGGCGGCGGAGGTTGACCATGGCCAATCTCGGCATGATCGAGCTGTCGTTCATCCTGCTCGGCGTCATGATCCTGCTGCTGGGAAGCGGCGTCTGGATCGCGGTCTCGCTCGGGCTCGTCGGTTTCGTGGCGATGGCGCTGACCACGAGCCTGCCGCTCGGCGCCGTGCTCGCCACCACCACCTGGAGCGCCAGCTCGTCGTGGACGCTGGCCGCGTTGCCGCTGTTCATCTGGATGGGCGAGATCCTCTTCCGCACCAAATTGTCGGAAGAGATGTTCCGGGGCTTGTCGCCCTGGGTCCAGTGGCTGCCCGGGCGCCTGACCCACGTCAACGTAATCGGCTGCGGCATCTTCGCGGCGGTGTCGGGCTCTTCGGCAGCGACCTGCGCGACGATCGGCAAGATCGCGCTGCCCGAGCTCGACAAACGCGGCTACGACAAGGGCTTGAGCCTCGGATCGCTCGCAGGCTCCGGCACGCTCGGCCTCCTGATCCCGCCCTCGATCCCGATGGTGGTCTACGCGGTCACGGCGAATGTCTCCGTGCTGCAGGTGTTCCTCGGCGGCTTCCTGCCGGGCGTACTCGTGATGGCGCTCTATTCGGGCTACATCATCATCTGGTCGCTGCTCAATCCCAAGAAGGTCCCGCCGCGCGATCCGCCGATGCCATTCCGACAGAAGCTGCGGGAGTCGGCAAAGCTCGCGCCCTGTATGCTCCTGATCATGGCGGTCTTCTTCTCGCTGGTGCTGGGCTTTGCGACCGCCACGGAATGCGCGGCATGGGGCGTCACGGGCGCGTTGCTGCTGGCCTGGTGGAGCGGCACGCTCACGCGCAAGAACTTTCTCGAGAGCATCATGAGCGCGACGCGCCTGACCTGCATGATCATGCTGATCCTGGCAGGCGCAGCCTATACCACGGCCGCGATGGCCTATACGGGCATTCCTGCCGCGCTCGCCACCTGGGTCCAGGGGCAGCAGCTCACGCCGAGCATGCTCGCACTGTATTTGAGCATCATGTACATCATCCTCGGCTGCCTGATCGACGGCATCTCGATGATCGTGCTGACCGCCGTCATCGTGCTGCCGATGGTCAGGCAGGCCGGACTCGATCTGGTCTGGTTCGGCGTCTACCTTATCATCCACGTCGAGATGGCGCAGATCACGCCGCCGGTCGGGTTCAATCTGTTCGTGCTGCAGAACATGAGCGGGCGCGACACGTTCACCGTTGCGCGGGCGGCGTTTCCGTTCTTCATCCTGCTGCTGGTCGCCGTCTTCATCATCACGGAGTACCCGCAGATCGTGATGTTCCTGCCCAAGCTCGCTTTCCCAGACTGAGCGTACCGGTGTTCAAATTGAGTGAGGAGAAAGTCCGATGATGTCTCGTTTATTCCGCGCATCCTTGATCGCGGGCCTCGTGGCGGCTGCGACACCCGCTTTGGCGCAAACCAAATGGAATCTGCCGGCGGCGTACCCTGCAGATAATCCGCACTCCGAAAACCTGGCCGCTTTCGCCAAGGACGTCGAAGCCGCCACGTCCGGGAAGCTCCTGATCACGGTCCATCCCGGCGCCTCGCTGTTCAAGGCGCCGGACATCAAGCGCGCGGTGATGACCGGGCAGGCGCAGATGGGCGAGGTGCTGCTCTCGATCCACGAGAACGAGGATCCGATCTTCGGCATCGACGTCGTGCCGTTCCTGGCGACCAGCTTCCCGGACGCGATGAAGCTGTATCAGGCCTCCAAGCCTGCGATCGCCAAGAAGCTCGATGCGCAGGGTCTCAAGCTGCTGTTCGTCGTGCCGTGGGCGCCGCAGGGGGTCTATGTCAACAAGCCGCTCGCCACGATCGAGGACATGAAGGGCCTGAAGTGGCGGGCCTACAATGTCGGAACCTCGCGCATCGGCGAGCTGGTCGGTGCGCAGTCGGTCACGATCCAGGCCGCGGAATTGCCGCAGGCGCTTGCCACCGGCGTGGTGAATTCCTTCATGTCGTCGGGCGGGACGGGCTACGACGCGAAGGCGTGGGAGTCGCTGAAGTATTTCTATGACGTGCAGGCCTGGATTCCCAAGGACTACACCTTCGTCAACAAGGCCGCGTTTGACGCGCTCGACAAGCCGACCCAGGAGGCCATCCTCAAGGCGGCGGCAACGGCGGAGACGCGCGGCTGGAAGGCCTGGCAGGACAAGAGCACCTGGTACATCGATCAGCTCAAGGCCAAAGGCATGACCGTCGAGCCGCCGAGCCCGGCGTTGAAGGCCGGCTTCCAGAAGATCGGCGAGCAGCTCACGGCCGACTGGCTCAAGAAGGCCGGCGCCGATGGTCAGGCGATCGTCGACGCCTATAAGAAGATGTGAGGACGACGAAGCCCTCCGTTCACCGCTTTCCGGCGTGTGGGCGGAGGTGGCTTCTGCGATATCGAGACAGCCTGCTCGTGACGTACCGACTTAGGTCGAGATCGCCTTCGCGGATCCGACCTCGTTGCGCAGCAGGAATTTCTGGATCTTGCCGGTCGAAGTCTTCGGGATAGGTCCGAACACGACGGCTTTCGGCGTCTTGAAGCCCGACATGTGGCTGCGGCAGAACGCGATGATGTCGGCTTCGCTGGCGCTGGCGCCGTCCTTCAACTCGACGAAGGCGCAAGGCACTTCGCCCCATTTCGGATCGGGCTTTGCGACCACGGCGGCGAACAGCACGGCCGGGTGCTTGTAGAGGATGTCCTCGACCTCGACGGAGGAGATGTTCTCGCCGCCGGAAATGATGATGTCCTTGGAGCGGTCCTTGATGATGACATAGCCGCGCTCGTCGAGCACGCCGAGATCGCCGGTGTGAAACCAGCCGCCCTCGAAGGCTTCCTTGGTCGCCTTCTCGTTCTTGAGATAGCCCTTCATCACGATGTTGCCGCGGAACATGACCTCGCCGATGGTCTCGCCGTCGCGCGGCACCTCTTGCATCGTCTTCGGATCGATGACGGTGACGCCTTCCTCGAGCGGGTAGGGCACGCCCTGCCGGCGCTTCATGCGTGCGCGTTCGGCGGGCGGAAGCTCGTCCCAGCCGGGCTGCTCGGCGCAGACGGAGGCGGGGCCGTAGACCTCGGTCAGGCCGTAGACATGGGTCAGCTTGATGCCGATGTTCTCGGCGCCTTCGAGCACCGCGACCGGCGGCGCGGCACCTGCGATCAGGCCGACGACCCGGCGCGCCGCGTTGCCTTTGGGCGCATCGGGCGCGTTGATCAGCGTGTTGTAGACGATCGGCGCGCCGCACATGTGGGTGACGCCGTGCTGCTTGATCAGCTCGAAGATCCTGGTCGGCTCGACCTTGCGCAGGCAGACATTGATGCCGGCGGATGCCGCGATGGTCCAGGGAAAGCACCAGCCGTTGCAGTGGAACATCGGCAGCGTCCAGAGATAGACCGGATGCTGGCCGAGATTGCCGGCAAGGATGTTGCTGACGGCGTTGAGATAGGCGCCGCGATGATGGGTGACGACGCCCTTGGGATTGCCGGTCGTGCCCGAGGTGTAGCTCAGCGCGATCGCGTCCCACTCGTCCTGCGGCAGGATCGCCGTGAACGCAGGATCGCCTTCCGCGACTGCGGCTTCATATTCGATCTCGCCGATGCGACTGCCGCCTTTGAATGATGCGTCGTCGACGTCGACGACGAATGGCTTTGGCCCGCTCATCTGCGCCAGCGCATCGCTGATCACGCCCGAAAACTCAGGATCGACCATGATGATTTTTGCGCCGCCATGGTCGAGCTGGAATGCGATCGAAGGCGCATCGAGGCGGATGTTGAGCGCGTTGAGCACGGCGCCGGTCATCGGCACGGCAAAATGCGCTTCGTTCATCGCCGGGATGTTCGGCAGCATCGCCGCGACGGTGTCGCCGACGCCAATGCCCTTGCGCGCGAGCCAGGACGCGAAACGCTTGCAGCGCTCATAGGTCTGCGTCCAAGTGAAGCTGCGGCCTTCATAGACCGTGCTGACATGATCGGGATAGACGGCGGCGCTGCGCGCGAGGAAGCTTAGGGGGCTCAGCGGCACGTAATTGGCGGGGGTCTTGTCGAGGCCGATATTGTACTGGTTCTGCCGCTCACTCATCGACACCCTCCGTCAAACGCCTCAAAGGAATCCGATCGAGATCCACGGGAAGATCGCGACGATGATCAATCCCACCAGCAGCGCCAGCAGATAGCCCCAGATCGGGCGGATGCCCTCGGCCGGATCGACGCGTCCGATGGCGCAGGCGGCATAATAGCCGACGCCGAAGGGCGGGGCGAATAGTCCGATTCCCATAGCGAGAATGATCACCATGGCGTAGTGCACCTCGTGCACGCCGACGGCCCGGGCGATCGGAAACAGCAGCGGCCCGAACAGCACGATCGCCGGGATGCCCTCCAGCACGCTGCCGAGGATGGTGAAGGCCAGGATCGAGACGGCGATGAAGGTCGCCGCTCCCCCGGGCAATCCGGTCATGGCCGCCGCCAGCGAGCGCGAGAAGCCTGATTGGGTCAGGCCCCAGGCCATGCCGGTCGCCGTGCCGATGATCAGCAGAATAGCGCCCGACAGCGCCGCGGTCTCGACCAGCATCGGAAACAGCCGCGACCAGTCGAAGCGGCGGTAGACGAGGAGGCCGACCAGGGCGCCATAGACGATGCCGATGGTGGATACCTCGGTCGCGGTCGCGATGCCCTCGACCACGGCGTAGCGGATCACGAAGGGCAGTGCGAGCGCGGGCAGGGCGATGACGAAGGTCTTGCCGATCTCGCCACCGCTGGCGCGGCGCACGTGGCTCATGTCCTCGTGGCGGTAGCGCCACCACACCAACATGCAGAGCGTGATCGCAAGCACGACGCCGGGCAGGAGGCCGCCGGTGAACAGGGCGGCGATCGAGACGCCAGTCACCGAGCCGATCGTGATCAGCACGAGGCTCGGCGGAATGGTTTCGGTTTGGGCTCCGGTGGCCGCCAGCAGCGCGACGAGATCGCCGGGCTTGGCGCCGCGCTGCTTCATCTCCGGAAACAGCACGGGCGCGACGGCCGCCATATCCGCGGCCTTGGCGCCGGATATGCCCGAGACCAGGTACATGGCGCCGACCAGCACGTAGTGCAGGCCGCCGCGGACATGGCCGAGCAGGCTCGCCAGGAACGCCACCATGGCCCGCGCCATGCCGGTCATCTCGATCAGCAGCCCCAGGAACACGAACAACGGCACCGAGAGCAGGATGAGGTGGCTCATGCCCTCGTCCATCCGCCCGACCAGCACCATGACAGGCGTGCGCGTGGTCAGCGCGAGATAGCCGAAGATCGCAAGGCCGAACCCGAACGCAATGGGAACGCCGGCGAAGACGCAGAAGCCGGCGACGCCGACGAAGAAGATGACGAGGTTGAGATTGCCGAGCGGCCGCAGCAACGGCTCCGCCAGCCAGAACAGGCCGATGATGACGGCAACGCTGACGACGGCGGCTGCGACCATCCGGTAATCGGCCGCGCGCAGCAGCCGCAGCAAGGCAAAGGCCGCCATCAGCCCGATGCCGGCCGGCAGCGCGGCGGCGCGCCACATATTGGAGATCTGCAGCGCCGGCGTCGTGATGTAGCTTTCCTCATAGGCGTAGTCGCAGGCGGGCCAGACGATCAGGACCAGGAACGCCAGCGCCGCCGAGGTCGCGACCAGATCCAGATAGGCCCGCATCGCAGGCTTGGCGCTGGCGACGACCGCCGTCATGCGCATGTGCTCGGAGCGACGGAACGCAACCGCCGCGCCCAGCATGGCGAGCCACAGGAACAGGATCGAGGCGAGCTCGTCCGACCAGATCAGCGGCCGGTGCAGGCCGTAGCGCGCGACCACGCCGGCAAACAGGATCACGATCTCGGCGACGACCAGGATCGCCGCCGGGATTTCGACGACGAGACCGAGCGCGCGCTCGAGCGAACCCAGCAACGAAGGTCGGCGAGGGGACTGAAACGCTGCCTCGCCCGCCACTGCGGTCACCTCGACCTCGACATGAGCCATGATGGCCCCAACGCGTTACGACAGCTTGCCGACGGCCTTTTCCAGAAGGTCCCAGGCCTGGTCGCCATACTTCCCCTTCCACTCGGCATAGAAGCCGGCGGTCCGCAGCTTGTCGCGGAACGGCGCCACCGTGGGCTGATTGAAGGTCAGGCCCTTGGCCGCGAGCTCCTGCTGCAGATTGGCATTGAGCTTGGCGGTGTCCTCACGCTCCTTGACGGCAGCGGCATTGATGTTCTTGGCGACGACGGTGCGCACATCCTGCGGCAGCTTTTCCCAGGCTCTGCGGTTCGCCAGGAACCAGAAGCCGTCCCACATGTGGTTGGTCAGCGAGCAGTATTTCTGCACCTCGTAGAGCTTGGCGGTCGAGATGATCGCCAGCGGGTTCTCCTGGCCTTCGACGATCTTGGTCTGGAGCGCCGAATAGACCTCGCTGAAATTGATCGAGGCGGGCGCCGCGTCGAACGCCTTGAACATCGAGGTCCACAGCGGCGACACCGGCACGCGGATCTTGAAGCCCTTGAGGTCGTCAGGACCGGTGATCGGCTTGCTCGACGAGGTGGTCTGGCGGAACCCGTTGTCCCAGATCTTGTCCATCACCTCGAGGCCGGCCTTCTTGATCTCGCCGCGGACATGGGCGCCGAGGTCGCCGTCCATGGCCTTCCAGACCGTGTCGTAGTCCGGGAACGCGAAGCCGATGCCGTTGATGGATGCCGCCGGCACCAGGGTCGACAGGATCAGGCCGGACAGCGTGAAGAACTCGACGCCGCCCGAGCGGATCTGGCTCAGCATGTCGGTGTCGGACCCGAGCTGGTTGTTCGGGAAGATCTGGAGGTCGAACTTGCCGTTGGTCTCGGTCTTGATCGCCGCCGCCATCTCCTTGGCGCGTACGTTCAGCGGATGGGTGTCCGGCAGGTTATTGGCGTATTTGTAGGTGAACTCGGCGCTCTGGGCGCGGGCCACATGGGGCGCACCGATGCCGCCCAGGACCGCGGTCGCGGCGGAGGCCTTGAGAAGCGTGCGTCGGGAAAAGCGCGTTGAAAAGACCATGGGTCTGCTTCCTCGGAAGGTTTGTTGTTGTTCTGAGATGCAAACCTATACGGACGGAAGGCCTGAAGGTCATCTGCGATCTCGCGAGGCCTCGCTTATTGCAGCCGGACAAGGTCCCGGCAATATCGGCTTTCGCAGAGATGGGCCGGATTCAAAATCTGAAAAACAACCCCATGCACAGTAGCCGTCGAGACCCGGGGCGGCGTCGCGGCCCGGACTGAAAATCGCGCTTGGGCGAAGGTGCGGTGGCAGGAATTGCAGCTAAATAACTGATCTCATTGTATATAAATATATTCCATAATATACCTTATGCGAATTATGGATTAGGCTGTGGCCGCGTCGGATCTCCGCCTGAAGCGAGCGCCTATCGCCAAATCTGTGCGTCTTTTCCGCCAGTGAAGGACGTGCGGCCACTGCCCCGGCCGACGGCTATGCGGCTCTGGTGTGCAGCAGCTCTGAGGGTGACGTAAGCGCGTCAGTCGGCCGAAAGCGATCGCAGCCAGGCCAGCCGCGAGATCGCGCGCTCGGCAAGTTGCTGCAGGCGTTCGAGATGGGCCGCGTCGCTCGACCGCTCGGCGCCGTCGAGGTAGCCGTCGACCAGGGCCTCGGCGATCTCCAGTGGGCCTTTGCGCTCCATGGACGCCGGAAAGCTCCCGAGGCCCCCGGTGGCGTCGGCCATCTCGATCGTCTGCTGGCGAATGTTCTGGGTCCGGATTGCTGCCGGCCCGCTCAGGCGTTGTTCCATGTCGCTGAGCTGCAAGACCAGGCGAAGCTCGAGCCTTTGCGCATCAATTTGCCGCAGAGGCACGGACGATGCCTCGGCGCCGCTCCGTTCGTGCTCGCGATGATAGGCGCGGCGCCTCTCCTTCCGCAGCGTCGCGACATGGCCGAGCTCTTCCTTGGCCATTGCCTCGGACGCCTTCTTGATATCGCGGTCATCGGAATAGGCGGCGAGATAAGACCAGAACGCAAAGGCGCGCTCCTCGTTGCGGACCGCCATCGCGAGCGCGCGGTACGGCGTCATCAAGCGCGACGTTTTGACCTCAGCGGCGGATTCCGGGGCGAGCGTTTCCGGCGCCTCCCAACGCACCATGGCGGGATCCGGGATCTTGCCGCGCCGAGATTGCGACCACCGCGTGACGCTGTCGACATGCTCGCGCTCGGCGGCGGCGAGCTTCGCGAACACGTCTGCGAGATCATCCTTGCCCTGCCCGCGCATGTCATCAGCAAGAGCATCATACCTTTTGGCTGCCTCCTGCTCCATTGCATGCGCTAGCGCAAAGAGTTCGTCGAGCGACTGCAATACACCTGCGGGCTCAGCGCTCAGCAATGAAGTGCGCAGGAATGGCATGGCAAGGACTCCAAATGCAGGCTTCTGATTCAGCTCAGCGCGAATACAAATATTTTCGCTGGCCTTGACAGATGTGGGCACGCGCGATGACTTTGACACGTCAGCGGCGACAAATCATCGAAGAAGAATCTCAAGGCACGCGCGTCCCGGTGGGTCGCGCAGATCGCATTTGAACCGATATGTTGAAGCGACCGGATGACGATACCGCCTTCACAAGGCGTGCGGCGCTAGCGCTTGCGGGCTTGCTGCTGATGTGTCTGGCGTACGTCTCGCCCGCATGCGCCGCCGGTGACTTACCAACATACCTGCCGAAGCTTACGCCTGCCGAATTTTTCCCGGATGCGGATCGTTTCGGCCCGCCGCAAGGCGATCCGCCCATTGTACCGGTGTACCGCGGCGATCAGCTTCAGGGATTCGTTTTCCTCAACTCCGATTTTGCGAACTCTGTCGGGTACTCGGGCAAACCGATTCACTTGCTTGCCGGAATTGATCCGAAAGGCGTCATCACCGGGATCAAGCTCGTCGATCACAAGGAGCCGATCGTGCTGGTCGGCATTCCGGAGGCGCGCATCGTCGCCGCCATGAACTCCCTGATCGGCAAGGACATGAAGCCTGTCGCAAGTGGTGCCGAGAAGCCGCCGCAGGTCGACATCGTGAGCGGCGCGACCGTCACCGTGCTGGTGATGGGTGACAGTGTCGTCCGCGCCGCGTCCAAGCTCATCCGCGGCGGACGCATCGGCGGCGGTGACGGCGCGGCGGCTTCGGCCGCCCTTCCCCCTGTCGTCAAGACGCTCGATCTCGGGCGCAGTGAAGTGCGTGACTGGGAGAGCCTCGTCGGCGACGGCTCGGTGCGCCGGCTTCAGCTCGGCATCGGCGACATCAACGAAGCCTTTGCGAAGTCCGGCAGCGCCGCGGCGAGCCAGTATCCCGAACCTGGCGAGGCGAGCGAAACCTTCATCGACCTCTACGTAGCGCTGGTGACCGCGCCCACGATCGGCCGCAGCCTGCTTGGCGAGGACGGCTATCAGCGGCTGAAGGACAGCCTGAAGCCCGGGCAGCAGGCCATCGTCGTTGCCGGCAACGGCCCCTACTCGTTCAAGGGGTCGGCCTATGTCCGCGGCGGCATCTTCGATCGCATCGAAATCCTGCAGGAAGGCAACAGCACCCGCTTCCGCGACCGCAACCACACCCGGCTCGGCGCACTGGACGCGGTCGGCGCGCCCGAGTTCAGGGAAATCGGCCTGTTCGTCACCCCGCCTGAGTTCACCCTGGATCCGACGCAGCCGTGGCAGCTTCAATTGCTGGTGCAACGCAGTCTCGGCGGCCGCGACAAGGCGTTCCTGACTTTCGATCTCGGCTACACCCTGCCCGACAGTTATATACGCCGCGAGCAGCGTGCGGTGACGGTACCGGAGAGCGCGGCGCCTCCGGCCTCGCAGCAGGCCAACGCTGCGGCCGCACCGCCCCCGGAGGCGGACGAACCTCTGTGGATGCGGATCTGGCGGTCGAGCACCGTCTCGATCGGCATCACCGCGTTCATGCTGGCCGTCCTCACCGGCATCTTCTTCTTCCAGAACCTGCTGGTGCGCCGACCGGTGTTCTACACCTGGGTGCGGCGGGGATATCTCGCCCTCGTTCTGGTCTGGCTCGGCTGGTACGCCAACGCGCAGCTCTCCGTCGTCAACGTCGTCACCTTTACCAATGCGCTGGTGACGGGCTTCCGCTGGGAATTTTTCCTCGCCGCACCATTGATCTTCATTCTGTGGGCTGCAACGGCCGGCGGGCTTCTGTTCTGGGGCCGAGGTCCGTTCTGCGGTTGGCTGTGTCCCTTTGGCGCGCTCCAGGAGCTCACCAACACGGCCGCGAAATGGCTGAAGGTGCCCCAGATAACGGTGCCGTGGGGGCTGCACGAACGGCTATGGCCGATCAAGTACATCATCTTCCTCGGTCTGTTCGGCCTGTCGCTCTATTCGGTCGACATGGCTGAGCGGTTCGCCGAGGTCGAGCCGTTCAAGACCGCGATCATCCTGAAGTTTTCGCGAAGCTGGCCGTTCGTCGCCTACGCAGTCGCCCTGCTCGTCATCGGCCTCTTCATCGAACGCTTCTTCTGCCGCTACCTCTGCCCGCTCGGCGCCGCGCTCGCGATCCCCGGCCGCATCCGGACGTTCGAATGGCTCCGCCGGTGGGAAGAATGTGGGTCACCCTGCCAACGCTGCGCCAAGGAATGCCCGGTGCAGTCGATCCATCCTGAGGGGCACATCAACGTCAATGAGTGCATCTACTGCATGCATTGTCAGGAGCTCTATTACGATGATCACCGCTGCCCGCACATGATCCAGGTGCGGCTCAAGCGCGAGAAGTTCGCGGCGATGTCCTCGCCCGCGATGCGCCCAGGCGGCAAGGGTCCAGCGACTGTCATCACCGCCGGCGGCAAACCTGTCGGCGTTTCACCCGTCGCAACTCCACCCCCAAACTGAACCGAAAGCCGAGGAGGCAATCATGAGTGAAAACGAAAAGGCAAAGGGCGTCAGCCGACGAACCGTGCTGGGAACGACGGCGGCCGCAGCGGGCGTGGGCCTGGCTGGCGGGGCGGCGATCAAGGACGGCGGCTTCGTCTCATCTGCGGACGCGCAGACCAAGAATGCTGCTCCGAAAGCGCCGGCGGCACGGCCGGCCGTGCAGAAGACCGAGGTCGCGCCCGGCGAGCTCGACGAATATTACGTGTTCTTCTCGAGCGGCCAGTCCGGCGAGATGCGAATCGTCGGCCTCCCCTCGATGCGCGAATTGATGCGTGTTCCGGTGTTCAACCGGTGCAGCGCGACCGGTTGGGGCCAGACCAATGAAAGCCTCAAGGTTCTGACCGAAGGCATGCAGCCCGCGACCCGCGAATTCCTCAAGACCCGCGGCGGCACGTTCATGAACGGCGACCTCCACCACCCCCATATTTCGTTCACGGACGGTACCTATGACGGTCGCTATGCCTACATGAACGACAAGGCCAACAGCCGCGTCGCGCGGGTGCGGCTCGACATCATGAAATGCGACAAGATTGTCGAACTGCCGAACCAGCACACGGTCCACGGCCTGCGTCTGCAGAAATATCCGCGCACGGGCTATGTGTTCGCCAACGGCGAGGACGGCGTGCCCTTGCCCAATGACGGCAAGGTCCTCGACGATCCCAAGCAGTATCACTCCATCTTCAGCGCGATCGACGGCGAAACGATGAAGGTGGCCTGGCAGGTGATCGTCAGCGGCAACCTCGACAATGTCGACGCCGACTACCAGGGCAAGTATTGCTTCGCGACCTGCTACAACGGCGAGGAAGGTGTCACGCTCGCGGAGATGACCGCCAGCGAGCAGGACTGGGTCGTCATCTTCAACATCAAGCGGATCGAAGAGGCCGTAAAGAAGGGCGACTTCAAGGAAATGAACGGCGTGCCCGTGATCGACGGCCGCAAGGGGTCGGCCTACACGCGCTACGTTCCGGTCTCGAACAATCCGCACGGCATGAACACGGCTCCGGACGGCATCCACATCGTGGCGGCCGGAAAGCTCTCCCCCACCGTGACCGTGATGGACGTGCGCCTGTTCGACCAGTTGTTCGACGACAAGATCAAGCCGCGCGACGTCGTCGTCGCCGAGCCTGAGCTTGGCCTCGGCCCGTTGCACACCGCCTACGACGGCAAGGGCAACGCCTACACGACCCTGTTCCTCGACAGCCAGGTCTGCAAGTGGAACCTCGACCTCGCCAAGCGGGCTTTCAAGGGTGAGAAGGTCAACCCCATCATCCAGAAGCTCGACGTCCATTATCAACCGGGCCACAACCATACCTCGATGGGCCAGACCAAGGAGGCCGATGGAAAATGGCTGATCTCGCTGAACAAGTTCTCGAAGGACCGCTTCCTGAACGTCGGGCCGCTCAAGCCTGAGAACGATCAGCTGATCGACATTTCGGGCGACCAGATGAAGCTGGTGCATGACGGCCCGAGCTTCGCCGAGCCGCATGACGCGACCATCGTCCACCGCTCCAAGATCAACCCGATCTCGATCTGGGATCGCGCGGATCCGATGTTTGCGGATGCGGTCAAGCAGGCCAAGGCGGACGGCATCAACCTGGAGGCCGATTCGAAGATCATTCGCGACGGCAACAAGGTGCGCGTCTATATGACGTCGACCGCGCCAGCGTTCGGCCTCGAACAGTTCCAGGTCAAGCAAGGCGAGGAAGTCACCGTCTTCATCACGAACATCGACGCAGTCGAGGATCTCACGCACGGCTTCTGTATCGTCAACTACGGTATCAACATGGAGATCGGGCCGATGGCCACCTCGTCGGTGACCTTCACGGCCGACAAGCCGGGAGTCTACTGGTACTACTGCTCCTGGTTCTGCCACGCCATGCACATGGAGATGAAAGGCCGGATGTTCGTCGAGCCCAAATCGGTTTGAAGTCGGTCTGATCGGAGCGACCTCGTGGGTCTGTTGTCACGCATGTTTCCGGCGGCGCTGGTCGCCGCCGGATTGTCCGGCTTCGCCGATGCGGAGACCTTGACGGCTGCGCCTGGGCAGCCGCTGCAAGCGGTGCTGGATGGTGCGCGCGCCGGCGACGTCGTCGAGCTTGCTCCCGGCGAATATCACGGCTCGATCCGGATCGACCGTCCCCTGGAGTTGGTCGGGAGCCGAGGCGCGGTGCTCGACGGCGACGGCTCCGGCAACGTCATCACCGTCAGCGCGCCCGACGTCACAATCCGCGGCGTGACCATCCGGGCATCCGGCCGCGATCTGCAGCAGATGAATTCCGGGATCTTCCTGCAAAAGACCGCGGAGCGCGCCAAGATCGAGGACAACCACCTGGTGGGAAACCTCTTCGGCGTCTATGTGCACGGCGCCAGGGGCTCCCGGGTCGTCCGCAACGAGATCGAGGGACTGCGCGGCGGGCGCCTTAGCGAGGCAGGCAACGGCATCTCGCTGTGGAACGCGCCCGACGTCACCATCGCGAACAACATGTTCCGCTACGGCCGCGACGGCATCTTCTCGATCTCCAGCAGCAAGGACCGCTTCATCGACAATCGCTTCGAGCAGGTTCGTTTCGCCGTCCACTACATGTACACCAACGACAGCGAGATCAGCGGCAACGTTTCGATCGGCAACCATGTCGGTTACGCCATCATGTATTCGAATCGTCTGGTGATCCGCGGCAACTCCTCAGATCACGACCGCGACTATGGGCTGCTCTTCAACTACGCGAACTATGCCCAGATCGAGGGCAACCGGGTCACGGGCGGCCCGCTCGGCTCGATGACACAGAGGGCGGAGGACGGTCCCGCGGACGAGCGAGGAATGCTTCCGCAGCAGGCACGGGACAGCACGCTCAAGAGCGGCCCGGAGAAATGCGTGTTCATCTACAACACCAATCACAACAAATTCCGCAACAACTGGTTCGAACGCTGCGCCATCGGCGTGCACTTCACGGCGGGCTCCGAAGGCAACGAAATCACCGGCAATTCCTTCGTCAGCAATGCCAACCAGGTGAAATATGTCGGCACCCGGCACCTCGACTGGTCGACCGGAGGGCGCGGCAACTATTGGAGCGATAATCCGGCATTCGATCTGAATGGCGACGGCATCGCCGACACGGCGTACCGGCCGAACGACCTCATCGACCGCGTGCTGTGGACGGCGCCGGCTGCGAAGGTCCTGATCAACAGTCCCGCCGTCCAGGTGATCCGCTGGGCGCAGGCACAGTTTCCCGCGCTGCTGCCGGGCGGCGTGGTCGACAGCCATCCGCTGGTGTCGCCGCCGCGGACCCCGGTGAAGGAAACACGATGACCAGCACGGTACGTGTCAGCGACGTCACCAAGGTGTTTGGCCGGGTCGAGGCCGTGCGCGGTGCGTCGTTCACGCTTGGCCAGGGCGAGCTGGTGGCCTTGATCGGGCACAACGGCGCCGGCAAGACCACGCTCATGAAGCTCATGCTCGGGTTGATCCGGCCGACCAGAGGCGCCATCGAGGTTCTCGGAGATAATCCCGCCGCCGGCGAATTCGCAGGCCGACGGCAGCTCGGCTACCTCCCCGAAAACGTCTCCTTCGACCCCGCCCTCACCGGCCGCGAGACGCAGGCCTTCTACGCCAGGCTGAAACGAGAGCCGGTTGCCAAGGCGCTGGAGCTGCTCGACGCGGTCGGACTGGGAGCCGCCAGCCGCCGCCGGGTCAACACCTATTCGAAGGGCATGCGCCAGCGGCTGGGGCTCGCGCAGGCACTGCTTGGCGAGCCGCGCGTGCTGCTGCTGGACGAGCCGACCACTGGTCTCGATCCGGAGCTGCGGCAGACCTTCTACGACATCATCGCGCGGCTCGCGGCGCGCGGCGCGACCGTGCTGCTGTCGTCGCATGCGCTGACCGAGCTGGAGGAGCGCGCCGGGCGCGTCATCATCATGAACCGCGGCATCAAGGTCGCGGACGGATCGATCGACGAGCTGCGTCGTCTCGCCCGGCTCCCTACCCGGATCCGTCTCAAGGTGGCTGGCCTCGCGCCCAGCGAGATGCCGGGCTGGGCTCCGCAAGACGCCACCTGCCGCCGTCTGAACGGCCACATCGTCGAGATCGACGCCGCGCCGGAGCGGAAGATCGAGCTGCTGCATCGCGCGACGGCCGCCGGCAATTCGGTCGAGGACGTCGACGTGGTCCCGCCCACACTCGACGAGCTCTATGCTCATTTCCTCCGGCAATCGGAGCAGGCGCCATGAATGTCCTGATCATCGCCGCCAAGGAAGTCCACCAGGCCATCCGCAATCGCTGGGTGCTTGCCGCAACGCTCCTGCTCGCCGGGCTTGCCCTGTCACTGACCTTTCTCGGCAGCGCGCCGACCGGAAACGTGGGTGTTCGCACCCTGGATGTGGTCATCGTCAGCCTGTCGAGCCTGACGATCTTTCTCGTTCCGCTGATCGCGCTCCTGATCTCCCACGACGCCATCGTCGGCGAGATGGAACGGGGGACGATGCTGTTGCTGCTGAGCTATCCGGTGGCGCGATGGCAGGTGCTGCTCGGCAAGTTCTTAGGCCACCTCGCCGTCCTCGCTTTTGCGACCTGCCTCGGCTACGGCGCGGCGGTCGGAGCGCTGGCGGCGACGGGCAGCCAGATTGATAGCGACAGTTTCCTGGCGTTCGCGGCGATGGTGGGCTCCTCGGTGCTGCTCGGCGCCGCTTTCGTCGCCATCGGATATCTGGTCAGCGCGCTCGTGCGCGACCGCGGAACGGCAGCCGGCATCTGCATCGGATTGTGGCTGCTGCTGGTGCTGATCTACGACATGGCGCTGCTGGGCGTGCTCGCGCTCGATCAGGGGCGCAGCATCTCGGCGAGCGTGCTCAACGCCATGCTGCTGTCGAATCCGACCGACGCCTACCGGCTGATCAACCTGACCGGGTTCGCCAATGTCAGCACCTTCGCCGGCATGGCTGGCCTTGCCCAAACCACGTCCCTGACGATACCGGTCCTTCTGACCGCCCTGCTCTGCTGGACGCTGCTGCCGCTGGGGCTGGCCGCGCTCGCCTTCTCGCGGAGGGAGCTATGAGGCGCCGAACGATCCTCCTCGCCTTGCTCGTGCCGCTCGTGCTCGCCGGCTGCAACGAGAAGCAGGCCGCGAAGATCCCGCCGCCGCATCGGATGACCGCGGAGGACATCGGCCATTACTGCGGCATGAACGTGCTCGAGCACCCGGGACCGAAGGGCCATGTCTTTGCCGCGAGCCTGATCGAGCCCGTCTGGTTCTCGTCGGTGCGCGACACGATCGCCTTCACCATGCTGCCCGACGAGCCCAAGGACATTCAGGCGATCTACGTGTCCGACATGGGCAAGGCGCCTGAGTGGGACAAGCCCGGCGCCGATAACTGGATCGAGGCACGCAAGGCGCTCTACGTGATCGAGAGCCGGGTCAAAAGCGGCATGGGCGGTGACGAGGCCGTTCCGTTCTCGGACCGGGCGGCGGCCGAGAAGTTCGCCGGAGAAAACGGCGGCAGGATCGTCGGCTTCGACGAGGTGCCCCGGGACTATGTCCTGACGTCGGCGAATGCCGCCGGCGCCGTTGCGGCCGACGAAGCGGCCGAAGGGCCGCCGGGCGAACGATCGAGGAGAACGCCATGACGCGAACACTGACGCGCCGACGCTTCATCCGGATCAGCGCGGCGGCCGCGGGCCTCGGCGCGCTGGCTCCGGGACACTCCGTTCGTGCAGAGATCGCGCCGGTCACCTGGCGTGGCACGATGCTGGGCGCGGTGGCCACGATGGAGATCCACGACGAAGACCGCAGCCGGGCGGAGCGACTGATCTCGCTGGCCTGCGCCGAGGCGCGGCGGCTCGAGCGGCAGTTCAGCCTTTACCTGAACGATTCCGCCCTGGTTGCGCTGAACCGCACCGGTGTCCTGATCGATCCCGCCGCCGAAATGGTCGATCTGCTATCGACCTCGCAGCACTATTCCACGCTGACGGGCGGTCTGTTCGATGTCACGGTGCAGCCGCTGTGGGAGCTCTACGCGAGCCATTTCGCGCGAGATGACGCGGATCCGGCCGGTCCTGCGGCAGCCGCGATCGAGGCCGCGCTCGCGCGCATCGGCAGCAGCCGGCTGTCGATCAGCCGCGACCGGATCGTGATGCCCAAGGGCATGGCCGTCACCCTGAACGGGATCGCGCAAGGCTACGTCACGGACAAGGTGGTCGACCTGTTGCGGGCGCACGGCATCTCTCGCAGCCTGGTCGACATGGGCGAGGCCCGCGCGATCGGCGCGCGTCCGGACGGAGGGCCCTGGGAGATCGGCATCGCCGATCCCGACATTGCGGGTCACACGAAAGCGGTGCTGCCGATCGTCGACCGCGCCGTATCCACCTCCGGCGGCTACGGCTTCCAGTTCGATTCCAGCGCGCGCTTCAACCATCTGTTCGATCCGCGATCGGGCGGCTGCGCTCTCCGCTATCGCAGCGTGACGACGGTGTCCCGCTGCGCGACCGCGGCGGACGCATTGTCAACGGCGTTCAGCCTGATGCCTGAAGATAAGATTCGATCGCTCTTGCCGCATGTCGACATCGACCGCGTGCATCTGATCAATGGTGCCGGTCAATCGATCGAATTGTCGGCGTAACCTTGCGCGCTACTGCAGTGGCAGCAGCTCCAGCTGGCTCTGCGCCTTCTTGACGGCCGCGGCGTACCAGCCCTGGCTCGGCGCTTCCCTGGCGAAGCATTTCGTGTAGGCGTCCATGGCCTGATCCTCGCGGGCCATGTCGCCGCGCGGGTCCTTCTTGTTGACGGGTTTCGCCATCATCTGCTTCCACACGCGCTCGCATGCCGGGATTTCAGCCGTCTTCACCGCGTTCGATGTGGCGAGGAAGTAGACCTTGTCGCCCTTGGTCGCGACGACGTCGATTTCATCCGGCGGTCCCTTGAGCCCGCCATTGCCGCGCACGCCGAGCACCGCAACTGCAGCGCTCGCGGATGCGGGTTTTGTGATCGGCAGCTCGGCATATTTGGCGAAGGCGGCGTCCTGGATCGCATGATAATAGAAGCGGTCGGACTTGAACGCGGCGCCGCTCTCCTGCGGCATGCCGTCCTCGCGATGCTCGCGCAGCCAGTGCGCCAGAAGCGGGCTCGTGGTTACGACGGCTTGCGTCTTGTAGCCTTCCGAGGCGAAGCTTAGCCCGTCGAGATGGCCGAAGCCGATATCACTCTTGAAAAGTGTGTCGACGTTCGACTTGCCGTCTGCGGGGAGCCCCTTGATTGTGACCGGCCCTACCAGGCCGCGCAGCACGCCTGCCAGCTCCTTCAGCGCCGCATCATGCTGCTTGTAGATCTCGTCGCTCTCCTTGGCACTCGAGAATTTTGCGATGTAGCGGTCGCGCAGGTCGAGATAGTGCTGCTCGGGCGTGGCCGCATGGACGGGCGTCGCCAGGACGAGCAGGCAGAGCAAGGCAAGCGATTTCATTCGATGTCCGCGGACTGGGAGCGATCTCCAGTCTTTGTGCCGGCTGGAGGCGGGAAGGTTCATCCCCAACGACCGTGCGGGGGCCCTACTCCGCCGGCGTCAACTGCCGGGTCAGACGCACCGCCGCGGTCTCGCGCACGCGGATGCGGGCGCGGCGCTTGCGCCACCAGATCACGACGCCGGTGACCGAGAGTGCCGCCACGACCAGCCCCATGATCGAGATCAGGATGCGGCCGAACAGTCCGACGATGCGGCCCGAATGCAGCGGAAATTGTGCCTGGACGAAGATGTCGGCGGCGGTACCGACCCAGGGCAGCCGCTCGCCGATCGGGCGGCCGTCCTCGCTGTCGTAATAGAGCTGCGCCGGGCCGACACCGCCGGCGCCGTGGTCGTCGCCGGGGTGGAAAAAAGCGGCGGCATAGACGCCATGGGCCGGGCCGTAATTGACCGAGCCGACCGGGATCGTCCACCCCCGCGCCTTGCCGTCGGCGGCGGCGCGGGCGGCGATGTCGGCGAAGGTCACCTTGGGCTCGATGGGATCGTCGAGATCGCGATACGGCCGCTGCTCATAGGGTGTCGGCGTGTAGTTCGACACCATCTTCATCAGCGGCGAGAACACCTCGAAATAGAGGTTCAGCGAGAACGCGGTGAAGGCGATGATGAAGAGCACGCCCCAGGTCCACAGGCTGAAGGCGCGATGGATGTCGAAATTGATCCGGTAGGCGCTGCCGGACGTCTTGATGGTCCAGGCCGGCGCCCATCGCGCCCAGAAGCCGCGCTCGAGCTGGCGCGTGACAACAGGCGCCCGCGCCGCCTTGGCGCGTCTGCGCGAGGGTAGTGTCAGGTAGAAGCCGACGAAGCAATCGATGGTCCAGATGATCGCGATCACGCCGAGCACGCGCATGCCCCAGCGATCGCTGCCCCAGAACTCCGGAATGTGCATCGTGTAGTGCAGCTTGTAGAGAAACGAAACGAAATTCTCCCGCGTGACGGGCCACACCGCGCCCCAATAGCGCCGGCCGAGCTCTGCGCCGGTGTTGGGATCGAGGAAGATCTGGTTGTAGTCGAGGGCGTAGCGCTTGCCGGTCGCGGGATCGATCCGCGGCATGACGAAGAACCACAGCGAGTGGCCCTCCTCCGGCGTCATGAAGAGGTAGACGACGCGCGCGCGGGGATCGCGCTGCTCGATCATCTTGGCGAGCTCGATCGAGGGGATCGCCGGGCCTTTGCTGCTGACGTCGAACAGATGGCTGTTCAGGACGTCGTCGATCTCGTGATCCCAGGAGATGATCGCCCCGGTGATGCCGGAGAAGAACAGGAATCCGGCCGTGAGCAGTCCCGCCCAGCGATGCAGCTTGCCGAATATCGCTCTCATCGTCTTGCACTCTCATCCAGCAGGTCCGGCCCGCCATCGTCGGACCGTCTTCGATTTCACCAGCGATAAGTCAGCTTGCCGATGGCTTTCCGTCCCTCGGCATACATGCAGCCCGAAAGGCCGTAGCACGCCGCGACATAGCGCGTGTCCGCAAGGTTGGTGACGTTTAGCGACAGCCGCCAATTGTCACGGGTATAGGCAAGAAGCGCATCCAGCACTGTGGCCGATCCCACCTTGAAGGTGTTGGCATCATCGCCCCAGGTCGCGCCGACATAGCGAACGCCGCCGCCGAACTGCAAGCCCGCCAGCATGCCGTTCTGAAGCGTGTAGTCGCTCCACAGCGAGGCGCGGTTGAGCGGCACGGTGACCGGCGCCTTGCCGACATTGACCGGATCTTGCGTGACCATGGCATCGATATAGGCGTAGGCCGCCCGCAGATTCCAGCCGTCGGCGAGCGACATCGAGCCTTCGAGCTCGATACCGCGCGACTTCACCTGCCCGATCTGTTCGTAAAAGGTGGTTGCAGGCACGTACACAGCGACGTTGTCACGCGTCAGGTCGAAGGCGGCGAAGGTGAACAGCGCATTCCAGCCGACCGGTTGATACTTGACGCCCACCTCGTACTGCACGCCGGTCTCGGGATCGAGCATCTGTCCGGAAGGACTGGTCGCGAGCTGCGGCAGAAACGACTCGGAATAGCTGAAATAGGGCGCGATGCCGTTGTCGAAATTGTACATGACGGCAGCGCGGCCGGTGAAGGCCGAGGCGTCCTTCGATGTCGAAGTATCGGCCGGGGGCAGATTGGTGTCGAGCCGCGTCGTCACGAAGTCCTGGCGGCCGCCGAGCTGGAACGACAGCCGGCCGAGCTTGATCTGGTCCTGCGCATAGAGGCCGAGCTGCGACTGCTTGATGCCCTTGTTGTCGTACATGCCGCCGAGGGCCCAGTCGTAACTGTAGACCGGGTTGAAGACGTTGATCTCCGGCGCTGACGTTGTGACGGCGAAGGCCGTATCGCGGAACGTGGTGTTGCGATAGTCGAGCCCGACCAGGGTGGTGTGGCTGAGGATGCCGGTATTGAACTTGCCCTGGAGCTGGTTATCCACCGCGAAGGAGTTGATGTAGGAGTTGCTATAGCTGCCGAAACGCCCCAGCTGCCCCGCCGCTTCGTCTGTGTATCCGGTGCCGTAGAAGGTCTTTTCCTCGTTGTGCTGATAGGCGTAGCGCAGGTTCTGCCGGAACGTGATGTTGTCGGTGAAATTGTGCGACAGCTGATAGCCGGCGGTCGCAATCTCGGTGTTGAACGCATTGAAGCCCGGCACGCCCGCGAAGAACGAGACCGGGATGGTGCGGCCGTTGTTCGGCCACACCGTGCCCGAGGCCGGCAGGAACTGCAGGCCCCACCCTGCCCGGTCGCGCTGGTAGTTGGCCAGCAGCGTGACGGTGGTGTCCTCGTTCGGCTTGAAAGTGACGGCGGGCGCGATGAAGACGCGGTTGTCCTTGGTGAAGTCGACCTGGGTCTGGCCGTCGCGGACGACGCCGGTGAGGCGCCACAGCACGGTGCCTTCCTTGTTGGCGGGGCCGCCCATGTCGAACTGGCCCTGATAGCGGTTGAAGCTGCCGCCGGAGATCGAGACTTCGCCGAACTGCTGCGCCGTCGGCAGTTTTGTCACGTAGTTGAGAATGCCGCCGGTGCCGCTGCCGCCATACATCGCCGATGACGGTCCCTTGAGCACCTCCAGGCGCTCGGCCCCGTAGGGATCGAGGCCATTGAAGTGCACGTAGTTGCTCGAGGGGATCCGCAGGCCGTCGACGTAGAGACCCGACATGGTCGTGTCGAAGCCGCGGATCTGGAGCGCGCCGAAGCGGGTGTCCGAGCCGCCATTGACGTCGCCGCTGACACCGGCGGTATAGCGCAGCGCCTCGCCGATCGAGACAGCGCCCTGATTCCTGACCTGGTCGGTGGTGACGACGGAAACCGACTGCGGAGTTTCGATCAGCGGTGTATCGGTTTTGGTGGCCGTG
This sequence comes from Bradyrhizobium sp. WSM2793, assembly GCF_000379585.1. Classification (NCBI taxonomy): domain Bacteria; kingdom Pseudomonadati; phylum Pseudomonadota; class Alphaproteobacteria; order Hyphomicrobiales; family Nitrobacteraceae; genus Bradyrhizobium; species Bradyrhizobium sp. WSM2793. The sequence continues at coordinate 71,066 of NZ_KB902793.1, read as the reverse complement.
CCGCTCCGCGTGGCGACGAAACCGCGCACCGGACCATTGGCACGTTCGCCCGTTGCGCCGTTCGATGATGCCGACTGGGTCGGCGCGGCGGCCTGCGCAGGCGAGCGACGATTGGCGCGAGAGGTGCGTGTCGCCGCCCTTCGCGACGAAGCAACCCCCGCAGGACGGGCGCGCTGAACCGGCGCGTCGACGGTGACAGCGGGAATTTGGGTCTGCGCCTCCACGGAACCAAAGGGAACCACGAGCGAGAATGTGCTGACTGCCCCGAGCAGCAGCACACGAATCTGTCGACGACGCGCGCGTTCACGCGAAGAAAGTTGGTAGTCGGTCACGTCTTTCGAGGCCCCACGCACTGCCGGCTTTGCCGGTATCATTTTTGGTGCCCCGCCCTAACTCAGGCGGTTTCGGAGTGCGATAGGAACGAGGTTAGAATCTCTCCAGAGGCGTGCGCGGCGCGTGCGACGAATGCGCTCATGCCGAATTGCCGCGTCCGGTGCCACGCAGCCGTCGTGCCCACAGATTTGGAATGCTTCTAGACAGAAACGCTCCCTCACCATTCGGCAATGGCTGGAAACGATCAGCCTGCTACCGCGCGAGAATCGCCAACTACGACGGTCGGCGCTGCCGGGAAATCCGATCGAGCTCGATCCGGCTCTATGACTTGCCGGCGCGACAACACGATTCGTCGGCAGTGTTGCTCGTGTGTGCCAGCACGCTGCGGCTGTTGCGGTCCGGCGGGATGTCGCCGGCCGCATTGGCGGCGAAAAAGCCGGTCGGCTTCAGCAGGAAGCCGGCATATTCCACTGGCATGATCGGGAAGTCCTCGGGCTTGCAGACATGGGTGTGGCCGAAAGAGTGCCACACCACGATATCGGCATTCTCGATGTTGCGGTCCTTCGCGGCATAACGCGGCAGGCCATCGCCGCCGGCATGGACGTTGGGATAATCGCCGCTTGCGTATTTCTCGGCCGGATCGAATGCTGTCACCCAGACATGCTTGGTGGCGAAGCCGCCGCGCTTGCGCACGTAACTGCCCTCCTGCGCCAGCATCAGCGGGCTCGGATTGACGACGAGCTTGTAGGCCGGAGCATTACCGACCGAGTTGGTCTCATTGGGATTGCTGATCTTCCAGAACCGGCCGGTTTGGCCGTTGGCGATCGCAGCCGCGTCATGCTCGCGCGACAACACCCGCGCCGTGGTGTCGAAGACATTGCCGTGCGGATTGTCGTCACCCCAGGGCCGCGGCACGAAATCGTGCTCGGTGACGGTGTTGCCGCCGCCGTCGAGATCCATGTGCAGGCGCACGTTGAAGAAGTGCTGGTGCGTCGGTCCGCCCAGATTGTCGTCGACCATGCCGCCCCATTTGTACGTCTCGCCAGATCGCACCGCGGCGGTCTGGATGATGCCGGTCAGCTTGGTCTCCAACTGGATCGTGCCGTCCTGGTAGAGATACCAGTAGAAGCCGTAATCGTAATTGCCGACGGTCGCGAAAAACGAGATCACAAGCCGCCGCGAGCGGCGGATCTCGAACAGGCCGTTGCGGAACTCATAGTGCTTCCAGGCGATCCCATAGTCTTCCTCATGCATGCAGATGGCGTTCTGCATGACGAACGGCTCGCCCTTGCTGTCGGCGGCCGGCACGTCGAAATAGCGGATGTTGCCGAGACAGTCGCAGCCGAGCTCGAGCGCGTTCGCAAGCATGCCGAGGCCATATTCCCCGGCATCGAACGCCGATTTCCAGAAATGGTTCGCGGTCGGATCGGCATAAGGCACCACCATCTCGGTAACGCTGGCGCGATGGATCAGGGAGCGCTTGCGCGCGCCGTCCTGGTAGGCGAGCTGATGCAGCACGAGGCCCTCGCGCGGCGTGAAGCCGATGCGAAAGCTCCATTTCTGCCAGTCGACCTTCCAGCCCTCGACGCGAAAGCTCGCACCCTCCGGCTGCTCGATGTGCAGCGGCTTGATGTCGGCGCGCGGATTGGCCACCTCATGCGCGCCGTAGTTCCGCTTCTTGCGCGGAATCGGCACGATCGGATCCTCATCGGTAAGGTCGATGACCTTGCCGCCGATCAGGTCAACGACAGCGACCACGCCCTCGATCGGGTGCGCATAGCCATTGTCCTGCAAGTGCTCGCGAAAATAGCTGACGGCACGCACGATACGGGCGCCGCGCTCGAACTCCTTGTCGAAGAAACCCGACGAGAACGGATCGACCTGGACCAGTTCGATGTCCTTGTCGGAAAGCCCGCGCCGCACCATCGCCGCCCGCCAGCCCGGATCGGCCTTGACCACGGCCTCGCACTTGAAGAATTCCTCCAGCATCACCGGCGGCTGCCCATAGGGCGCCTCGCGGTTCGGGACGACCTTGCGCCCGACGATCTCGCCACGGCCGAGATCGACGATGTGCTCGATGGCCTCGCCCGTGGCGACGTCGAGCGTCAACGCAAAGGCGCGACGCCCTACGCCGCCTGCGGCCAGCTCCTGCTTGGTTGGTTCTTCCAGCCGCACCGCCGGGAATCGGCAGTTCTCCGGCGAGGCCACGGCGGCGCGCACCAGCGTGCAGGCGGCGGTGATCTCCTCGGCCGTCAGCGGATCGAGCGGATGCGGCTCCGCGGTCTCTGTTTGCGATTTGGCTTTGACGGTATCGAGCATGGGGATGTCCAGAAATCAGGCGAGATGCGCGGTGATGGCGCTGAAGGCGGCGAACCAGCGCTGGTCAATCGGCACGTCCATCGCCTTGGGCTGGGTCGCGAGCTTGACGATGACGGTGTCCGAGTCGAGGTCGACATAGAGGTGCTGGCCGTGAATGCCGATCGCGGTGAGCGCGTTGCGCGACGGATCGATCGTGAACCATTTGCTGCGGTAGCGCGCGCCCGGGAAGAACTCGGCGAGGTCGCCGTCGGCCCAGGCTTTGGGATCGCCGTTCTCGCGGATGTCGTCGATCCACCAGCCCGGCACCACCTGCCGCCCCTCGACCACGCCGCGGCAGCGGATCATCTCGCCGAAACGGATGAGGTCACGCGCGGTGACCGAGATGCCGCCGGCGATGCGGCCCATGCCGTGGCTGTCGAGCGTGAGCGAGCCGTCGTCTTCTGCGCCCAGGGGCTGCCAGAGATAGTCGGAGAGGATGCGATGGTAGGGCATGCCGCAGGCACGCTCATAGACCCAGCCGAGCACCTCGGTGTTGGGCGAGACGTAGTGGAACACCTTGCCGTGCGGCTCGCCGGTGCCGCGCAAGGTTGCGAGATAGGCGCGCTGGTGGCCTGCCTCGACGCCCGGCGGCGGCACGTCCCAGCCCGAGGAGAACCGATAGCGCGCAACGTCGCCGGCGGGGTCCTCGTAATCCTCCTCGAACTTGATGGCGACGGCCATGTCGAGCAGGTTGCGAACGGTGCAGCCGGCGTAGACCGACGTCTCCAGCTCCGGCACGTAGCGCACCACCCTCGCCTCCGGATCGAGCAGCCCGCGCGCGGCCAGCACGCCGCCAAGCGTGCCGGCGATCGCCTTGCTGATCGAGCAGATCAGATGCGGCGTGGCCACGCTCATGCCGTCGCCGTACCATTCGTGGATCAGCGTGCCCCGGTGCATGACGAGGAGCGTATCGGCAAACGTCTCGCGGAGGGTGGCTTCGAGCGTGGTCTCTTTGCCATCAGGCGCGGTGAAAGCGAGTTTTGCCAGTTCGCGCGGCGCGCTTCGCATCAGCGTCGGCTGCGCCGAGCGGCGGATCTCTGCGGTCGGCAGCACTTCACGGGTGTGGGTAAAGCCCCAGCGGATCGCGGGAAAGCTGCGCCAATTGGCGCGCGTCACCTGCGCCTCGGGCGCGGGCGGGCTGCCGCGCATGATCTCGGTCGGTCGCATCTCGATCCCTCCGCAAAGCGCTGTCCCGGCTGCGATGTCGGAACGGCAGGACCGAAGCCTGCACCGCGGCGCCAACGGGCGTTATCGAGATCCGGCAATATTTTGCTGGACAGCGCCTATGGCCGTGCCAGTCTGGCGTGGTTCTTGCCCGCTGTCGGGTGGTGAATTTCGACGTGTTGTCATGCCCTTAGGCGCAACTCTTCCGACTCTGGACTCGGCTGTCGGCCTGTTTCAGGCCAGCAGTACCGATGTCGACGAGCATTGCGCTTCGCTCGGTCGCTGGCGGCTCAGCTACGACCAGATCAGCGCCGGAGCCTTCAGGGGCAGCTTCACCCAACTCTCCCTGCCCCAGCTTGACGTCTTCCGCGAGATCACCAGCCAGCAGGTCCGCCAATACGGCCAGCTGGGGGCCGACAGCTTCGGCATCGGTCTGCCCTGGCACGGTGACGGCGAGGTCAATTGCAACGGCGCCAGCGTTGCAGGCGCCCAGGTCATCGCCTGCATCGACGCCGAGGTCGATATGTGCACGCCGAAATCATTCGAGCTGCGCGGTGTCGTCGCCAGCGCGGCGCTGATCGAGGAGCTTGCCGCCCGGCTCGATATCGAGCTGCCGCGTGCGGTCTGGCACCAGTTGCGGGTGATCGAGATGGCGCAGGCACCGGTCGCGCGATTGCGCGCTCACCTTGCCGCGATCCACGAGACCATCTCGACTGCCCCCGAACGGTTCGACGATCCGGCCGTCGGGCAGGTGCTGGAAGACGCGCTTCTCGTCGAGATCATGGACATGCTGCCGACCGCACGCCCCAGCGATCCCGGCCGCAGCGCCGCGGCGCGCAAGCGCACGGTCGATCGTGCGCGGGCGCTGATGCATGGCAGCGGCGATCGCTCGCTCTCGCTGCTGGAGGTCTGCAAGGCGGTCGGCGCCAGCCCGCGCAAGCTCGGCTATTGCTTTCAGGAGGTGTTGGGCACGAGCCCGATGCACTATTGGCGGGCGATGCGGCTGAACCGCGTGCGGCGCGATCTCAAGCGCGCCGGCGGCACCGATGCCTCTGTCTACGACGTCGCCGTGCAGCACGGCTTCTGGCACTTCAGCCAGTTCTCGCTCGACTACAAGCGCCACTTCTCCGAAAAGCCCTCGGAGACACTGCGGCGCGCGAGGTGTACCTGATCCGGCTCAGCGATGCCGCAGCCGGCGATTGACCCGGCGCGCCAGATAATCGCCGGCGCTCTGGACGAGCTGCACCAGTGCGATCAGCACGACGACGACAGCCAGCATCATCTCCGGCATGAAGCGCTGATAGCCGTAGCGGATGCCGAGATCACCCAAGCCACCGCCACCGACCGCGCCGACCATCGCGGAGTAGCCGAGCAGACTGACCACCGCGAGCGTCAGTGCCAGCAGAAGTCCCGGCAGTGCCTCGGGGATCAGCACCTTGAACACGATCTGCATGGGCGAGGCCCCGAACGAGGACGCCGTCTCGATCAGGCCGCCATCGACCTCGCGGATGGCGGCTTCGACCAAACGCGCAATGAACGGCGCCGACGCGATCGTCAGCGGCACGATTGCGGCGGTCGATCCGATCGAGGTGCCGGCAACGAGACGTGTAAACGGGATAATGGCGACGACGAGGATGATGAAGGGCGTGGACCGCGTCGCATTGACGACGATGCCGAGGACGCGATTGACGATGGGAGCCGCGAACAGCTCCCCTTTCCGGCTGGTTGCGAGGAAAACGCCGAGCGGAAGGCCGAAGGCGGTGCCGAGCAGCGCCGCGATGCCGACCATGTACAGGCTCTCGAAGGTGGCCTGGACGATCAGGTTGATGAGTTCAGGCGACATAGCCGAGATGCTCCGCCGGGAATTGATGTTGAGAGAGAAAGGCGAGCGTGCGCGCCGTCGCGTCCTCGCCGCCAGAAATACCGAGAGGAATGCCGAGAACGAGCGAGCCGACATGCTGGCCGCCGATCTCGTCGATGCGCGCCGCCCGCAGCGACACGTCGAGGCCGAGCTCGCGGGCGAGCCGCGCGACCAGGGTGTCGCCGGCCCCTGCCCCGCGCACCCCGAGGCGGATCACGGCCTGCCCGCCGGCGGACGGCTCAGCCACGATCCGGCTGGCAAGCGAGACGGGCAAGCTATCGCCGGTCACCTCGGCCAGGAAGGATTGCGTGATCGGATGCTTGGGGTGGGTGAAGATGTCCGCGACATGGCCGCTTTCGACCACATGGCCGGCGTCGAGCACCACGACGTCCCGGGCGAGCTGGCGCACCACGGACATTTCGTGGGTGATCAATACGATGGTCACCCCGAGCTCGCGGTTGATATTCGCGAGCAGATCGAGGATCGCGCGCGTGGTCTGCGGATCGAGTGCCGAAGTCGCCTCGTCCGACAGCAGCACGCTCGGCCGCGTCGCCAGCGCCCGCGCGATGCCGACGCGCTGCTTCTGGCCGCCGGAGAGCTCCGACGGATAGCGGTCATGCTTGTCGGCGATGCCGACAAGCGCGAGCAGCTCGGCAACGCGGGCCCTGATGTCGGCGTTGGACCAGCCGGCGATCTCGAGCGGCAACGCGATGTTGTCCGCTGCCGTGCGCGACGACAGCAGGTTGAAATGCTGGAAGATCATGCCGATCGAGCGCTGCGCCAGCCGCAGCTCGCGCCCCGCCAACGCGGAGATGTCGCGGCCGTCGACGATCACGCGCCCCGTGGTCGGCTTCTCCAGCCCGTTGATGAGCCGCACCAGGCTCGACTTGCCGGCGCCGGAGCGGCCGATCACGCCGGTGATGGAACCGCGCGGGATCGCGAAGTCGATGTCTTGCAGCGCGTTGACGCCGGGCTTGCCGCGATAGGCCGGATAGGTCTTCGAGATGCCGGCGAAACGGACCATCGCGTCCGGCTCAGCTGCGGCAGGTGAAATCGCTTCACACCTCTCGATCGGCTGTCCGACCGCGAGCGATTGGTGGGCATTCATGGAAGCGGCCTTCATGCACAATAGTTCGCTTGCCCGCCTGCCCTTGGGCGTACGGGAACCGGGTCGCGTCGAGCGACGGGGGTGAAATCGCGGTGAGGGTTCGCGAGGAACGCGCTGCACCGCAGCACGCACCATCGCCCTTTCAGGACTGTGTTGCAATGTCAGATATTTGGAAGGAGTTGGACGAAATTTTCCCAAACTCTCCCCGGAGAAGAATATTCCTCCACCGGGGCTATCAGCGCCCCACCCGGCTCATCCCATCTGCAACCAGGGCAGCACGATCAGCAGGAGCCCGGCGAAATAGAGCAGTCCAAAGATCAGGCCAAAACCCCAGAATTGGCCCTTTCCGATATAGCCGCTGCCGAAATACATCGGCGCCGGTCCGGTCGCGTAAGGCGAGATCACGCCCATCAGGCCGAGCGAGTACATGCAGAGCATCGCGAGTGTCGTGACCGGCAGATCGGGGATGCCCGATCCGACCGCGAGCACGACGGGCAGCACGGCGGCGGCATGCGAGGTGATGCTCGAGAAGAAATAGTGGATCCAGAAGAACAGCGCGACCAGCAGCAGCATCGCGGTCGACGGCGACAGCCCGGCAAGCGGTTTTGCGTATTCGGTCGCGAACCATTTGATGAAGCCGATCTCGTTGAGGCCGGAGGCCAGCGTCAGCAGCGATGTGAAATAGAAGAACACCTCCCAGGCGCTCTTCTCGCTGACAATGTCGGCAAACTCGATCACGCCGGTCACCAGCATCAGGGAGATCACGATGAACACGACGGTGGTGGCATTGACGAAGTTCGAGCCGAGCACGGGAATGTGGATGTCCGGGCTGGAGCCCGCGATCCACAGGAACATCGCGAGCACGATCAAGCCGAGCATGATCCACTCGTTGCGCGACATCGGGCCCATGGCGCCGAGCTCTTTCGCGGCCCATTCGGAAATCTCAGGGCTGCTTTTCACCTCCGGCCGGCACACCAGATAGCTGAGCAGCGGCACGAGCACCATCAGCAGGATGCCGAGCGGCGCGAAGCCGAGAAACCACTGGCCCCAGCTGACCTCGACCCCGGCGGTCTTCTTGGCGATCGCCAGCGCCGCCGCGTTGGGCGCAAGCGCGGTGAAGAACAGCGAGCTCGTGACGGCGGTCGCGGCAAAGGCGGTCCACATCACGTACGTGCCGATCCTGCCGGCGGTCGGCCCCGGCTCGGAGCCATAGATGCGCGGGATGTTGCTGATGATGGGATAGACGATGCCGCCGCTGCGCGCGGTGTTCGACGGCGTCGCCGGCGCGAGCAGGAAGTCGGACATCGCCACGGCATAGCCAAGGCCGAGCGTGTTGCGGCCAAGGCGCTGCACCAGCACCAATGCAATGCGCCGGCCGAGCTGGCTCTTGCGATAGCCGATCGAGAACACGAAGGCGCCGACGATGAGCCAGACCGTGCTCTCGGCAAAGCCCGCCAGCATCCAGCGCAGCGACTTGGTCGGATCGGGGTCGATATAGCCGGCAACGCCCGCGACCGTGAGACCGATGAAGCCGACCGCGCCCACCGGCATCGATTCCAGGATGAGCCCGGTGATGACGGCCGCGAACACGGCGAAATAGTGCCACTGATTGACATTGAGCCCTGCAGGCACCGGCCACAGATAGATCACCAGCCACACCGCGAGCGGCGCGACCAGTTTCCAGCGAAAGCCTTTCGCCTCCGGCGCCTGTGAGCTAGCAGTCATGGACCCTCCCCTCGATCGTCGTTGCCTGTGCGGCCCGTGCGCGCAGCCTGCTCTTGTCCCTGCGCCGCGTATAGGGACTGCCGGTTGTGCGATCAATGGCCGGGCATAGATCTAGCGCCCCTTGAAGCGCGGCTTGCGGCGGCCCAGGAACGCCTCGACGCCCTCCTTGTGATCTTCGCTGAAGCTGGCGAGCGCGAACTGGTCGACGTCCATGTGGCTGGCGAGATCGTCCAGCGCATGCGCAAGCCGGTTGACGGTGAGTTTCGTCATCGCGACCGAGAGCGGCGGCTGCGCGGCGACCTTCCGGGCGAGATCCATGGCGGCCTCGAAGGCATGGCCGGGATCGACCACCTGCTCCACCAGGCGCCATTCATGGGCCTCATCCGCTGAGATGCGCTCATCAGCCAGGATCACCGCCTGCTTGGTGCGGGCGGGCCCCATCAGATGCAGCATGCGCGGGATGCTCTGCCAGCTCATGTTCATGCCGAGCCCGATTTCCGGCACGCGCAGATGTGCATCGCGGCCCATGATGCGGAAGTCGAGCGCGACGGCGAGGGCCACACCGCCGCCGACACAAAAACCCTCGATCGCCGCGATCGTGATCTGCTCCATCTCCTGCCAGGCGTGCGTTAGACGCGGCCCGAGCTTGAGGTGCCGCCGCAGCGTGCCGAGGTCCATCTCCTTGCGCGAGCGCCCCTCGGCGTCCTTGAGGTCGAAGCCGGCGCTGAACGCGCCCGAGCTGCCGGTCAATACGACGACCGACGTCGCGGCATCGTCCTCGAAGCTGCGCGCCGCCGCGGTCAGCTGCCGCAATGCCTCGGGTGACAGTGCATTGATGCCGTCACCCCGATCGAAACGCACCACCGCAATCCGCCCCTCGGGCCCGAGGCCCCTTTCGATCTTCACGTAGTCCGTCACCAACGTCTCCCCGTCTGCTCTGCCGCGATGCTAGCCTACATCCGGCCTCACGAATATGGGACCCGGATGCGCCGCAGCGGATACTCGACAGGCCTGGGCCATTGCGCCTATCTTCGACGTCATGAGCCACGATCACGACCATCACCACCACCACGATCACGACCATTCCGAGCTGTCGGAGACCGAGCTGCGCGTGCGCGCGCTCGAGACGATCCTGACCGAAAAAGGCTATGTCGAGCCGGCCGCGCTCGACGCCATCATCCAGGCCTATGAGACCAAGATCGGCCCGCACAACGGCGCACGCGTCGTCGCCAAGGCCTGGACCGATCCGGCGTTCAAAAAGGCGTTGCTGGAGGACGGCTCCAAGGCGATCGGCACGCTCGGCCATGTCAGCCGCGTCGGCGATCATCTCGTCGTGGTCGAGAACACGCCCGCGCGTCACAACATGGTCGTGTGCACGCTTTGCTCCTGCTACCCCTGGGAAATGCTGGGCCTCCCGCCGGTCTGGTACAAGGCGGCGCCCTACCGCTCCCGCGCGGTGAAGGATCCGCGTGGCGTGCTCGCCGATTTCGACGTCACCCTGCCGAAGGACATCGAGATCCGGGTGTGGGATTCCACCGCCGAGACGCGCTTCCTGGTGCTGCCGATGCGCCCCGCGGGCACGGAGGGCTGGAGCGAGGAGCAGCTCGCCGAGCTCGTCACGCGCGATTCCATGATCGGCACCGGCTTTCCCAAGACGCCCGGAGCGCCGTCATGAACGGCGTGCACGACATGGGCGGCATGGACGGTTTCGGCAAGGTCGAGCCGGAGCCGAACGAGCCGATGTTCCACGAGGAGTGGGAGTCCCGCGTACTGGCGATGGTGCGCGCGATGGGTGCGGCCGGCGCCTTCAACATCGACACCTCGCGCTTCTATCGCGAGACGCTGCCGCCGCACGTCTATCTGTCGAGCTCCTACTACAAGAAGTGGTTTCTCGGGCTCGAGGAGATGCTGGTCGAGAAGGGTTATCTCACCCGCGAGGAGGTCGCCGCCGGCCACGCGATGCAGCCGGCAAAGGCGCTCAAGCACGGCAGGTTCGATCTCGCCAATGTCGAGCGCGTGATGGTGCGCGGCAAGTTCGCTCGCCCCGCCCCGGCCCCGGCGAAGTTCAAGATCGGCGATCGCGTGCGCGCCAAGAACATCCATCCGGCCACGCACACGCGGCTGCCGCGCTATGTGCGCGGCCATGTCGGCGTGGTCGAATTGAACCATGGCTGCCACGTGTTTCCGGATTCGGCAGCGATGGAGCTCGGCGAGAACCCGCAATGGCTTTACACGGTGGTGTTTGAGGGCCGCGATCTCTGGGGCGAGGATGGTGATCCCACCTTGAAGGTCTCGATCGACGCGTTCGAGCCCTATCTGGATCCGGCGCAGTGAGTGGTACCGCTGCTGCCGCAGCCACCGCGGCCATACCCAGCATTCCCCGCGATGACGACGGCCCGGTGTTCCGCGCACCCTGGGAAGCGCATGCATTCGCGATGGCCTTGAGCCTGCACGAACGCGGCGTATTCACCTGGCCGGAATGGGCCGCGAGCCTGGCCGACGAGATCAAGCGCGCGCAGGCCGCCGGCGATCCTGATACGGGCGAGACCTACTATCTGCACTGGCTCGCCACGCTGGAAGGTCTGGTTGCGCGCAAGGGTGTCGCCTCGACGGAAACCCTGCACCGCTACCGCGATGCCTGGGACCACGCCGCCGACCGCACCCCCCACGGCAAGCCTATTGAGCTCAGGCCGGAGGATTTTGCGGAGTAGTTGGTTCGTGCGTGGCGCGAGCGCTGCCCAACACAGCTGTCATCACCCGCGAAGGCGGGTGATCCAGTATTCCAGAGACGCTCGTGGATACGACGAAGCCGCGGCGTACTGGATTCCCCGCCTTCGCGGGAAATGACAATGGAAGTCGGAGCGCCATCACCTCCCCGCCACAAACTCCCGCCAGCCCTTCGCCCGCAGGCTGCATGCCGGACACTCGCCGCAGCCAAAGCCCCAATCATGCTGCGCGCCGCGTTCGCCGAGATAGCAGGTGTGGGAGTGCTCGCGGATCAGATCGACCAGCCCGTCGCCGCCGAGATCCTGCGCCAGCTTCCACGTCGCGGCCTTGTCGATCCACATCAACGGCGTGTGCAGCTCGAATGGTCTGGCCATACCGAGTGAAAGCGCGGCCTGCATGGCGCGGATGGTGTCGTCGCGGCAATCGGGATAGCCCGAATAGTCGGTCTCGCACATGCCGCCGACGATGTGGGTGATGCCGCGCCGGTAGGCCAGCGCGGCGGCGAAGGTCAGGAACACGAGGTTGCGGCCCGGCACGAAGGTGTTGGGCAGACCGTCGGCGCCCATCGCTATCGCGACGTCGCGTGTCAGCGCCGTCTCGGAGACGGCCGCAAGCGTCGGGATCGACAGCGTGTGGCTCTGGCCGAGCTTCGTGGCCCAATCCGCGCGCAGCGCCTTCACCCCGTCGAACAGCCGCCCACGGCAGGCCAGCTCGATGGCATGGCGCTGGCCGTAGTCGAACCCCAGCGTCTCCACGCGAGAAAAGCGGCTGAGCGCCCAGGCGAGGCAGGTGGTGGAATCCTGACCGCCGGAAAACAGCACCAGCGCGGTTTGTGATGAAAATGCGTCACTCATGACCAGCGCTTTAGCACTGCCGACGCGGCCCGCCAATCAGTGGAAATCGGCCTGTTCCGGCCCGCCGCGCTGGGAACGGCGGGCCGCTTTTGGCATAAGGTTTTGGAGCCAGGAGAGCGCCCCGCAATGACCCCTTCCCGCGACATATCCCGCCTGATCGAGATCATGGCGGCGCTGCGCACGCCGGTGACCGGCTGCCCCTGGGACCTCGAGCAGGATTTTGCGACCATCGCGCCCTACACGATCGAGGAGGCCTATGAGGTGGTCGAGGCCATCAGCCGCGGCGATCTCGACGATCTCAGAGAGGAGCTCGGCGACCTCCTGCTCCAGGTGGTCTTCCACGCCCAGATGGCTTCGGAGCAGAACGCCTTTGCTTTCGGAGATGTGGTCGAGGCGATCACGCGAAAGATGATCCGGCGCCATCCCCACGTCTTCGCCGACAAGGACGGCAATCTCGCCTCCTCCCACGTCAAGGAAGTCTGGGACCGCATCAAGGCGGAGGAGAAGGCCGAGCGCGCCGCGCGCCGGCCGCCGGAGGACGCGCCATCCCACAAATCGCTGCTGTCGGGCGTCAAGGCCGGCCAGCCCGCGCTGACGCGCGCGATGGAGCTGCAGCGCAAGGCCTCCACCGTCGGCTTCGACTGGAACGACCCGCGCGCGGTGCTGCAAAAGATTCGCGAGGAGGCCGACGAGATCGAGGCCGCGCTCGACCGCAACGACAAGCAGGAGATTGCGGAAGAGACCGGTGATCTGATGTTCGCCCTCGTCAACCTCGCCCGCCATGTCGATGCCGATCCGGAGGCCGCATTGCGTGCGACCAACGCAAAATTCGAGCGGCGCTTTGCCTACATCGAGCGGGCGCTGGAAGCACAGGGGCGGACGCTGGAACAGGCCTCGCTGGCAGAGATGGACGCGCTCTGGAACGCGGCGAAGACGGCGAGCTGAAAGGTAACGACGTGGACGTCAGGCAGGACGACCCGACGGCACCCTATGTCGTCGATTTGTTGGCACATCATCTGGAAGAGCTCCGCAGCGTGATGGGCGAGCACGCGCAGGCGCTGGACGCGAGCGGTCTTTCGGCCCCGTCCGTGACGTTCTGGACGGCTTGGCAGGGCGACGTGCTGGCCGGCTTTGGTGCATTGAAGCAACTGGATGAGACGCACGGCGAAGTGAAGTCGATGCGCGCCGCGCCTACTTCGCGGCGGACCGGGGTCGGGCGTGTTATTCTGCACCACATTATTGCCGAGAGCCGCAAGCGCGGATATGCGCGTCTCAGCCTGGAGACTGGTACTGCACCGCTGCACGCTCCCGCGATCTCGCTCTATCGCAGCGCCGGCTTCGTATCCTGTGAGCCGTTCGCCGACTATCAGGCGAGCCCGCACAACCAGTTCATGAGCCTTGATCTGTCCAGGTGACCCGTTGCGTAGCCCGGATGGAGCGTAGCGCAATCCGGGACCGGTGCGTCGAGGCGCGAGAATCCCGGATTTCGCTCCGCTTCATCCGGGCTACGAAGGCGATGGATCACGCCGAGAGACGCGGCACGGCGTCAAACCTGTTGACCACGATATCCCGCTTGGTCTCGTCCACCCGCACGGTCATGTCGAAGCGGCCATCATGCAGCTCTTTCGCCAGCACCTCGGCATTGCGGTGCAGCCAGCTGATGCCGGCGCCGTCGGCGGCGTCGATCGAGAGATCGAGCGTGGTGCGCTTGGCCGCCAACCGCTGCTCGATCGCGGCGAGCAGCGCGTCGACGCCCTCGCCCGACACGGCGGACACCAGCATCGCCGGATGATCCTCCGGCCTGCGTGCGGCGATGTTCAGGAGCTCTTCGCGCTGCTCGGCATCGTAGCGGTCGATCTTGTTCCAGACCTCGATGATGCGGCCGGAATCATCGGGGTTGATGCCGAGCTGGCGCAGCACGGCGTCGACGTCGCTCTGCTGCGCCTCGGCATCCTCATGCGAGATATCGCGCACATGCAGGATGACGTCGGCCTCCAGCACCTCCTCCAGCGTGGCGCGGAAGGCGGCGACGAGCTGGGTCGGCAGGTTGGAGATGAAGCCGACCGTGTCCGACAGCATCGCCTTGCCGCCATGCGGCAGGTTGAGTGCGCGCAGCGTGGGGTCAAGCGTCGCAAACAGCATGTCGGCGGCCTGCACGTCGGCACGCGTCAGGCGGTTGAACAGCGTCGACTTGCCGGCATTGGTGTAGCCGACCAGCGCGACGACGCGATATGGCACGCGCTGGCGGCCGGCGCGATGCAGCCGCCGCGTCGCCTGCACCTTCTTCAGCTCGCCCTCGAGCTTGGAGATGCGCTCCTGGATCAGGCGGCGGTCGGCTTCGATCTGGGTCTCGCCGGGACCGCCCATGAAGCCGAAGCCGCCGCGCTGGCGCTCCAGATGGGTCCATGAGCGCACCAGGCGCGAGCGCTGGTAGTTGAGATGCGCGAGCTCGACCTGGAGCGAGCCTTCCTTGGTCTTGGCGCGGCGTCCGAAGATTTCCAGGATGAGACCGGTGCGATCGAGCACCTTGGCGTGCAGTTCCTTTTCGAGGTTGCGCTGCTGGATCGGTGCCAGCGCGCAGTCCATCACCACGAGCTCGACGTCGAGGCTCTTGGCCAGCGCCGCGATCTCTTCGACCTTGCCCTTGCCGATATAGGTCGCGGGCCTGATCTGGCTGATCGGCGTGATGATGGCGTCGGCAATGACGAGATCAATCGCACGCGCGAGGCCGGCGGCTTCATCGAGTCGGGCCTCGGCGTTGCGCTGGATATGAGTCTCCGATTGCGCGTCGGCACCGCCTGCGCGCACCCGCAAATAGGGGCCGATGACAAGCACCCGCCCCGTCTGCTTAGCCCCTGCCGACCGCGGACGGTCGGCATCCCCGTCGAAATTCCGGGGTTCCAATCAGATCACTCTCAAGCCGGCTGATCCTCGCCGCCTTCGAACAACTGGATCGGCGCACCCGGCATGATGGTCGAGATCGCATGCTTGTAGACGAGCTGCGAATGACCGTCGCGCCGAAGCAGTAGACAGAAATTGTCGAACCAGGTCACGATGCCCTGGAGCTTCACTCCGTTGACCAGAAAGATCGTCAGTGGCGTCTTGGTTTTGCGAACGTGATTAAGGAAGGTGTCCTGTAGGTTTTGTGCGCGGTCTGCCGCCATTGTTTTTTTCTCGCTTTGAGTTTCTTTTTATTGCGCCGGTTGCGGCCCTCTTTGTGAAGTTCGGAGCCTCTCCCGGTTGCCGTTCCTCATGAGATCCCCCTCGGAAGGAACAGCTGTGCAATTAGAGGACAGGTGGACCTATTAGGCAAGCCGCTTCACGCGGCAGCGGGCGCCGTATTGCCCCGAAAAACTACGGAAATCGATGAATTTCCTCGTTTTATTCAAAGGTGTCGCCGCAGCGTCGCGGCGTTAGATCTTGTTCTGACGACGTTTTCCCAGTGCATACCGGTACCCGCTTCGCACGAGCACGCGCTAGCCGACACCGAGCGCTTTCAACTTTCGATGCAGCGCCGACCGTTCCATGCCAACGAACTCGGCCGTGCGAGAAATATTTCCTGAAAAACGGCTGATCTGTGCAATCAAATAGTCGCGCTCGAACACCTCGCGCGCCTCGCGCAGCGGCAGGCCCATGATGTGCTCGCCATTGTTGCTGGTCGGCATCGCCGGCACCATGGAGCCGACGTCCTGCGGCAACATGTCGGCCGTGATGATGACCTCCGGTCCACCGGCGGCGAGAATCATGACTCTTTCAACGTTGTTGCGGAGCTGGCGCACATTGCCCGGCCAGACATGCGATTGCAGCACCGCCATCGCGTCCTGGCCGATCTGCCGCTTGGGCAGGCCGCTACCGGCCGAGATCTGCTCCATGAAATAGTCGATCAGTTCCGGGATGTCCTCGCGCCGCTCCGACAGTGCAGGCACGCGGATCGGCACCACCGAGAGGCGATGATAGAGGTCCTCGCGGAAATGGCCGGCCGCAATCTCCTCTTCGAGATTGCGCGCGGTCGAGGAGATGATGCGGACGTCGACCTGCACCTTGGCGGTGCCGCCGACGCGCTGGAACGATTGCTCCACCAGGACCCGCAGGATCTTGTTCTGGGTCTCGCGCGGCATGTCCGCGATCTCGTCGATGAACAGCGTGCCGCCATGGGCTTCCTCGAGCGCGCCGGGCTTGCGCGCCTGTTCGCCGTTGGACTGCTCCACGCCGAACAGCTCGTGCTCCATGCGCTCGGGCGTGATCGCGGCTGCGTTGATGACGACGAAGGGACCGTCGGCGCGGCCCGAGGCCGTATGCAACGTCCGCGCCGTCAATTCCTTGCCGGCGCCGGCGGGACCGACGATCAGGATGCGGCTGTTGGCCTTGGCCGCGCGCTCGATGGTCTGGCGCAACTGGTTCATACTCGGCGAGCGGCCGACGAGCTGGCTTGCGCTCGGCGCCAGCTGCTTCAGCTCCTTGACCTCGCGCTTGAGCCGCGAGTTCTCCAGCGCCCTGGTCGCGACCAGGATCAGCCGGTCGGCCTTGAACGGCTTCTCGATGAAGTCGTAGGCGCCGCGCTTGATCGCGGCCACCGCGGTCTCGATGTTGCCGTGGCCGGAGATCATCACGACCGGCAGGTCGGCATTGTCCTTCTTGACCTGCTCCAGGAGCTGCAATCCGTCGAGCTTGGAGCCCTGCAGCCAGATGTCGAGGAACACCAGATGCGGCCGCCGGTTGGCGATTTCAGCCAGTGCAGAGTCGCTGTCGCGCGCAGTCCGCGTGACAAAACCCTCGTCCTCAAGAATGCCTGCGACGAGATCCCGAATATCGGCCTCATCATCGACAATCAGAATTTCACTTGCCATGGGTCGCGCCCTGTCTTGTCAGCTGCCTGTTGAGGCTTCGATTTTCGTTGAATCATTGGTCTTTTCAGCGGCCTCTTTGGTTTCGGCCGCCAGCTCTTTTGTTTCCTGCGCCGGGTCCTTGACAGGAGCGCCGGCCTCTTCGCCGGTTGCGTCCTTGACCGCGGCCGCCGGGGCCTGCTCGGCTCCCTCGGACTTCGCCGGCTGGCCGGAGACTGCGAAGCGCATCCGCATCCAGGCGCCGCGCTGGCCCTCGCGGAAGTCGGAAGCATCCTTCAGCTCGATGCGCCCGCCATGGTCTTCCAGCACGCGGCCGACGATCGCAAGGCCAAGGCCGGTGCCCTTGGCGCGCGTCGTGACATAGGGCTCGAGCAGCCGCGAGCGCGCGACCTTGGGTAGGCCGATGCCGTTGTCGATGACGTCGATCAGAACGTCCTCGCCCTCGCGCGACACGACCACGTCGATGCGGCCTTTGCCCAGCTCCTCCGGCGGGACCTGCTCGATCGCCTCGGTGGCGTTCTTGACGATGTTGGTGACGGCCTGCGAGATCAGCCGCCGGTCGAACTGCGCGCGGAGCGGATCGTCTTTGAATTCGGCCTCGATATCGATCTCGGGATGGGCGACCTTCATCAGGAACACGGCCTGCCGCACGGTGTCGGCGACGTCCTCGCCTTCCATCACCGGCTTCGGCATTCGTGCAAAGCGCGAGAACTCGTCGACCATGCGCCTGATGTCGTCGACCTGGCGCACGATGGTGTCGGTGCACTGCTCGAAGATCTGCTTGTCCTTGGCCTCGGTGATGCCCTTGCCGAATTTGCGGCGAATGCGCTCGGCCGAAAGCTGGATCGGCGTCAGCGGATTCTTGATCTCATGCGCGATGCGGCGCGCCACGTCGCCCCAGGCCGAGGTGCGCTGCGCCGAGACCAGCTCGGTGATGTCGTCGAGCGTGATGATGTAGCTGTCATGCGGCTGGTTCTTCTCGGCGCTGACGCGGACCGAGAGATTGCGCTCGGTGCCGTCGCGGGTGATCGTGATCTGGCCCTGCACCAGACGCTGGCTCCCTTCCCGCGCCGCCTTCATCATCTCGTCCAGCTCGGGCAGCACGTCGGAGAGCGGATGACCAAGCGTCTCCGCCTCGGAGTGCCCGATCAGTTTCTCGGCCGAGCGGTTCAAAATGCCGACGCTGCCGGAAGCATCGACGCCGATGATGCCGGCGCTTGCGGAGGACAGCACCGCTTCGATGAAGCGACGGCGGCTGTCGATCAGGTCGCTGGCGTTGACGAGCTCATCGCGCTGGCTGCGCAATTCCTGCGTCATCTTGTTGAAGGTCTCGCCTAACTGCGCGAGATCGCCTTCCGACTGGTGCACCGGCACCTGGACATGGAGGTCGCCGGTCGAGACCGTGTGGGCCGCGTTCATCAGCCGCCGGATCGGCGAGACCAGTGAATTGGCGAAGTTCAGGCCGATCAGCACCGAGGCCATCAGGATGGTCAGCGCGATCACGGCGAACATCAGCGCAAAGGCAACCTGGATGCCGAGCCGGCGCGACTCGATCTGGGCGTATTCGGCGACGCTGACCTCGGTCTGCTTGAGCTGATTGACGACGTTCGGATCAAGCGGACGGGCGACATAGAGGAAGGTGTCGCTGAAGGCGCGCAGCCGGATCACCGCGGCCACGAAGCTCGCATCGGGAAGGACCGCGATCTCGGGCTCTGACTCGTTGACGTTGCTGAGGAAGTCGGACGCGGGCGGCGAATAGGCGAGCCGCATGCCGGTGTCGGCGGATTCCAGGATGTTGGTGTTCTTGTCGATGATCATCGCGCCCGGCAAATTGCGGGAACTGGCGCTGGCGCTCAGCATCTCCCGGAACGAGCGGCGATCCTGGTCGTAGAGCGGCCGGGCATGCGCGATGTCGTTGGCCATGCCGAGAATGTCGCCGCGGATCAGCTGCGCATGGTCCTGCATATAGGCCCTCGCGATCGTCAGCGAATTCTGGATCACCTCTTTGGTCGGGCCGGAGAAGAGCCGGTCGAGGCCGCGTTCGATGGTGACGTTGGCGACGACGGCGACCAGCACCGCCGGCAGCACCGCCACGATCGAGAACAGGCTGACGATCTGGACATGGAGCCGCGCCGCCGCCCTGCCCCGCCGCCGCGCCAGGATCAGCTGCCAGAGCTCGCGGATGATGATCCCGACCAGCAACAGGATCGTGGCCGCGTTGGTCAGGTAGATCGAGCGGACCACCGCCGGCGTCGGCTCGATCGTGGTCAGGCCGGTCAGAACCAGAAAGGTCAGGAAGGCCGAGAGCAGTGCCAGCGCCACGGCAAAGGGCGCCAGCCAGCGCCGCGCCGACCAACGCCGGGGCTCTTCCGCTGGTGTCGTGTCAAAGTGTGCGGCCGAGGTGTCTGCGCTGGTCATTCCGGCAATGGTGGTGCTGAAAACGGGTCCGCGAAGGGCGGATACTGATGTATTCGTACCACATTGTTGCCGAATTGCGACAATTCCGCGGCGCCCCCGCCGCGGCGGACCGGCGCATCCACAGCTCTAGCGCGGCGCGTGGCACCGGCATCGTCATTCGCGAACGAGGGTGAGCTTTGACGCAGATCAAGGGTGCGCGGTGGCCGCTCGCGCCAATGTGGCTCATGCCCGACCGGAGTTCCGCCCATGAAGGCTGTGGCCGTTGAAGAAGCCGTTGCGATGCTTCCCGCTGGCACCAGCGTAGCGGCTTCATGGGTATTGGAACACCGGAGCGCTTGCTCGATGAAACGGCAGAAGACCGGATTGTCGGTGATCTGCAACGATGCCGCACTGCCGGGCAAAGGCGTCGGCAAGTTGTTTGACGCATCGCTCGTGTCGCGTCTGACCGCGACGCATATCGGGCTCAATCCCAAGGCCCAGCAGCAGATGCTGACGAACGAGATCGAGGTCGATCTTGTGCCGTGCTCGGCGGCCTCCAAGTCGACGCGCAGGGCCGCCTCGCCAACTGGATGATCCGCGGCAAGATGGTGCCCGGCATGGGCGCGGCGATGGACCTCGTCAGCGGCGCCAGGCGCGTCATCGTCGCCATGCAGCACGCGGCCAGGGGCAAGTCGAAGATCGTCGCCCAATGCACCCTGCCCCTGACCTCGGCGCGGTCGGTCGATCTCGTCGTCACGGACATGGCCGTGATCGGGCTTCTCCGGCGGCAGGGCGACGCTGCTGGAGACCGCGCCCGGGGTCAGTGTCGGCGAGGTCATCGCGCTCACTGAAGCCGAGCTCGCTCTTCCCGACAACGTCCCGGAAATGAACGTCTGATCCGTCGGCGGCCTCAATCGATGATGTGATAGCCGCCGTCGATATAGAGCACGCCGCCCGTGATCAGCTTGGCGCCGTCGAGCGCGAGGAACGCGGTGGCGTTCCCGACATCGTCGATGCTGACGAGACTGCGCGCCGGCGCCTTCGACTGCGCCTTGTCCATGAGCTCATCGAACTCGGGAATCCCCGAAGCCGCGCGGGTGGCCAGCGGACCCGGCGAGATCGCGTGCACGCGGATGCCCTTCGGGCCGAGCTCCGCGGCGATATAGCGGACCGAGGCTTCCAGCGCGGCTTTCGCGACACCCATCACGTTGTAATTCTCCACCACCATCTGGCTGCCGTAATAGGTCATGGTGAAAAGCGTGCCGCCGTTCTTCATCAGCGGCTCGGCGAGATGAGCCATCCGCAAGAACGACCAGCATGAGACATCCATGGTCTTGAGGAAGCCGTCACGGCCGACGTCGACGACACGGCCGTGCAGCGCTTCCTTCGGCGAGAAGGCGATGGAATGAAGCATGAAATCGAGCTGCCCCCATTCTGACGCGATGCGCTCGAACACCGCCTCGGTCTGCCCTTCGGCCATCACGTCCAGCGGCATGAAGATCGGCGCTTCCAGCGCCTGCGCCAGCGGCTCGACATGCTTTTTGGCGCGGTCGTTCAGATAGGTCACCGCGAGATCAGCACCCAGTGCACGAAACGCGCGCGCACATCCCCAGGCGATCGACTGGTCGTTGGCGATGCCGACGATCAGTCCCTTCTTTCCCTTCAGGGCCACCTTGCTTTCCGGAAATACTGGGATCATGACACCCTCTTAGGTCTCGTGTTGATCAACTGACCGTCCATCAATAGCGATAGCGTGTGCTGTGCAATCATCAGCTCCTCGTCGGTCGGAATGACGTAGACGGGGACGCGGCTGTCGGCTGCCGAGATCAGGGGCGCATGGCGGGCGTTCTCACCGGCATCGAGGCGGACGCCGAGCCAACCGAGCTGCTCAGCGATACGTGCGCGGATCGATGCCGAGTTCTCCCCGATACCGGCAGTGAAGACGAAGGCATCCAGGCCCTGCAAGGCCGCGGCCAGCATGCCCGCGTTGAGGCCGATCCGATAGACGAAATGGTCGATTGCGAGCCGCGCACGCGGGTCCGTGCTCGCTTCCAGCTCGCGCATGTCGTTGCTGACGCCGGAAAGCCCCTTCAGACCGCAGTCCCGATAGACGAAGTCCTGCACCTTCGCGGCCGGCATGCCCTTCTCGGCGATGAGATAGAGGATGACCCCGGGATCGATCTGCCCTGGACGCGTTCCCATCGGCAGCCCGTCGAGCGCCGTGAAGCCCATGGTACTCTCGACGCTGCGTCCCTCCTTGATCGCGCACATCGAGGCGCCGCTGCCGAGATGGGCAACGATGACCCGCCCCTTGGCGATCTCAGGCGCCACACCGGGCAGCGTCCGGGCGATGTATTCGTAGGAGAGCCCGTGAAAACCGTAGCGCCGCACACCCTCGGCATAGAGCTGCTGCGGAATCGCATAGTGATCGGCGACGAGATCATGCGTGCGGTGAAATGCCGTGTCGAAGCACGCCACCTGCGGCAGCCCAGGGAAATTCGCGAGCAGCGAGCGGATCGGCGCGAGATTGTGCGGCTGATGCAGCGGCGCCAAGTTGACAAGGCGTTCGAGGCGGGAGACGACGCCGTGGTCGATCAGGACCGGGCGGACATGGTCCGGCCCGCCATGAACGACGCGATGACCGACCGCGATCGGCGTAATCCGAAGCTCGTCGCGCAGCCAATTGCCGGCAACCGACATGGCGGCGGGCACATCGGGCACAGCTTCAACCGAATAGGCGCGATCGGCCAGCGCATCGCCGCTCGCACCGCTGGCGCGCAGGCGCGGGCGGCTGCCGATGCCATCCATTTGTCCCTTGATCTGACGCCGGAGCGCACCGTCGCCCAACGCCGAATAGACCTGAAACTTGACGCTCGAAGAGCCGGCATTGACGACCAGGATCGTGTCCATGGCGATCACGCGGCCACTGACGGCGCCTTCTGGCGCCGGGCGCGCGCGTAGAGCGCCGCCACCGCACAGGAGGCCATGCGCGCACGCGGCGTATCGGCGCGCGACGTCAGGACGACGGGTACCCGCGCGCCAAGAACAATGCCGGCACCATCCGCCTTGGCGAAATAGGCGAGATTCTTGGCCAGCATGTTGCCGGACTCCAGATCTGGAACGACCAGGATCTGTGCGCGGCCGGCGACCTCGGACTCGATGCCCTTGATGCGTGCCGCTTCCGGGTCGATGGCGTTGTCGAACGCCAGGGGACCGTCGAGCACGCCGCCGCTGATCTGGCCGCGATCGGCCATCTTGCAGAGGGCGGCGGCTTCGATGGTCGAGGGAATTTTGGACGTCACGGTCTCGACCGCCGACAAGATCGCCACGCGCGGCGTTTGGCCAAACCCGGCGTGATTGTAGAGATCGATCGCGTTCTGGATGATGTCGCGCTTGGCATCGAGATCGGGAAAGATGTTGATCGCGGCGTCGGTGACGAAAATCGTCTCGGCATAGGCCGGGACATCCATGACGAAGACATGGCTGATGCGCCGATCCGTGCGCAGGCCGCCGGTCTTTGCCGTGACCGCGCGCATCAACTCGTCGGTGTGAAGGCTGCCCTTCATCAACAGCTCACCTCTGGCGGCATGGATGAGCTCGACGCCCTTGGCCGCGGCGTCGTCACTATGGGCGGCATCCACGATCTCGAAGCTTGATACGTCCAGATCGAACCTCGCGGCGGTGTCTCTGATCTTCCCTTCCGGCCCGACCAGGATCGGTCGAATGATCCCCGCGCTGGCGCTGTCGATCGCCCCGCGCAGCGAAGTCTCGTCGCAGGGGTGCACGACGACGGTCGGTGTCGGGGGCGCAGCCCTCGCCGCCGCGATCAGCCGGTCGTACTTGCCGCCGGTTTCGTGCGTCATATCGGTCGACATCAGGTCACTCCCGCTTTCGTCAACCACGCTACGACGCTCTTGCCTGGGGATCGAATGGCGCGACGTTCGACGTCATCTCGCCCTCTCCGTCCAGGCCAAATAACTCGGCGACTCGCCTCAGGCGATTGGCGCGCTCGCCGGTGATGTCCGCGCTTGCCGAGAGCACCTCGCACATCGCCTCGAAGGCCGCGCGCCGCTGGTTCATGTCCTCGGGCAACAACCTTGGAATGGCCGCCAAGGCGCCCTCTCGGTCGAGCAGCAGCATGAAGAACTGCTCGCGTACCAGCATCTTGAATGCGGACAGGGTCATCCGGGAGCCGGCATGGTCGCGCCTAACCTGGCGCAGCGCCTCGATGCTGCGCTCGTCCACCATGCCGCGCGCGGAGCCGACATAGAGCAGCGCGCGGATAGCAGCCTCCCGCAGGCCACCGTCACCAATCTTCGCCCTCAACTCCGCAATCCTGCTTTCGAGCATGGCGCGATGCTCGTCCGACATCTCACGGCGCCGCGTTGACTCGGCGTTGGGGTCGATGCCGACAGCGGCCTGGAGCGCAGGTGAGCCATAGACGTTGAGGAAGACGGTCTCGCTCAGCGCCTCCTGGGCATCGCGCCAGCTGTCGAGCGCATGCACAATCTGCTTCGACACATGCTCCTGGAAGGCCAGGAACGGATTGTCTTGCGACACCGGCCTGCGCTTCTCTTCGGCGCGATCGGCCGCCGCCTTCACCACGGACATCCATGGATTCTGACTGCTGAAAGCCTCATATTGCATGCGTAGCGGATGCATCTCGCGCGCCCAGTTGGCCGCCTGTGGCGTCACCATCTTCTTGATCCAGGGCTGCACGAATTTCTGATAGGCTGCAAGATTGAGCTCCGAGATGCGCTTGGCGGTGGCGAACCGCCGCTCATCCTCGGGGGAATTGCCGCCCATGACCCGGATGTCGTCGAGCGTACGGGCCTCGCAACGCATTACCCATTGTCCCGTTGCAAGGTCGGCGTTGAGCGTCTCGCTGCCCCTCGCCTCGAACGTCGCCTCGTAGAGCCCGGGCGGGAGCACGTCGATCAGATCGATGTTGCTGGAGAACTCGGAATGCTCTTTCTTGGCGACGCCTCCGGACACGAAGATCCCGAGATGACCGATGCTTTCGTGGATGGTGTAAACGATGGTCTGGCCATATGCCCTGATCTCATTGACGTCGGCGTAGCAGTCGCAAATCCAGTCCAGCGCCTGCTGCGGCGGGGTGACGTTGTCGCCCTTGGAGCAGAACACCACGATCGGCGAGCGGATATTGCGCAGGTCGACCTTCTCCCCGTCCGACATTTCGATCCGGCCGGCGGCGAGGTTGTTGCCGATGAACAGCTCATCGACGATGAACTGGATCTCCTCGGCGTTGAGATTGACGTGCCCGCCCCACCAGCGTTCGAAGTCGAGATAGCGCTCGGCCTCGGTGTCGACTTTGGAATAGACGTTGTATTGCTTGGTCCAGAGTGTGTTCGAGGGGTTCTGGTTCTCGAAATTCTGCACCAGCCAGGCGCCGTCGAACTTGCCGGCACCGAGATCGCTCGTCAGCGCCGTCAGCCAGCTTCCGCCCAGGAGGCCGCCGGAATAGCGCATCGGATATTTGCCATGCACGCCCGCCCAATAAGCGAGCGGCGCGCCTGCGATGATCAGCGGTCCGAACAGCTCCGGCCGTAGCGACGCCAGGATCATGATCGCCCAGCCGGCCTGACAATTGCCAATGACGCAAGGCTTGCCGTCGGCGTCGGGGTGACGGCTGATGACAGTTTCAAGAAACGTCGCTTCGGCTCGCGCAATGCGCTCGATCGTCTGGCCGGGCATGGGTTCGGGCAGAAACCCGATGAAGTAGCAGGGATGTCCCGCCTTCATCGCGACACCGATTTCGCTGTCCGCCTTGAAGCCGCCGATGCCGGGACCATGGCCGGCGCGCGGATCGACGACGACGAACGGCCGCCGCCTCATGTCGATCGCGACATTCTTGGGTGGGATGATGCGTACGAGCGCGTAGTTGACAGGCTCGTCGAGTTTGCGGCCGTCCGTGATCAACTCGGCGGCATATTGCAGCACATGCGGCGCGGTCTGCGCGAGGTGCTCGCGATATTGGTCGCCGCGCTGGCGCATGATGTCCAGAAACAACACGCTCCGCTGTCCGGCATCGACCAGATACTCCACGGCGGAGGCGACTAACTCCGACATGGGACCGGCAGGCGGCTTCAGATTTTCCATCGCAATCTGACCTCGTTGTGTGCGAGGCCACTCAAGGAGAGATGTCACCGGCGACGTTGACATAGGTCAACGGTCAGCGGTTTCCAGCATAGCGGGACGCCAGATCTTGGAACCTTCTAGAGGTAGATCGATAATGTCAGACGGGGGAACTGTTTCCGGCCATTCCGGCTTGACATGGCATGGATAGGTTCTTCCTCGCGATAATGGTTTCTGCCGTTCTGCTGCTGATCGTGGCGTCCGATCTGCTGGTCAACGGTCCCGGTCTGCAGGAGCCGACGACAGACGTCGCGCGCCTGATGCCGTCGACCGAGCGACTGTTCAGGTGATGGATCGCGGTCGCGGGCGACTGAATGCCTCACCCTTGTGTGACCGCGGAACATGTGTGACCGCGGAACATTTCGGCCCCATTCCGACTTCTGCTCACCGCGTCAGCCAAAACGGCCAGCGCGATCCGGACAGGCTCAGCTCCGCTTTGGTAGGGGGAGCTGAGCCACCGTCCGCGTAAACGCGTTTAGCGTTTGTCGCGAGGGAACTAGCCCCCGCTCCGATAGACCTGGATGTCGAGATCCCGGATCTTCTTGCGCAGCGTGTTGCGGTTGAGGCCGAGCAGGTCGGCGGCGCGGATCTGGTTGCCGCGGGTGGCGGCGAGCGCGGCCGTGAGCAGCGGCACCTCGATCTCCTTGAGGATGCGGTGATAGAGGCCGGGCGGCGGCACGCCGTTGGGGAAGCCTTGGAAGTGCGAGGACAGATAGGCCTCCACTGCGCCGCCGAGATTGTCGACGCCCTGCTGGACCGCGGCGCCCGGGCTGACCGAGGGCGGCGCCAGCTCGCCATCGATGACGGAAGCCGTGATCACGTCCTGCGGATAGAGCGCGGCGAGGCGCCGGGCGAGGTTTTCCAGCTCGCGCACGTTGCCGGGCCAGCGGTGCTGCTTCAGCCGCTCCAGCGCCAGCACGTCGAGCTTCTTCGGCGACAGGCCGTCCTTCTCGGCCAGCGCGAAGAAGTGCCGGATGAGATCGGGCAAATCCTCGATGCGCTCGCGGAGCGGCGGCAGCCGCAGCGGCACGACGTTGAGTCGGAAGAACAAATCTTCCCGGAACAGGCCCTGCTGGATCAGGACGCGCAGATCCTTGTTGGAGGCCGCGACGATACGCACGTCGGTCTTGATCGGGGTGCGGCCGCCGACGGTGGTGTATTCGCCCTGCTGCAGCACGCGCAGCAATCGCGTCTGCGCCTCCATCGGCATGTCGCCGATTTCGTCGAGAAACAGCGTGCCGCCCTCGGCCTGCTCGAACCGGCCGGAGGCGCGGGTGTTGGCGCCGGTGAAGGCGCCGCGCTCATGGCCGAACAGTTCGGATTCGATGAGGTCGCGGGGGATCGCCGCCATGTTGACCGCGACGAACGGGCCGTTGCGGCGCTTGCCGTAATCGTGCAGCGCGCGCGCCACCAGTTCCTTGCCGGTGCCGGACTCGCCCGTGATCATCACGGTGAGATCGGTCTGCATCAGCCGCGCCAGCACGCGGTAGATTTCCTGCATCGCCGGCGAACGGCCGACCAGCGGGATCGCCTCCATCTCGGCGTCCTCGTCCGGGGTCGAGACCCGCTCCTTCGGCTCGGCCAGCGCGCGGCCGACGATGGCAATCAGCTCCTTGAGGTCGAACGGCTTCGGCAGATATTCGTACGCCCCGCGCTCGGAGGCGCGGATCGCCGTCATGAAGGTGTTCTGCGCGCTCATGACGATGACGGGCAGATTCGGCCGCATCTTCTTGATCCGCGGCAAGAGGTCGAAGGCGTTTTCGTCCGGCATCACCACGTCGGTGATGACGAGATCGCCCTCCCCCTGGCTGACCCAGCGCCACAGCGTTGCGGCATTGCCGGTCAGCCGCACTTCGTAGCCGGCGCGGGACAGTGCCTGATTGAGAACGGTGCGGATGGCGGTATCGTCATCTGCTACGAGAATGCTACCTGCGGGCATCGTTAATCCTCATTTCGCCCCCTGTGACGCAGGCGACGGCTTCCCGGCAGAGTCGGCGCGACTGCTTTGATCGGCATGTTTCACCGATGTGGAATACATCGGCATCAGCACGCGGAAGGTGGTCTTGCGCGGCTGAGATTCGCATTCGATGATGCCCCCGTGATCGCCGACGATCTTGGCGACCAGCGCAAGGCCCAGGCCCGAGCCGGTCTGCTTGGTGGTCACGAAGGGATCGAACAGGTTGGGCAGAAGATCGTCCGGCACGCCAGGTCCGTTGTCCTTCACGCAGAATTCGAGCGGCAAGGATACCCGGGATTTTTGACCGGGGACTGACAGGCGCACGCCGGGGCGGAACGCGGTGGTGAGCTGGATCTCGGCGTCGGGGATGTCGATCAGGGCTTCTGCGGCGTTCTTCACGAGATTGAGGAACACCTGGATCAACTGGTCCTGGTTCGCCAGCACCGGCGGCAGCGAGGGATCGTAATCCTCGATGAAGCGGATGTTGCGGGCAAAGCCGGACTGCGCCAGCCGCTTGACGTGGTCGAGCACCGAATGGATGTTGACGGGGCCGCGCGATACGGGGCGCTCGTCGCCGAACACCTCCATGCGGTCGACCAGCGTCACGATGCGGTCGGCCTCGTCGCAGATCAGGCGCGTCAGCATGCGGTCCTCGGACGAGGCCTGCTGCTCGAGAAGCTGCGCCGCGCCGCGGATGCCGGAGAGTGGATTCTTGATCTCGTGCGCCAGCATCGCGGCCAGCGCGATCACCGAGCGCGCCGCGCTGCGATGGGTGAGCTGGCGGTCCATCTTGTCGGCGATGGAGCGCTCCTGCAGCATCACCACGATATGGCCGGGCCGCTCGGTCAGCGGCGCGACATGCAGATCGACCTGCCGGTCGCCGCCCATGCGCGGCGTGCCCAGATCGACCTTGTATTCGTTGACCGGCGAATTCGACGAGCGCACCTGGTCGATCAGCGCCAGCAAGGGGCTGCCGAACGGCACCAGCTCTTTCAACGACTGCCGCTTCAGGAACTGCGTCGAGATGTCGAAGAAGGCCTCGGTCGCGATATTGGCGGCGACGATCTTGCCGTCCGGCCCGATCATGAGCACGGGGTTGGGCAAGGCATCCAGGATCGCGTCGCTGTCGGACGGCCGGCGATGTTCGGCGGCGGAGCTCATGCAGCAGCGCTCCATCCGAAGTCGTCGAACGCATCCTGCAGCGACTGGTGGACCAGGCGCGGATCTTCCGAGGTGAGGATCTTCTGGCGCCAGGATTTCAGCTTTTCGGCCGGCGCGCGGCTTACCTCGGCTGCGACATCGAGCGCCCAGCCCAGATGCTTGCGGGCATGCCGGAGGCCGATGCGCAGACCGTAGAGCGCGCAGACGCCCTCATAGAGCGTGCGGACATAATGCAGCTGCGTTTCCAGCGAGGGCCCAGCCTCCTCAGCCCCGCCCTGCAGGCGGCGGCCGATCTGACCGGGCAGCCAGGGCTGGCCCTGCGCGCCGCGGCCGATCATCACGGCGTCGGCGCCGGAGGCTTCGAGCGCCGCGAGCGCTTTCTCGTAGGAAGTGATGTCGCCGTTGACGACGAGCGGAAGGCAGGTGGCCTCGCGCACGGCGCGGATCGCATCCCAATCGGCCTCGCCCTTGTAGAACTGGCTGCGGGTGCGGCCATGCACCGTGACGAGCTTGACGCCGGCGGCTTCCGCGCGCCGCGCCAGTTCCGGCGCGTTGCGGCTGCGGTCGTCCCAGCCGAGCCGCATCTTCAGCGTCACCGGCACCTTCACCGCCGCGATGGTCGCATCGATCAGGCTGACGGCATGGTCGAGGTCGCGCATCAAGGCCGAGCCGGACTGACCGCCGGTGACGTGGCGGGCCGGACAGCCCATGTTGATGTCGATGATATCGGCGCCCTCGGCTTCGGCGATCCGGGCGCCCTCCGCCATCCAATGCGTCTCGCAGCCGGCGAGCTGGACCACGTGCGGGCCGATGCCGGTGGCTTCGCAACGCAACCGGGACATCCGGTGGCCGCTCGCGAGCTCATCGCTGGCAGTCATTTCGGACACGACGAGACCGGCGCCAAGCTCGGCGGCCAACCGGCGGACGGGCGAGTCAGTCACCCCCGACATCGGTGCCAGGAAGACCGGGGTGGCGACATCAATATCGCCTATTTTCAACGGCTTAGAGCCGGATACTGCCGAACCGGTCACGGGGTTCTCGTTGACTGGGCAGGGCCTCATCGCGCCTGCCATGACCTATCTTGCGCACAATTCTTGTGCAGTCAAGCGTCATGCCTACAGTTTAGACAATTCTGCAAATCTTTCAAGTGCAGTGCAGCAAATTGCTGTTTCCAACAATCCGGGGAAACCCCCTTTTTTTGCGGGCCTGCCGTGCTAGAGGCATGCGGCAATCACCCCACTCCCCGACTCTCCATCACCAACTGAGTATTCGAGTCCTATGGCGAAATCACAACGCACCGCAGTCGTCCTCGTGGCAGCCGGGCGTGGACTGCGTGCGGGCGCCGGCGGGCCGAAGCAATATCGCGAGATCGGCGGCGTGCCCGTGATCTACCGCGCCATGGAAGCCTTCAGCCGCCACGCCGACGTGTTTGCGGTGCAGCCGGTGGTGAACCCTGATGACAGCGCCATCTTCACGGCCGCGGTCGCCGGGCTCGAGCACGAGCCGCCGACCAATGGCGGTGCGACCCGGCAGGCCTCGGTGCTTGCCGGCCTCGAGGCGCTGGTCAAGCACGAGCCCGACATCGTGCTGATCCACGACGCCGCCCGCCCCTTCGTCTCGGAAGGATTGATCTCGCGCGCGATCGAGGCGGCGAGCCGCACCGGCGCTGCCATCCCCGCCGTTCCCGTCACCGACACCATCAAGCTGACCGGCGATGGCGGCAATGTCGAGGGCACGCCGGACCGTGCGCGGTTGCGAATCGCGCAGACGCCGCAATCCTTTCGTTTCGACGTCATCCTCGAAGCGCATCGTCGCGCCGCGAAGGATGGCCGCAGCGATTTCACCGACGATGCCGCGATTGCCGAATGGGCGGGATTGACGGTTGCAACCTTTGAAGGCGATGTTGCCAATATGAAGCTCACTACTCCCGAGGATTTCGTGCGCGAGGAAGCGCGCCTGGCGGCCCAGCTCGGCGATATCAGGACCGGCACGGGCTACGACGTGCACGCCTTCGGTGAGGGCGACCATCTCATGCTCTGCGGCGTGCGCGTGCCGCACACCAAGGGTTTTCTCGCTCATTCCGACGGCGACGTCGGCCTGCATGCGCTGGTCGATGCCATCCTCGGCGCGCTCGCCGACGGCGACATCGGTTCGCACTTTCCGCCGAGCGATGCCAAGTGGAAGGGCGCCTCCTCCGACCAGTTCCTGAAATACGCCATCGAGCGCGTCACCCAGCGCGGCGGCCGCGTTGCCAATCTCGAGGTCACCATGATCTGCGAGCGGCCGAAGATCGGCCCGCTGCGCGACACCATGCGTGCGCGCATCGCCGAGATTTCCGGCGTCGACGTCTCGCGCGTCGCGGTGAAGGCGACCACCAGCGAGCGGCTCGGCTTCACCGGCCGCGAGGAAGGCATCGCGGCGACCGCGAGCGCCACCATCCGTCTTCCCTGGAGCGTCTAGGTCATGGGCGGCAGCGACGCACGCGCCCTCTCCCGCTCGCTGCTCGACCTGTGCCGGATGCGCAAGCTGACGATCGCGACGGCTGAATCCTGCACCGGCGGCCTCGTCGCCGGCGCGCTGACCGACATCCCCGGCTCTTCCGACGTGATCGATCGAGGCTTCGTCACCTATTCCAACGACGCCAAGCGCGCGATGCTCGGCGTCGAAGCCGGCACGCTGACGAACTTCGGTGCCGTCAGCAAGGAGACCGCGACCGCGATGGCGGTCGGCGCGCTGGAGCGTGCCGGCGTCGATCTCGCCGTCGCCATCACCGGCATTGCCGGCCCCGGCGGCGCGACGCCCGGCAAGCCGGTCGGTCTCGTGCATTTCGCCGTCGCAGCGCGCGACGGGCGCATCATCCACCGCGAGCACCGCTTCGGCGCGATCGGGCGCACCGCGGTGCGCGCCCGCTCGGTGGTCGAGGCGCTGCGCATGCTGATGGATCTGGCCCGCGGCCCGCAGCCCCAGGCCAAGCCGCGCCGTCCCGCTGCAAGCCGCCTGCGCCCGCGTGTGACGCGCTCGCCGCGCCGGCATGTGGCCAAACGACGGACGCCGCGGTCGCCGCGGGGCTGAGCACCCCGCTCACGGCTTGCGGGCAATCACGCGGATCGCAGCCAGATTGGCGCGATGCTGCTCGAACACCCGCCGCATCGCCAGCACCCGGCGCCGCGCCGCACGATCCAGCAGAAGATTCCTGGCGAGCCGCAAGGCGCCGACGAGGCCCTCGTCCTGCACCAGGCGCCGCGGCCGCAACAGATGCATCGGCGCGAATTCGACCGCCTCGATCTGAAAGCCGACGCTCTCCAGCAGCCCTCTCCATCCGTCGCCGGACAACGGACGCGCGCCGACATGGATAGCGCCGGAGAGCGCGCGGTCGATCTCCTGCCTTTGGCCGAACGGCATATTGTCCGGCGTCACGGCGAGCTCGTGGATGCCGTAACGTCCGCCGGGGCGAAGCAGCCGGAACGCTTCCGCCGCGATGCGGCGCTTCTGCTCCTGGGTCTGCATGCTCAGCATCGCCTCGCCGATCACGACCGACGCCGAACCGGCCGGCAAGGTCGTCCGATCGGCCGTGCCGACGATGACCGAGACATTCCGCCTCGCCGGCAGCTGCTGCCTCGTCCACGCCGCCGCCTGCGCATCGCGCTCGACGCCGACATAGGTTCGCGGGCCTCGCGCCAGGATCAGGCGCGCGGTGACGCCGAGCCCAGGCGCAAACTCGACGACATCGTCTTCGGCGCCGATCACCAGCCCGTGCAGCAGCGCGCGCGTCAGGCCAAGACCGCCGGGACGCAGCACGCGCTTGCTGAGCCGGGCCAGCAGCCAGTGACCCGGCATCTTCGCCACGTCGAGATCGCCTCCGGGCAGGTCGACCGGTGGCATCGTGTGGTCTGCAATCATGGGAGTCTCCTTTGCAAGTTAGAACCGCGCCCGGATGCCGCCGTAATAGCCGCGTCCGTCGCCGGGGATGAACGCGGCCTGGTCCGGTCGCGCCTGATCGACGATCAGGGTCGATGCGGCATAGGTCGCGTCGAACAGATTGGTGATCTCGCCGAACACCGAGAAGCGCTCGCTGATCCGGTATTCGGTACGCAGATCGGCGACCACGAACGGATCGGCAAACAGCGTGTTCATGTTGTCGACCGGCATGTGGCCCGGGCTCCAGCGCACCACGCCTTCGAGCTTCCAGGCGTCGGTCGCCTGATATTGCAGGACCGCGTTGACGAGATGCGGCGGCGCGCCGGCCAGCCGGTTGTTGCCGCGCAGTGGATCGTTGTCGAAGCGGAAGTCCTGGTAGGTGTAGGCGACGCGGCCGGTCAGCCGCTGCGCGATCCTGACACCGAGGCCGAGCTCGACGCCGAGATGCGTGGTGCGGTCGGCATTGAACGCTGCCATCAACGCGCCGGTGGAGTCGCGCAGGCTGAGCAGTTCGTTGTCGACCCAGGAATAGTAGCTGACCGCGTCCCACGACAGGATGCCGGCGCGGCCGCGCCAGCCGCCCTCAACCGTGGTGGCGGTCTGGGCCTTCAGATTGGGCGCCGCGAACGCAGCTGCGACGAGCCCCGGATTGCCCGGCGTCGGCCGCCCCGAGCTGCTGTTCGGCGTCCCGTTGATCGTCGCGAGCAAATCGTCATGTGACGGCGGCTCGAAGCTGCGGCTGACCGCGGCAAAGACGGTCTGGCCGGGCACGGGCCGGAAGGTCACGCCGAGGCTGGGGCTCCACGCCGAATAGCTGCGCGCATAGCTCGAGCTCTGCGTTGGCACTGCGCCGTTCGGCAGCAGCATGGTCGGATTTGCCGGATTGTAGGCGATCGTCGGCCGCGTCGCAATCCGGTAGACGTCGTCATTGTCGCGCGTGGCGTGGCCATAGGCGATCGCCGGCGACACGGGTGATCCGGTCCCAGATCGGTAGATTGAGGCCGCTATGCAGCGCCAGCGTCGTCGCATCGAGCCGACTCTCGCCGAACTTGGCGCCGGTCTGCCCGGCCTGGTTGATGAAATTCTCCCGATCCGCCGATCCCACCGAATATTGCGCGGTCGTTTCCACGAGCGGCAACGCCGCCGCGCTGTCGGGCTTGTAGGCGTAGCGGAACACGCCGGTCGCATCGTCACCCCGCGTGGCGCGGACGCCTGAGGAGATCGGAAAGCGGAACATGTCGTCGCTGTGGGTATAGCCGAGCGCCAAGTCGAACAGATGCGCGTCGAACGTCGCGGTGGTTCGCGATCCCGCCACGAACTGCTCGGCCTCGCGCCGCGGCCTGTCGCGCACCACGTTGGGGCCCGGATTGATCGAGGTCGACGGCGGGATGAAGGTCGGCCCGGCAAACACCTGCCGCGGATTGGCCTGCATCGCGCTCTTGGTCAGCGGTCCCGCCACATCGAAGCCGAGATCGGTGTAGCCGATGAAGAAGCGCGTGCTGACATTCTCGGACAGCACGGCGCCGACATTGGCATTGAAACTGCTGCGCTCGGAGCTGTTGTAGTCGCGAAAGCCGTCACGACGGCTGAAATCGGCCTGCACCAGCGCGTCCACATTGTCTTTCCTGCCGCCGGTCTGCGCGCTGGCATTGATCTGGCCGAAGCTGCCGCCGCTGATTGCGGCCTGCGTGCCCGGCGAGGACGATCCCGTCGGCGACACGAAGTTCAGCGCGCCGCCGAGCACGGTGGCGCCGAGGCGGTTGGCCATGTAGCCGCGATAGACCTCGATGGCCTCAGCCTGCTGCGGATTGGCGAAGCCGACGATGTAGGAGCCGTCGGCGCGATTGATGGGCAAGCCGTTCTGCAGCACCAGCAGCCCGCGCTCGACCGGATTCTGCTGCAGGCCGGAGCCGCGGATCTGGATGCGCGGCTGGTCGTTGCCGCCGAAAAAATTCTGCACCACGACACCGGGAACACCGCTGAGGGCACGTGACACGGTCGGATTGCCCGTGGGTGAGAGATCCTCGCGCCGGACCACCGCGACGCCGCCTGCGAGCGCTTCGAAGCGCTCCTGCACCGATGCAGCCGAGGCAGCATGCCCCGTAACCTCGTCGCCGGAATTGTCACCGCTGCGAGATTGCGGCTTGGCGGCGCCGCGCCGCGCCGCGACCCGCTCGCGAGATGCCGCCGGGGGCTTCGCCGCGCTCTTCGGTGCCTCCACCACGACAGGATCGAGCTGGACCGACGCGCCTGGCGCCGCCGATTGCGCCAGGCAAGCCTCCCCGGCGAGGGCCGGCAGCAGCAAGCCGGACGCAGTCCAGGACAGCAGCACCGCACCCTTCGTTCTACATGCGCGCCGCGAGCGCCCTCGCCCCAACGACGGATTCTTCATCTTGCTTCCCAAGTCCAGCCCCCACTCTCCACGCGGCGATGTGGTACGCCGTCGCGATCACGCGCGAACCTCGCCGCGCGCGGTCGGGATCTGGTTGCGCTGGAGCAAACAGCGCTCAGCTTGGAATTAGTTTCGTTCCAACTCGCCTCGGCTGAGGCGGCTATGCCGCCGCCAGCAGCGCGCTCGCATGGTCGAGCACCCGCTGCCTGACCGCATCGGCATCTGACGGATTCACCCTCGCGCTGACCGTCAATTCCACGACGGGCGCCGCGGGATCGGCGGCGATCACCTTCGTCACATTGACCGACGGTGCGACACCCTTGGCGATGCGGGGATCGTCGCGCAGCTGTTTCAGGATCCGGTCTGCCAGCGCGTTGGCCGATCCGGCCCTGACCGGAAACGCAACCTTGACCTCGCCCGTGCCGGGATAGGCGCTGCGGTTGATGATGGCCGCGCCCCACACCTGCCCGTTAGGCAACAGGATCTGCGTGTTGTCGGGCGCGACCAGCTCGGTCATGAACAGCGACAGCGACTTTACCTTGCCCGCCTTGCCGGCGACCTCGACATCGTTACCGATGTGAAACGGCCGGAACAACAGCAGCATCACGCCGGCGGCAAGATTGGAGAGCGTGCCCTGAAGTGCCAGACCAATGGCGAGCGATGTCGCGCCCAGCACGGCAACGAGGCTCGCGGTCTGAATGCCGAACAGCTGAAGCACGGCGATGCCGACCACCGCCAGCACGCCGTAACGTGCAAGGCTGCCCACGAACAAAGTCACGAGCGGGTCGACGCGATGCGTGACGCTCAACAGGCGCGTGACGAACCGCTGCATGGCGCCCGACAGGTACCAGCCGATCGCGAGCAGAAGGATCGCGTAAATCGCGTTCAAGCCATACAGGACGAGCGAGGCTTTCAACGTGTCGAAATTGATGGTCATGGCGGCTCCAACCCGGACAATCCGTTGCAAACTCACTGCGGCGCGAATTGATCCCGAAGGGAACACGGTCCCTAGGGCGGGTTAGCGAAGCGTAATCCGCCGCGTCTCTCGTCGCGGGACCAGAATGGCGGATTACGCCTTCGGCTAATCCGCCCTACGGCGTACAATGTCTTGCGTTGCCCGACGGGCAAAACACGCTAGCCGTAGGGCAAGGCGCGCGGGCGAAAATATTCGCCTTTACAGAATTTCGGCTTTATCGCATTGTCTCGCCACCTCACCCCGGTCAGAGGGGCGTATCGCGATCGTCACGAAACGTGGGGTGAGCTGCGGTGGACGTTCGTCACATCGGCGCGAGAGGCATTGCAGGGCGGGCAACCGTGAGCAACAGCCTATCGTGCACACGACCGGTGTGATCTGCGTACGGCAAAACCGTGTCGTCCTGACGCCCGGGGTCTGTGCGTCAAGTCTTGTGGTGATGTGTGGTGCCCGACCGGGTGCGCACGTCAGTCATCTGCAAGGCGACGGGGGCAATAGTGCATCGCTCCCCGGGGAGAGCTCGGCATAAGCCGTCAAACCACTGCGCAGGGAAGGCCGGGTTGTCCTGGCTACACCTGTATGCCGCTGTGCAGCTTCTTGTCACGCAGGATTCGCACAGTGGACCGCGGGTGCCAGCCGGCACCCGGCCTTCCCTGCGCCCTCTGACATCTGAGGGCGACATGACCAATGCAGGACTCGGGCAGGAACTGTCGCGAGACCGCAGCGTTATGCTAAGTTTTTGAAAAAAGCACGCAAGTTTGTCCAATTCGATCGGAATCGCGAATGCAGACGGCGCGACCAAACGTCATCACGCGTCTCCGATCTTGCGCGAGAAAATATTGGCGCAATAATGCCGCTCTACGTTGTGAGCCGGAATCAACCGGACCAGCATTTGGAGGGCGACGAAATTGTTCGCTCGCGCCGCGGCTTCAGTCGCCGTAACTATCACCTTGGCCACCATTGATGGTGCGACCGCACAAACGGCCAACCAGCCTCCGGACACGATGGCGGCGCGGGTCGAGGCTTGCACGCCCTGTCACGGCAACAAGGGCGAAGGCACCAGCGACGTCTATTTCCCGCGGCTTGCCGGCAAGCCCGCCGGCTATCTCTACAATCAGCTGCTCGCCTTCCGCAGCGGCCGCCGCAAATATCCGCCCATGAACTATCTGCTGGAGTTTCTGCCCGATCCGTATCTGGAGGCGATGGCGGAATATTTCGCCGGCGAACATCCGCCGCTGCCGCAGCCGGCGCCGAGCGAGGTCAGCAAGGACGTGCTGGCGCTGGGCGAGCTGCTCGCCACCAGCGGCGATGCCAGCCGCAACATTCCGGCCTGCGTGAGCTGCCATGGCCCGGGACTCGCCGGCATGCAACCCGGCATCCCCGGCCTGCTCGGCCTGCGCGCCAATTACATCAGCGCCCAGCTCGGCGCCTGGCGCTACGGCACCCGCACGGCGAAATCGCCAGACTGCATGCAGCAGGTCGCTGGCCATCTGACCGAGGCGGACGTCACCGCGGTCGCGGCCTGGCTCGCGACACGACCGGCGCCCACGAACCCGGCCCCCGTGCCGAAAGGCACCTACGCGTTGCCTTTCGGCTGCGGCAGCCAGCCCAACTGACGAGGCGGATGATGGGCTCGAAACTGTCGACCGCACTGTTATCGATCAAGCTCCTGGCCCTCGCGGCGCTCACCACGGCCGCGCAGGCGCAGGACAAGAGCAGCGACATCATCGCCCGCGGTGAATATCTCGCCCGTGCCGGCGATTGCACGGCGTGCCACACCGCGCCGGAAGGCCGCCTGTTCGCCGGCGGCCGCGCCATGCCGACACCGTTCGGCACACTCTACACCTCCAACATCACGCCGGACCCGGATACCGGGATCGGCAAATGGAGCGCCGACGACTTCTACAAGACCATGCACAGCGGCCGTTTCCCGGACGGCGGGTTGATCTATCCGGCCATGCCGTTCGCGTCCTACACCAAGGTGACGCGCGCCGACAGCGACGCGATCTTCGCCTATTTGCGCTCGATCGCGCCGGTGAGCCAGAAGAACAAGCCGCACGAACTGCGCTTTCCCTACGACAACCGGCAGCTCATTCTGGGATGGCGCACGCTGTTCTTCAGCGAAGGCGAGTTCAAGCCCGATCCGAAGAAATCGGCGGAATGGAATCGCGGCGCCTATCTCGTCGAGGGCCTCGGCCATTGCGGCATGTGCCATTCGCCTATCAATGCGCTCGGCGGCACCTCGCAATCGGACGCCTTCAAGGGCGGCCTGATCCCGATGCAGAACTGGTACGCGCCCTCGCTGACGTCCAATCGCGAGGCCGGCCTCGGCGACTGGAGCATCAAGGACATCACCGACCTGCTCCAGACCGGCGTCTCCATGCGCGGCGTGGTCTACGGCCCGATGGCCGAGGTCGTGCACAACAGCCTGCAATATCTCAATGACGAGGACACCCGCGCGATGGCGGTGTACCTCAAGGGCATTGCGGAGCCCGCGCCTCCGCCGCCGGCAAGCTCGACGCTGCCGACCACCGAGAGCAGCCTGCTGATCAGCCTCGGCAAGACCGTCTACGACAAGCAATGCGCGAGCTGTCACGGCACGCAGGGCGAAGGCAAGCCGCCGCACTGGCCGCCGCTCGCCAACAACCAGTCGATCGAGATGCAGTCCGCGGTCAATCCCATCCGCATGGTGCTCAATGGCGGCTATCCGCCAGGCACCAAGGGCAACCCGATGCCCTACGGCATGCCGCCTTTCGCGGGCCTGTTGTCCGACAACGAGATCGCCGCCGTCGTCTCCTACATCCGCACCGCTTGGGGCAATCGCGGCACGCCGGTCTCGGCGCGCGAGGCCAACGAGCTGCGCTCCGCACCGCTGAACTGAGAATCACATGATCAACTCCGACCCGCCGACCAGCCCCGCGAGCGCCGACCAGGCCGTCGAGGAGGTCGTCGCGCAAGGCCCGTCCGGCGCGATCGTGCTCGCCGGCATCGCCACCGCCTGCGTGGTCGCGATGTGGCTCGCCTTCTATCTGTTCGTCTTCCTGCCCCGCGGATCGCTGCAATGAGCACCGAGGAAACTCATCACGACAGCGCCGAGGTCGCCGCCCGCGTCGAGCGGCGCTGGGCCACCATCGCCGTGATCATCATCGTGATGATGGCGCTGCTGGCGGCTTTCGCCGGCATCCATCGCGCGACCATGCCGCAGCCGCGCGTCGAGATCACCGATCCCTCGCGCCTGCATCTGTCCGGCGAATTCGTCGAGAGCAATCTCGGCAGCGTGCTGGAGGCCAACGGCAATGTCACCGTGCGCGCAATCGGCCAGCAATATTCCTTCACGCCAGCCTGCATCGTGGTGCCCGCGGATACGCCGATCACGCTGCGGGCCACCAGTGCCGACGTTGTCCACGGCATCCTCATTCAGGGCACCAACGTCAACACCATGCTGGTGCCGGGCTACATCTCCGAGCAGCTGATGCGCTTCGCGAAGACCGGCGACTATCTGATGCCCTGCCAGGAGTTCTGCAGCTTTGGCCATGAGGGCATGTGGGGCAAGGTCAAAGTGATCGACAAGACCGAATTCGCCGATCGCGCGAAGGGTGGCGGGAGGCTGAGCTGTGTTGGTCAATAGGAAGCTCATCCTCGCCCATTTCTGGCTGGCCTTCGCCGTATTCGGCATCGCGCTCACGCTCGGCGCCTGGCAGATGTTCATCCGCAGCCCGATCGGCACGTGGCTCTCCAACCCCGAGCTCTATTACCGCTCGCTGACCGCCCACGGCACGGTGATGGGCTACGTCTTCCCGACCCTGGTGGCGATGGCCTTCGGCTACGCCATCAGCGAGTCCGCGCTGCAGCAGCGCCTGGTCGGTGTGCGCTGGGCCTGGGCCGGATTCTGGTTGATCGTCGCCGGCAGCGTCATGGCGGTGATCCCGATCGCGCTCGGCCGCGCCTCGGTGCTCTACACCTTCTATCCGCCGCTGATCGGCAACGTCTTCTATTATCTCGCCGTCGTCCTGGTCGTGGTCGGCTCCTGGATCTGGGTCGCGCTGATGTCGGTCAATCTGCGCGTCTGGCGCAAGGCCAATCCCGGCGCGCCAGTGCCACTCGCCATGTTCGCCAATGTCGCGGGCTCCTACCTCTGGGCCTGGACCGCGGTCGGCGCCGCGCTCGAGCTGCTGCTGCAGATCATTCCGGTTGCGGCAGGCCTCAAGGCCACCATCGATGCCGGCCTCGCCCGCGTCTTCTTCTCCTGGACGCTGCACGCCATCGTCTATTTCTGGCTGATGCCGACCTACATCGCCTATTACACCATCGTGCCGCGTGCGATCGGCGGCCGCGTCTATTCCGACTCGATGGCGCGGATCTCCTTCATCCTGTTCCTGGTGGTGTCGATGCCGATCGGCATGCACCACACCTTCGCCGATCCGCAAGTCGGCGCCGGCTTCAAGTTCATCCATTCGGCCTTCACCGCGCTGGTCGCGCTGCCGACGCTGCTGACCGTGTTCACGATCTGCGCCTCAGTCGAGATCGCGGCGCGGCTGCGCGGCGGCCGCGGCATGTTCGGCTGGATCGGGGCCCTGCCCTGGGACAATCCGATGATGCTGGCGCTGGCGTTCTCCTTCGTCATGCTCGGCTTCGGCGGCGCCGGCGGCCTCATCAACATGAGCTATCAGCTCGATGCCTCGATCCACAACACGCAGTGGATCACCGGCCATTTCCACCTGATCTTCGGCGGCGCCATCGTCATCATGTATTTTGCGATTGCCTATGATCTGTGGCCGCATCTGACCGGCCGGGAGCTGATCGATCTCCGCCTGATCCGCACCCAGCTGTGGCTGTGGTTCATCGGCATGATCGTGACGACCTTCCCGTGGCACTGGGTCGGCATTTTGGGCATGCCGCGCCGCATGGCCTATTTCGATTTCGGCGATCCCGCGATCGCGCCGCAGGCGCTCTCCGTCACCCTCTCGGCGATCGGCGGCTTCATCCTGCTGGCGTCGGGCATCATGTTCATCGTCATCCTCGCGCGCGGCATGCGCGCGCCGCAGGCCGACGCCGGGCCCTATCGCTTCGCGCTGGCCGTGCACCAGCCGACAACCGTGCCGGTCGCGCTCAACACCCATGCGCTGTGGGTGGCGCTGATGATCGGCCTCACGCTGACCAATTACGGCTATCCGATCCTGAATCTGGCGCTGAGTTCGGGCACCTCGGTGCCGGCCGTCTATGTGGGGGCGCAGTGATGAGCACGCGCGACCTCTTCACCTTCCGCAACAGCCATTTCAGGACTGGCGTCGGCATCACCGCCGCGATCCTCGTCGTCACCGCGATTGCCGGCTTCATCGTGCTGCCCTTCGCACAGCCCTGGGTTCAGTTCGCCAATGTCTGGGATGCGATCTGCAGTGCCGCCGGCGTACCGCAGCGTGCGGCTGGCGTCACGGCGCCCGAACAGGCAAAACGCCTGTCCGGGGTCGTGCTCACCTCGAACACGTTGTCACGTCCGAGCCAGGAAGCGATCGGCCGCGGCGCGACGCTGGCGCAGCGCTGCGCGATCTGTCATGGCCCCACCGGCGTCAGCCGCGCGGACTCGCCCAATCTCGCCGGCCAGTATGCGGCCGTGATCTACAAGGAGCTGCACGATTTCCGCTCGGGTGCGCGCACCAATGCCGTGATGTCGCCGTTTGCGGTCAACCTGACAGACCAGGAGATCGCCGATCTCTCGAACTATTACGCCTATCTGCCGCGGCTTCCGGCCTATCACCCGACGCCACAACTGCCGAAACCCAACATCGTCATCTACGGCGCGCCGATGCGCGGGATCGCGCCCTGCGGCTCCTGCCACGGCAGCCTCGACAACAAGACCGGCAGCCCGTGGCTGGAGGGGCAGTCCGAGGCCTACATGAAGGCGCAGCTCCACGCCTTCGCCTCCGGCGAGCGCCGCAACGACATCAGCCAGCAGATGCGCAACATCGCCCGCGCAATGACGCCGCAGGAGATCGAGCAGGCCGCGGCGTATTACGCCTCGCAGCCGCCGGATGTGGTGAAGGCGGTGGATTGAAGTCGATTCTCGTAGCCCGGATGGAACGAAGCGCAATCCGGGACGGTGCTTCGACGCGCGAACTGCCCCGGATTACGCTTCGCTCCATCCGGGCTACAGGCGATCGACACCTACGACGACGCCAGCTTCCGCCCGTAAATCGCGTCCGCCCGTTTCTCGAACGCGGTCGAGAAGCGCGCGAAGGCGGCGTCGAACATCGAGCCCATCAGCAGCGCCAGCATGCGGCTCTTGAATTCGTAGGACAGGAAGAACCCGACGTCGCAGACGCCCTCGCCTTTGGGCTCGAACGTCCAGCGATTTTCAAGGTTGCTGAAAGGACCTTGCAGATATTCGACCAGGATCTTCAGATTGGCGCGGTCGAGGCTCACGCGGCTGGTGAAGGATTCCTTGACCAGCTTGAACGACACCGTCATGTCGGCGACCAGCACCTCGGTGCCATCAGGCTTGGCCATGCGCTGGCGCACCTTCAGCGCGCTGCAGAGCGGCACGAATTCCGGGTAGCGCTCGACGTCGGCGACCAGATCGAACATCTCGGTGGCGCTGTGATTGACACGGCGCTTGCTCGAAAATTTGGGCATGGCGGTTCAGCGGGCCGTCGCGGCCCGCGCGGCCTTCAGTCTCGCAAAGTCCTCGCCGGCATGATGCGACGAGCGGGTGAGCGGGCTCGCCGACACCATCAGGAAGCCCTTGGTGTAGGCGACCTTCTCGTAAGAGGCGAACTCGTCCGGCGGCACGTAGCGCATCACGGCGTGGTGTTTGCGGGTCGGCTGCAGGTATTGGCCGATGGTCAGGAAATCGACGTCGCCCGAACGAAGGTCGTCCATCACCTGCTGCACCTCGTGGCGCTCCTCGCCGAGGCCGACCATGATGCCGGACTTGGTGAAGATGGTGGGGTCGAGCTCCTTGACCCGCTGCAACAGCCGGATCGAATGGAAGTAGCGCGCGCCCGGCCGCACCGTGAGATAGCGCGACGGCACGGTCTCGAGATTGTGGTTGAAGACGTCGGGCTTGGCGGCAACCACCACCTCGAGCGCCCCCTCCTTGCGCAGGAAGTCCGGCGTCAGGATCTCGATCGTGGTCGTGGGGCACGCGGCGCGGATCGCGCGGATGGTCTGGGCAAAGTGCTCGGCGCCGCCGTCAGCGAGGTCGTCGCGATCCACGGAGGTGATGACGACATGGGCAAGGCCGAGCTTGGCGGTCGCCTCGGCGACGTTCTCAGGCTCGGCCGCATCCAGCGCATTGGGCAGGCCGGTCTTGACGTTGCAGAACGCGCAGGCTCGGGTGCAGGTGTCACCCATGATCATGAAGGTGGCGTGCTTTTTGTCCCAGCACTCGCCGATGTTCGGGCAGCCGGCCTCCTCGCACACCGTGTGCAGGCCGTTGGACCGCACGATGTTGCGGGTGTCGGCGTAGCCGCGGGTGTTCGGCGCGCGCACGCGAATCCAGTCCGGCTTCGGCGGCGAAGCGGAGTCAGGACGATTCACCTTTTCGGGGTGGCGCGGGCGCAGCGGGTTCGTGATGGTATCGACAATAACGACCATGGGATGTCCGGTCTGTTCAGGTCCTACCTAGTCGGTCTCGCCCCGCATCGCAACCCGGCTCGCGCCGCTTCAGGGAACATGGCAGATATGGGCAATATCCTGCTCTGTTCTCAGGCGATTCTCACCTCGAATGGCTCCAGTATCGAAGACTTCCACCCCGCGGCTCGGCAAGCTGCTCAAGCGCGGCTTTTTCGACCGCGACGTCCGCGAGGTCGCCCGGGACCTGATTGGCGCGACCATGCTGGTCGACGGCGTCGGCGGCGTCATCGTCGAGGTCGAGGCCTATCATCAT
Organism: Bradyrhizobium sp. WSM2793; assembly: GCF_000379585.1. NCBI lineage: Bacteria > Pseudomonadati > Pseudomonadota > Alphaproteobacteria > Hyphomicrobiales > Nitrobacteraceae > Bradyrhizobium > Bradyrhizobium sp. WSM2793. The sequence goes on along the minus strand of NZ_KB902793.1, from coordinate 27,253 downwards.
ACCGAGCCGGCGGCGCACTCCTACAACGGGCCGACGCCGCGGAACCAGGTGATGTTTGGCCCGCCGGGCTTTGCCTATGTCTATCGCTCCTACGGCATCCACTGGTGCGTGAACTTCGTCTGCGAGGAGGAAGGCTCGGCGAGCGCCGTGCTTATCCGCGCGCTGGAGCCGACGCACGGGATCGCCGCGATGCGCCGCCGCCGTCATCTCCAGGATGTGCACGCGCTGTGCTCGGGCCCCGGCAAGCTGACCGAGGCGCTCGGCATCACCATTGCGCACAACACCCTGCCGCTGGACCGGCCGCCGATCGCGCTGCATGGGCGGACGGACGATGTCGAGGTAGTGGCCGGCATCCGAATCGGCATCACCAAGGCCGTCGAGCTGCCCTGGCGCTATGGCGTCAGGGGCTCGAAGTTTCTGAGCAAGCCGTTTCCGAAGTAGTCGTCGTTCCGGGGCGCGACGAAGACGCGAACTACGGTGCGCAATTGCGCACCGGAGAATCTCGAGATTCCGGGTCTGGTCCTTCGGACCATCCCGGAATGACAGCGAGGTCACGACGCCTGCTTCAGCCGCTCCAGCGCCTCGAGCAGCTTGGCCTTGCGCGCGAGCGCGGCCTCGCGCTTTTCGCGCTCCTCCTCGACGACCTCCTCGGCCGCGTTGGCGACGAACTTTTCGTTCGCGAGCTTGGACTCGGCGCGTTTGATATCGGCGTCGGCCTTGCCGATCTCCTTGTCGAGACGCGTGCGCTCGGCAGCGACGTCGATCACGCCCTTCAGCGGCAGCGCGGCCACTTCGCCACGGATGAGGAGCTGAACCGCGCCATCAGGCGCGCGGTCGGCGAAGGAGATGTCCGACAGCCGCGCCATACGCTTGATGACGTCGGTCCAGCGCGGCGCCCGCTCCCGGGTTTCGGCGGAAGCCCCGACCAGCACCAGTGCCGTCAGCGTTGCCGGCGGAATGTTCATCTCGGCACGCACCGAACGGATCTGCGTGATCAGGTCGATGACCCAGCCGATCTCGGCTTCCGCCTTGGGATCGGTGAAGTCGGCGTGGTCGAAGATCGGCATGACCAGCATCGGCGACATCAGCGGTTCGGTCGGTCCAGCCGCTGCAGCGAGGATTGCGAGTTGCTCCGGTGTCGGCTCGGCCGGCTTCAGCGGCCATTGCGCCAATGCGAGCAGACCGTCGCGCTTGGCCGTCAATTCCCACAGCTCCTCGGTGATGAAGGGCATGAAGGGATGCAGCAGCTTCAGGATCTCATCGCGCGCCCAGGCGACCATGGCGCGGGTTTCGTCCTTTGCCGGGCTGTCGGGGCCGAGCAGCACGGGTTTTGCGAGCTCGACATACCAGTCGCAATAGACGTTCCAGACGAAGCGGTAGATGCTCCCAGCCGCATCGTTGAAGCGATAGGCTTCGATAGCCTCGGTCACCTCGCGCGTGGTGTGCGCGCTCTCATGCGCGATCCAGCGGTTCAGCGTCTCCTTGGCCTTCGCCGGCTCGAAACCCGCGGGCACGGCGCAGTGGTTCATCTCGGCGAAGCGGGACGCATTCCACAGCTTGGTCGCGAAATTGCGGTAGCCCTCGACGCGGCTGGTGGCGAGCTTGATGTCGCGGCCCTGCGCGGCCATCGCAGCCAGCGTGAAGCGCAGCGCGTCCGCACCGTATTCGTCGATCAGGTTGAGCGGATCGATGACATTGCCCTTCGACTTCGACATCTTGGCGCCCTTCTCGTCGCGGACGAGGGCGTGGATGTAGATCGTCGAGAACGGCACCTCCTTCATGAAGTGCAGGCCCATCATCATCATGCGGGCGACCCAGAAGAAGATGATGTCGAAGCCGGTCACCAGCGCATTGGTCGGGTAATAGCGCTGCACCTCGGGGGCATCCTCGGGCCAGCCGAGCGTCGAGAACGGCCACAGCGCCGAGGAGAACCAGGTGTCGAGCACGTCCTCGTCGCGGGTGATGAAGCCTTCGCGCTTGATGCGGTCGAGCGCCATCTCGCGGCCCTGCTCGGCCGTGATGACCTCCTGCTCGACGTAATAGCCGAGCGCGTGGCTGACGGCCTCCTCCTCGGTCTCGGCGACGAACACCTTGCCATCGGGGCCGTACCAGGCCGGGATCTGATGGCCCCACCAAAGCTGGCGCGAGATGCACCAGGGCTGGATGTTATCCATCCACTCGAAATAGGTCTTTTCCCAGTTTTTCGGCACGAACGACGTCTCGCCCGACCGCACCGCCGCGATCGCGGGCTTTGCCAGCGTCTTGGCGTCGACATACCACTGGTCGGTGAGGTACGGCTCGATCACGCTGTTGGAGCGATCGCCGTGCGGCACCATGTGGGTGTGCGGCTCGATCCGCTCGACGAAGCCGAACGATTCAAGCCGCTCGACGATGCGCTTGCGCGCAGCGAAGCGGTCGACCTTGTGGAATTCCTCGGCGAATTGCGAGGCGCCTTCCGGCAGATCGCGCAGATAGTCCTCGTTGTCGACGAGATCGAGGCAACCTTCCCTGTCGATCACGCTGATGCGGCGCAGGCCGTGGCGATTGCCGACCTCGAAATCGTTGAAGTCGTGCGCCGGTGTCACCTTGACCGCGCCCGAGCCCTTCTCCGGATCGGAATAATCGTCGGCGACGATCGCGATCTTGCGGCCGACCAGCGGCAGGATCACGTTTTTGCCCACCAGCTTCTGGTAGCGCTCGTCCTCGGGATGCACGGCAACGCCGGTATCGCCGAGCATGGTCTCGGGGCGCGTGGTGGCGACGACGATGAAGCTCGAGGGATCCTCAGGGTTGAACGTCTTGCCCTCGATCGGATAGCGCAGATACCAGAGGTGGCCCTTCACCTCGGTCTGCTGCACCTCGAGATCGGAGATCGCGGTCAGCAGCTTGGTGTCCCAGTTCACCAGCCGCTTGTCCTTGTAGATCAGGCCGTCGCGGTGCAGCTCGACGAACACCTTGATGACGGCCTTCGACAGGCCCTCGTCCATGGTGAAGCGTTCGCGCGACCAGTCGCAGGAGGCGCCGAGCCGCTTGAGCTGGTTGATGATGGTGTCGCCGCTCTCGGCCTTCCACTGCCAGACCCGCTCCAGAAACTTCTCGCGGCCCATCTCGCGGCGGCCGGGCTGCTGGCGCTCCATCAGCTGCCGCTCGACCACCATCTGGGTGGCGATGCCGGCATGGTCTGTGCCGGGCTGCCACAGCACGTCGCGGCCGCGCATCCGCTCAAACCGGCACAGGATGTCCTGCAGCGTGTTGTTGAGGGCGTGGCCCATGTGCAGCGAGCCCGTCACGTTCGGCGGCGGGATCACGATGGTAAAGGGCACGGCGTCGCGGCGGTCGGGGCGGCCGGCCTTGAAGGCAAGGCTGTCCTCCCACACCACGGACATGCGGGCTTCGATATCGGCGGGCTGGTAATTTTTCTCGATCATGGGGCTGTTAGAAAGCCGCGTGTGCGGGTCAAGTCAACGGGAAGCTCAGCGGCAAAGGCTTTCCTGCCCGGTCCGCAGATCGAATATGCCGCAGGAGCAGGGCTTTATCGGGGCCGCAGGGCCGTATCAGCGCCCGCCGCGCGAGACCCGCTCGATTTCGGCCTTCACGATGCGTTCAACGAGGCCCGGCAAATTGTCGTCGAGCCAGGATTTCAGCATCGGACGCAGCATCTCCTTGACCAGATCCTCCAGCGTCCGCGCGTTGCTGCTGAGCACCGTATGAGCCAGGGAGTTGAAGGCGGATTCGACCGCCGAGACGGTCGACTGCGCGAGCATGGGCTGCTGCGGCGGCAGCGGCGGGGCATCGAAGTCCACCGGCGCGTAGGACGGCGCCGGCGTCGGGCGCGGCGGCGGCGATTCGGTGAATTCGAGATCGTCACGCGGCTCGACCTTGCGGAAGCTCGGCGGCGGCGGAGGCGGCGTCGGATCCATCGCCATCTCGTCGGTCAATTCGAGCACGTCGGGCTCAGGCTCGGGCTCCGGCTCAGGCTCGCGGACCTCCGGCGCGGTTGTGGCCGTATCCAGCCCCGCCAACAGCGCGTCGATGTCGTCCTGGCTGTTCGGTGATGCCTCCGCCGCAGGCGGTGGGGCCGCTGCCGGCTTTGCGGCCGGAGGTGGCGCAGGTTTTTCAGCGGCAGGCTTGGTAGGGGCAACCTTGGAGGGCGGAATGTCGTTCATCGCCTGCGGCTTGGGTGCGGGCGCAGCAGGAGCTGGCGCGGGCTTTGCGGCCTCTGCCAGCGGCGGCTTGGCCTCATCGTCGGCAATGATGCGCCGGATCGAGGCCAGAATCTCCTCCATCGAGGGTTCTGTGACCTTTGCAGGCTGCGTCATCTCCGACTCCACATCATCAACGCCCTCGCATGCGTTGTTTTACACCAAGCACGACAGGATTGGCCGGTTCCGGATGGGCGGCCCGACATTTTCGTCGCGGCAGCCCGACTTGTCCCCAGATCACGGCTCAACGTGCAGCGGTGCGCCCCTGCCCCCGGCACTCAAGCTTTACGCACACGGCATCACTGCGAGGCGAATCGACCCGCATCGTCTTGGCAAGGCTATGTCAGGGATTTTGATGATTGCAAGCAAAGCGCCGGTCGGCCTCGGCAATTCATGAGGCCGACCGGACGAGTACGGGAATCAGCGCCCGTCAGGCGTACGCACGCCGGCCCAGCTATCGCGGACCTGATGGTAGTGAACGCTGGGATCGTAAACCGTGGTCGCAAGGCCGAGAACCTGCGGCGCCAGACGGCCGACGGCGGCGAGGACGTTATAGGATGCAACAACCCGGTCGTGCTGCGCAGTCACCAGCGCGACGCGCGCATTGACCAGCGCCTGCTGCGCGTTGAGGACGTCCAGGGTCGTGCGCTGACCGGCCTTGGCCTCTTCGCGCACGCCATTCAGCGCGATCTCGGACGCCGTCACCTGCGCCTGCGCGGACTGCACCTGCGCCTTGCCGGCCTGCAGCGAACCCCACCACTGCACGACGGTCGCGCGGGTCTGATCCCGCGTGTTTTCGAGGTTGAGACGTTGCTGCGCCAGGTTTTCCTTGGACTGGCGGATCAGCGAATATTCGCTACCGCCCTGATAGATCGGCACCGAGACCTGCGCGATCGCGGAAGCGCTGAGCGAGCGGTACTGAATCAAAGATTGTTCGTAGGCCTGGGTCACCCCCGCCTGCAGGGTGACCGTGGGCAGCAGAGCGCCCTCGGCAACCTTGACCTGCAAGAAATTGACGTCGATGCCGAACATCGCGGCGGTGACGTTCGGATGCTCGACGAGGCCGAGCTCGACCGCGGCAGCGAGCGTCGCGGGCAGGAAACGATCCACCGGCGAGCCGGGTGCCAGATTCGTCGGCTCGTTGCCGATGATGCGGCGGAAGTTCGCGCGCGTCGTGGTGAGATTTGCTTCCGCGGTCAGGGCCTGCGTCCTGCCAGCCGCCAGCTGTGCTTCCGATTGCGCAACGTCGGTGCGCGTCACTTCGCCGACGTTGAAGCGGTCACGAGTCTGCTTGAGCGTCTGCTCGAGCACCCGCACGTTGCTGCGCTGGACTTCGAGCGTCGCCGAGTCGCGCAGATAATCCATGTAGGTCGTGGCGGCCAGGAGCAATATGCTCTGATCGAGGCTGCGCAACGCTTCGCGGGAGCCGGAAACCTGACTCTCCGCGGCGCGCGTCCTGTTGGCAGTCTGGTTACCGTTGTAGAGCGTCTGGGTGGCAGTCAGTCCCACGCTTCGGGGATAGCCTTTACCGTTAATCGGATCGCTGTTGGACGCACTTTTGAAGTCCGAGTACTGAATGCCCCCGCTCGCCGTCAGCGAGACCTTCGGGCGATATCCCGAGAGCGCCTGCGGCACGTTTTCGTCAGTCGAGCGCACCTGGGCGCGCTGTGCGTTGAGCTGTGGATTGTTCTGATAGGCGCGCACCAGCGCGGACTCGATCGTGTCCGCCAAGGCAGGCGTCGGCCCGGCAAGCGCGAGCAGCAGGACCGAAACCGCAGCTCCGGTGAAGAGCTTCACCCCATGCATCCCAAAAATTCCGTTCATTCTAACGCCCGGCTCGTGCCCGCGAGCTGGGTTACCGTCTACGAGTGGAGTCGTTGCCCCGCCGCAACATAAGACGCGGTCAAGCGCGACGGAACTACCTGAGGGTAGTTCTCGGTGGAAACTCTTTACGTGCAGCATCCCGGCCACACTTCTGATTCAGAACGGGATTTTATCGCGTTTTGGGCCGTCAGAACACAAAGGCGGCGGCCCGTTCCAACCCGGGAAGGACCGGAGCGGCAGCGTCGAACAGGGCCCGATGGCCGAATTCACCATGGGTATGGGTCACGATTATGGCACGCGGCGGCCTCGATTCGGCCGACACCCCCACCAGACGCCCGCCCTCCTTCAGCTGCCCGAGCAGCGCTTCCGGCACGACTTCAGTCGCGCCATTGAGGATGATCACGTCATAGGGAGCGGCGGACGGATCGCCTTCGGCGCAGCCCGCGGCCTTGCAGGTGACGTTGGCAAGGTTCAGGGCTGCCTTGGCTTTCGCGGCCAAAGCCGAATCGCATTCGGTGGCGGTGACCTGGCGTGCAAGCTTAGCGGTCAGTGCGGCGAGGTAGCCCGTGGCGCAGCCGACCACCAGCACGTTGTCGCCCTCGCCGATCTCGGCGGCCTGGAGCAGCTTGCCGGTCAGCTGCGGCTTGATCAGGAACCGCTTGGCCGCGCCTTCGCTCACGTCGAGGTCGAGGTCGAGATAAGCCAACGCCTGCCGGTCGGCCGGCACGAAGGCTTCCCGCGGAACCGTGAGCATGGCATCGAGAACACGACGGTCAGTGACGTCATTGGTGCGCACCTGGCCATCGACCATTTTGAGGCGCGCGGTCGAGAAACCGGACATTTGCGGACCCTGCAAGGCGGACGATGCCGCGGACGAAATTCGCGGCATCTTTGGAGCATGCACGGCCAAAACGCAACACGGCCGTTAGCCTGCGCGGCTAAGGCCTCCGCATGTTACCGCATCAGGGTCGGGACGGATTATTCGATGGCCACCGCAAGGCGGCCGATCAGAGCGGCGACCTCATCCAGCCGCGCCGAATCGGGCGTCTCGACCGCACGCGCCAGACAGGCGAGGCATTCGTCGTCGCTGAGCTCGGGAATGTCGGCCGGCAGAATCGAGGGGGCCATATGGTCGACCTGGATGTCTGGCATGGGAATCAGCTCCGTTAAGATCCGGCTATCGCGAAGCTCGATTTCAATTGAGTCGATTTGGCGCCGTCCGCATGGCGTGACGGGGCCAGCCCACAACACAACTGCTTGAATGCGATTCCCAGCCGGGATCGCGAAAGCGCGGTTCAGAGGGCACGGCAACAAGATTGCGCATCGCGCGAGAATGCGCCCATAACCCGTTGAATTTGCGGCAGGATTTGGCTCCCCGGGCTGGATTCGAACCAGCGACCATCCGATTAACAGTCGGATGCTCTACCGCTGAGCTACCGAGGAAAAGGCGAACCAGTCGTTCGCGCGCGGCTGCGTATAACAAAGCCGCTTGCGCTTGCAAAGGACGAATTCGTCATCATCCGCAATGCGCCGGAGGAAGGCTGGGATGCCCCCTCCTGCGGGCCATGTCTGCCAGAGACTACTCGGCGAGGAACGAGGTGGTCTTGGTGCCGGGATCGTAGCGCAGCCGAAGCGCGGTCATCTTGCAGAGGTTGACGTTTTTCCAGAGCACGGCTTCGTCGTAGTTCTGCCAGTCGACGCGGATGTTCCAGACGCAGCCCTCGTCGTCCTCGTCGAACTCGACATAGGTGCTGGCCTGGTTCTGCAAGACCTTCTCGAGCTCATTGTCCCATTCGTCCAGGCCATCGTCCGGCGCGTTGAAGCCCAGGAATTTGATGGCATAGCCGGTCTCGTTGACGACGGTGACGTTGCGGGCATCGGCCGCGAACGAGGGCATGGTGGCGATCGAAAGGCCGATCGCGATCAGTCCAGACAGAAAATATTTCATATGAAATTCCCCGATCGAAACAGGCTTCAGCGCCTGGCGTCGATCGGCGCAGGCGCCGCGGCAACCAATGTCGTTGCCTTGGAAGATCCGTCCGGAGTGCGATCGAAAGGTTCAAGACGATCGATCGTCACTCCGGCACGTTGCGCGACGCGAGACGCGCTCAGCCTGTTTATCGATTCGAATTCTCCGCAGCAATGAACGGGCATTCATAGATCGGCGGTGTTCGTCTTCTCTGGTGCCGGCGCGGGCACGGCGGCGCCGTTGCTCTTCCCGGTCACGGCGCCGACCAGCGCCTTCACGGGATCCTCGCCGGGCGCAAAGCCGCTCTGGCGCAGGATCTCGTCGATCATCGGACGCAGCGCGTGCACCTTGAGCAGCTCGCCGGCGAGTCCCTCGCCGAAGCCGACATTGCCTCCACCGGTGCCGTTGCCGCCGAACGCGCCGCCGGTGTGCAGGATACGGACGTCCTTCAGGTTGGCGATGGGCTTGACCATCTCGGCCAGCGCCGACGGCATCGTCTCGATTCGCTTCTTGGCGATCTCGAAGTCGATGACGTTGCTGCCGAGCTTGTTCTGCGCCTCGTTCTTCATGGTGATGACGGCCGCTTCCGCCTCGCCGATGTTGCGCACACCCACGGCCTTGATCTTGTTGGACTCGGCTTCCGCGGTGGCCAGCGTCTTGACGGCCTCGGCGCGATCGAGCGAGGCCTTCTTCTCGGCTTCGGCCGCGACGATCAGCTCCGTCGATTTGCGCTCGGCCTCGGTCCGCGCGGCCAGCACCTGGGTGAGACGGGCACGATCGGCGACCTCGACCGCGCGTGCGGTCACGACCTTTTCCTCCGCGGAGACCGCGATCGCTTCGGCGGTCTTGGCCTCGGCAACGGCCTCCGAGGTCTGCTTGCTCTTGGACGCGATCTGGATCTCGTTCTCTTGGGTCGCGATCTGGATCTCGCGCTGGGCGTCGGTCTTTCGCTTGTTGATCGCCAGATCCGACTCGATCACCGCGGTTTCCTTGACCTGCTTGGCGCCCGCCTCCTTCTCGGCGACCGCCCTGTCGGTATCGATGCGGGCATTCTCCTCAGTGAGGCGCGCGGTCTGCGTCGCGGTTGCGACCTCGGCGCGGGTGCTCGCGGTCTTGTTGGCGATGTCGCGCTCCTGCGACAGCTCGGCCTCCTTCTTGGTCCGCTCGATGCCGAGGGTCTGCTGCCGCGCCTCGAGGTCCTTCTGGGCGATCGCCACCTCGTTGTCGCGCACGATGGCGTTGCGGTCACGCCGGCGCGTCTCGGTGACGGTCTTGAGCTGGGTGAGACCTTCGGCGTCGAAGAAGTTTTCCGGGTTGAAGAACTTGACGTCGGTCTGGTCGAGCTTCGTGAGCGACACGGATTCAAGCTCGAGGCCGTTGGATTTGACGTCGGATTCGACTGTCGCCTGCACATGTTTGACGAAGTCCGAGCGCTTCTCCTGGAGTTCGAGGATGCTCATGGTCGCCGCCACCGAGCGCAGGCCGTCGACGAATTTCGCCTCGACCTGGTTGCGCAGGGCTTCGGCGTCATTGGTCAGTGCGCCCAGCGTCTGGCTCGCAAGCGCGATACTCTCGTCGTCGGGCCGGACGCGCACGTAGAATTCGGCGACGATGTCGACGCGCAGCCGGTCCTTGGTGATGAGGGATTCCCGCTCCTTGCGTTCCACGGTGAGCCGAAGCGTCTTCAGATTGACGCTGGCATAGGAGTGGAAGATCGGCAGGATCATGGCGCCGCCGTCCAGCACGACCTTCTTGCCGCCAAGGCCGGTGCGCACGAAGGCCTCGTCGCGGGTGGCGCGCTTGTAGAGGATGGTGAAGACGATCCCGAGGACGACGATCAGCGCGACGCCGATCATGGCCGGGACTGCGATGTCGAACATGATGCTCTCCGATAATGACTTGCTAACTGTTTAGAGTGGGCTTGGAAGGTTTGAGTTCATCGTCGGCCCTGACCGCCACGAAGCGGGTGCCGTCGCGATCGACCAGCAGGACCATGGTTCCCTGTGGCAGGGGCGATGACGCCGGCGCCGCAACCGCCCAGACGAAATGGCGGTTGCCGTGGACGTCGGCGACGCTGACCTTGCCGGGCGGCCCCTGGTCGAGCGGGCCGATGACGACCTCACCGATGCGGCCGACGAGATCCCCTAAGCCGACGGCATAGCTTTCATCCTTGGGAATGACCCGCGCGATCGCCCTGCTGGCAGCGCGGACCACCGGAACCGAGATCACGACGGCCCCCACCGAGGCCACTGTTGCCGGCAAGGGCCCCGCAACCATTCGCGCGATGTCCTGGATCAGGAAGCCGGTGATGGAGAAGGCGCCGAGCAGCAGCAACAGGAAGATCAGAAGCGGCACGCCGCCGACATTGATCCAGGAAATGGCGTTGATCACGCCATTGTCGCTGGGGTGACCGAAATCGATGTTGGTCCCGAGCATTTCGCTCAAGGAAGCCCCGACCAGCATCGAGACCACTTCGATCGAGCCGACGATGAGGATCATGGCCGCCGCGATCGCGAACGGCCTGACCTCCGGCGACATGACGTGTTCGAGCAGAGCGCTCATGACACGGCACTCAGGAGCGCGACTTCAACCGCGCGAGCCTCGCCGCAATTTCCTTGTCGCGATGCAGCGTGCTGAGCTCGTCGATGTCGCTCGAATAGGGAATGCCCGGCGGCACGCCGGTGGCGCGTGCCACCGCCCTGCCCGCCCGCAGCGCCTTCGCTGCCGCAGAGCCGCCGCCCTGTTTTCGGGATGACGTCGAGGCCTGATGGCTTGCGGCCGCCTCGCTCTTTTCGAGATCGGCACGGCGCTGCTCGGCGTCCTGCAGCGCAGACAGCACCGCGCGCAGCGAGGTGATGCATTGCTCGATTTTCTCGTTGTTCTCGTCGATGGCGCGGGAGAGCACATCGAACTGGGCCTCCAGATCCATCTGGCGCGCGATGCCGGCGCGGGCGAGATCGTCGCGGCTGTCAGCGATCGCGCCCTCGATCTTGGGCGCGAGATCGGCCATCTCGCGTTCGATCTCGGTGCGGCGCGCGTTGAGGCGATATTCCTCGGCACGCGCAGCGGCGAGCGCGTCGCGCGCTTCGCTCTCGGCGCGCTCGATCTCGCGGATGGCCTGGCTGACCACTTTCAGCTTGTTCTTGCCTTCGGCCTGCTCGATCGCGTCATAGGCGATCCCGGCGATCAGGCGCCCGACCCGGGACAGGAAGTTTTCGGGAGCGGCAGCGATGGTATCCATGGCGTTCTCCTCCTCTGGCAGATTGTTCGGCGTGACGCCGTAGTGAACTTCAAAGCCGTCGTCGGTGCGGATGAGGCGAGCGGGCACGCTCTGCCCCCAGCCCTCGGCATAGCCGGCATAATCGAAGGGCACGCTGAAGCGCCCTTGCACGGTCGCGATCGAAATGGTGGCCGGGCCCTTGATCTTGGCGAGCTTGTCGTCGAGCGGCAGACGGCGGCCCTGTGCCGCGCGATACTCGGCGCGGTCACGCAGGCCCAGCGTCACCAGGCGCGAGGGCAGCGCGGTCTGTTTGCGGATCGGGTCATAGGCGTGGGCATGCAGCAGGACGACGTTGGAGCCGACATTGTGGCTCCGCGCGACCTCATCGAGGATCTCCATCATGCGGTCATAGGCCTGGAAGGTCGCCTCCAGTGCAGCCTTGGCGGCCGGATCGGGGGCAAGCCTGTAACGCAGCGCGGACGGCGCGTTTCGGGGCGACTGGCTCATGGAAAGCACTAAAGCACCATTTTGGTGCTTTAGGAAGAGGAGGCCTGATCACGTTTCCCTGATCCTCATGCACGCTTACTATTAGTCGTTGTGCCCGGGACGCACGTTCAAGCCGGGCGTTCACCCCTAGATCACACCCGATCAAGGCTTCTTGCACGCGCGGGTTGCAATTTGAGACGAAATGCAGCGAGCGCTCGGCAAGCCCGTCTTCTCTCACTCGCATCGGCACAAAGGCTATCCACAGCCTGTCCGCAGCATATCCACAGAACCGCTATCGCGAATTCGTCAGCCGACGCGAGCCACTTGCTGCGCACACATCCACAGGCCCTTAACCGCCGGCCTGATCGAATACGCTGCGGCAGGCTTCGCTCAGGCTCGAGCGGTTGCGCCGCAGGCACGCCGTGATGGCGCGGACGTTGGGTATTTCGCCGGCGCAGAGCCGGTAGACGTCGGGCGTGCAGGCCCGGCGCTGTTCGGCTGTCCCCTGCGCGTGGGCGGTGGAAGCAAACAGCGTCAGGAACAGCCCGACCGTGGAGGCGCGGCGGGCTCGGCTCTTCACACCCGCAAACCGCAAGAACCTCGCCTTCATGACCAGTCTCCCGTTCGCCCTGCCCGCTCCGGCCTGCATTGGGCCGGTAGGCGAAGGGGTTAAGAGAAATAAACCGCCAAGGATGTGATCTCTTTCACACTGCCGGCGCAGCGGAGGAACCTAGAGTTTCCCAGGGGATTTTCACAAACCGCTAACCAATCGGGACCCGATCGCCGGATCGTTAAAATGCGAACGATCCGCTCAACCGGGTAACAAACCGGCTTTGCGACATTGCGCCGTCCGCGTTCTGCGAGGGTGCGATGAGAAGCGAAGCCGAATTCAACTTGTTGCTGGATGCCGTCCGGGACGCCATGGTCATTGAAGACTTTGCTCCCGCGCCGGAGGAGGAATTCGTGCCCCGCTCGTGGAGTTTTCACGCGACGCCCAAAGCCGCCAATGACAATGAGGGCGCCTGGCCCCTTCTGCCGTTCCCCGACGGCTGGTACGCGGCCTGCTGAAGCTGCTTTCACCCTGAGCCCTAGAGCCCGCTTCGCGGGCGTTTTGCCATAGGCACTGGGCGTAAAACTTGGCGCTGCGCAATCAGGTCTTGATGCGATCCTCGCCATCCTGCGGCACCCGGTCGGGTGCGGCCGATGGAAAGATGCTGTCATAGATCGCGCGAGCCTCGCGAATGAGGCGAGCCCGCTCCAGCTCGGATTTCGGGACAAATCGGACGATGTCGCCCACGGGTGCTCCAGCGCTCGTTGATGTCAGTCGCATCGCTTCGCAGATGCGAAGTCCATGCCAACGAGACTGAATCGGGGGGGCCAGCGAGCTCCGGACAAACCCGGAGATCGATCCACCTCTGAGGTCGGCAGAACATTTCGCGCAGCATCAGCGGAGCCGGCGGCGAGATCGAATTGTACTGGGAGATCAGAGGGATATGATGGAGGCCACGACCAGAATTGAACTGGTGTACACGGTTTTGCAGACCGTTGCGTAACCACTCCGCCACGTGGCCCCGTAAGGCCGGAGCAATATAGGGGATGAAGGGTTTAGGCAACCGCCTTCGTCCGATTTTGGCCGTCAGGGGACCTTCGAACCGCTACGCGCTCCTCCCGCCGGACCCCGCCAGATATTGCGCGAGAATCGTATCGGTTGCGCCGGCCGCGATGATCTTCCCCTGCTCCAGCAGGATCGCCCGGTTGCAGGTGCTCTGGATCAGCTCGATGTCATGCGAGGCGAGCACCAGGATGCCGGCGCGGGCGACGATTTCATCCAGCCGCTGCCGCGCCTTTTTGCGGAACTGCTGGTCGCCGACGCCGATCCATTCGTCGAGCAGCACGATCTCGCCCTCGACCGCGGTTGCGACCGCGAAGATCAGGCGCAGCATCATGCCGCTGGAATAGGTGCGCAGCGGCAGGTCGAGGCGGTCGCCGAGCTCGGTGAACTCGGCAATCTCCGCCCGCCGCGCGTCGATCTCGGCGCGCCGCGCGCCGATCACGAGCCCCCGCCGCATGATGTTCTCGTATCCGGTTGCTTCCTCGTCGAAGCCGGCCTGCAAATCGAACAGCGACAGGCAGCGGCCGCGTACGTCGATGCTCCCCGCCGTCGGATGGTAGATGCCGGCGAGAACCCGCAGCAGCGTGGTCTTGCCGGCGCCGTTGGCGCCGATGATGGCGAGGCGGTCGCCGGCGCGGATGTCGAGGCTGACCTCGTTCAACGCCGTGATGAGGTGCGAGACCGCCGCCTTCCGCCGCAGCGTCACGGCGCTGACGAACCGGCTGCGCAGCGAGCGGTCGCGAAACGACAGCACAGGAAACGTGACCGAGACGTCGCGAAGCACGATGTGGGCCGTGGTCGTCATGCGCGCATCACAGCCAATACGCCACGCGATGGCGGTATTTTGCGTAGCAGCCGAGGCCAATGACGGCGACGACGATCGCATAGAGGGTCCCTAACAGCCATTGCTCCGCATCGGTCGGCTGCGACAACAGCGGCCGGCGCACCAGATCGAGCAGCGTCGCGAACGGATTGACCCGCGTCAGCCAGTGAAACGCGGTGCCGCGCGCGCTGTCCTCGGTCCAGATGATCGGCGTGAGAAAGAACACGAATTGCAGGCCGCTGACGATCGCCGAACCAATGTCGCGAAAACGCGCGCAGAGCATGCCGAGCGCGACCGAGCCGCCGAGCAGCGTGAGGAACAGGATCGCAAAGCCGGGCAGCGCGAGCAGCATGCTCCAGCGCAGCGGCCAGGGCATCACGACGTAGAGCAGCACGACGATCACCAAATGATGCGCGAAGATGAGGACGTTGCGCGCGATCATCTGGAGGACATGAACGATCAGCGGGGCCGGCACCGCCTTAATGAGATGGCCGGACGCGACGAAGATGTTGGAGCCCTCCTGGAGCGTCGTGGCGATCAGGGTCCAGACGATCAGGCCGACTGCGAAGGACGGCAGGAAGGTGGCGATGTCCTGCTTGAACAGGGCCGCATAGACGGTGCCGACGCTTGCGATCGTCGCGGCCAGCGTCAGCGTGATCCAGAGCGGGCCGATCACGGTCCGGCGGTAGCGCAGCGAAATGTCCATCAGCGCGAGCGTGCCCCAACGATCGGGCCGCGCCGCCTGTGCCAGGATTTCCTTCGCTGCGAGCTGAATTCGACTGCCCCTCAGGTTCTCGCTCTCCGATGCCGCAACAGGAGAGCAGATCGCAACCGGTTTCGGCCGATCGTCTCTAGACGCCCGGCTGTCGCGGTGCAATCGACCGTACAGATGATGCGGGCCGAAGTCAGGCTCGTTTGCGCCGCCGGAAGTCGCGCCGGCCCTTCGGGGCAGGTTTTGGCGCCAATTCCGGCATCTCGGCCTGGACCTCGCGGTAGCGTATTAACAGGCGTTCAAAGCTCGCATTCAGCGTCTCTGCGATGTCGGGACGCCGCTCGAGCCCGGCGAGAATCGTTGCCGCGGCCTCGATTGTGGAGAGCCCGTCCTTGCGCGGCTCCTTGCGCAGACGGCCATAGCGCGAGGGGTGCGCCGGGTTGAGGATGACGCGCTGGCATTTCAGCATCCAGGGATTGCGCCACCACAGCGCCTTGGCCTGGCTCCAGGTGCCGTCGAGCAGCACGACGCCTTCGAGCTTGCCGAGGATCGCGCGCTGGTTCTCCGCGACCTCGCCCTTGCGGTTGAGCGCGACGATTTCGCCTTCCGCTTCGAGATCGGCGGCGCGGGCCGAGCCGAGATAGAGCACGGCCCAACGCGCGGCATTCTCGACCGGCCGTCCCAACGCCTTGGACAGGCTCGGCCAGGACAGGCCGACCCGCACCGTGGCATCGGCAAAATGCCTGGCAAGCAGGCGCGCGGTGCCGAGCGCCCTGTCCTGCTCCTGCGGGTGCTGGAGGATCAGGAGTGAGAGGCGATTTTCGATTGGCGTGACGCTGTCGCAGATGCACAGCGGCATCGGCTTCTGGCAATGCGGGCACTCGGGGATCGGATCGGCCGGCGCGGCGGCCGTGTCTGGCGGGTTCGACATGGGCGCCGCTATACGCTTGATGCGGCGCTTCAACAACCTATTCCGCGGGCGCAGGCACCGGGCGCGGCGCGGACCGGCGCCGCAGGCGATCGATCAAGAGGTAGATCACCGGCGTGGTGTAGAGCGTCAGGATCTGCGAGACGAACAGGCCGCCGATGATGGTGATGCCGAGCGGACGGCGCAGCTCCGTGCCGGGGCCGGTCGCCACCACCAGCGGGATGCCGGCGAACAGCGCCGCCATGGTCGTCATCAGGATCGGCCGGAAGCGCGCCTGGCAGGCCTCGAAGATCGCTTCCGCCGAGGACAGGCCGCGCTGGCGTTCGGCGTCGAGCGCGAAATCCACCATCATGATGCCGTTCTTCTTGACGATGCCGATCAAGAGGATGATGCCGACGAAGGCGATCACCGTCAGCGGCGTGTTGGTGAGCTGCAAGGCGAGCAGCGCGCCTAACCCCGCCGAGGGCAGCGTCGAGATGATCGTGAGCGGATGGGCGAGACTCTCGTAGAGCACCCCGAGCACGATATACATCGCCACCAGCGCGCCGAGGATCAGGAGCGGCTGGCGGCCGCTGGTCTTGGCGAAGTCGCCGGCATTGCCGTCGAAGCTGCCGCGGATGCCTTCGGGCATGTGCAGTTCCTCCACCGCCCGCTGGATGTTCTGGGTCGCTGCCTGAAGCTGCACGTCCGGCAGCAGGTTGAACGACACCGTCGTCGAGGGAAACGACTGCGAGTGATAAACCGCGAGCGCGGCCAACCCACGCGTCGCATGCACCACGGCCGACAGCGGCACCTGCGCGTCGTTCGCGCCGGCAACGTAGATGCGCTCGAGGTTGGAGGGATCAACCTGGAACTTGGGATCGATCTCCAGCACGGTCATGTACTGGTTGCGCTGGGTGTAGATGATCGAGATCTGCCGCTGCGAAAAGGCGTTGTTCAGCGCGTTGTCGATGTCCTGGACTCGGACGCCGAGTGCCGAGGCCTTCTGACGATCGATGTTCAGGGTCAGCTGAAGCCCGCCGGGATCGCGGTCGCTGGAGATGTCGGTGATACCCTCGACGCTCTCCATGCGCTTGGCCACGATCGGCGCCCACTTTTGCAGCAGACCGAGGTCGGTGCTGGTCAGCGTGTACTGGAAGTCGGAATCACTCTGCCGCCCGCCGGCACGGACGTCCTGGGCAGCGAACATGAAGAGGCGAATGCCGGGCACGGGGTACAGCGCGCGCCTCAGACGGTCGATCACGACCTGCGTCGAGACGTGGTCGCGCTCCCCCGGCGGCTTCAGGCTGATATACATGATGCCGCGGTTCGAGGTCGCTCCCCCCGGCCCGCCTCCGGCGCCGACGGTCGAGCCGATGCCGGCCACGGCCGGATCCTGCATCACGATGTCGGCAAGCCGCTGCTGGAGGCCGAGCATCGACTGGAACGAGATGTCGGCCGAGGCACGCGTCGCTCCGATCACGAAGCCGGAATCGTCGGTCGGAAAATAGCCCTTGGGGACCTTGATGTAGAGCGTCACCGTGAGGCCGATGGTGGCGAAGAACACCAGCAGCGTCGCCAGCGGATAGTCCAGCACGGTGCGCAAGGTCCGGGCGTAGAAGGCGACGATGCGCGACAGCGAGCCCTCGATCACCCGATCGAACAGCGTCGCCGTGCCGGACGTGGCCTGCCGGATGTAATGGGCGCAGATCATCGGCGTGACCGTGAGCGACACCAGCGTCGAGACCAGGATAGCGAAGGTCAGCGTCAGCGAGAATTCGCGCAGCAGGCGGCCGACAATACCGTCCATGAAGATCAGCGGCGTGAATGCCGCGATCAGCGACAGGCTGATCGAGACCACGGTGAAGCCGATCTGCTTCGCGCCCTCCTGCGCTGCTCGGAACGGCCGCATGCCGTGCTCGAGATTGCGGTACATGTTCTCGATCATGACGATGGCGTCGTCGACCACGAAGCCGACGGAGATCGCGAGCGCCATCAGCGACAGATTGTCGATCGAGAAGCCCGCGACCCACATGCCGGCGCAGGTGCCGGCCAGCGCCAGCGGCACCGAGATGCCGGCCGCGATGGTCGGCGTCAGCCTGCGCAGGAACACGAACACCACGACCATCACCAGGACCGCGGTCGCCAGCAACGTCCATTGCATATCGAGCACGCTGGCGCGGATCGTGCCGGTGCGGTCGACCAGGGTGGAGATCTCGACGCCGGCCGGAATCCACTGCTTCAGCTGGGGGACCAGCGCCTTCACCCTGTCAACGGTGTCGATGACGTTGGCATCGCCCTGCTTGGTGATCTGGATCAGCACTGCCGGCTGCTTGTTGAACCAGGCGATCGAGCGGGCGTTACGGACGGAATCCTCGATGTCGGCGACGTCGGACAGCCGCACGAAATTGCCGTTGGCGCTCTTGATGACGATGTCGCGGAACTCTTTCGCCGTGCGCATCTGCTTGTTGAGCGCCAGCGTCTCGCTCTGGCGCTCGCCGTTGAAGATGCCGACGGGACCGAGCGGGTTGGCATTGACGATCGCGGTCCTGACGTCGTCGGTGGCGATGCCGGCGTTCGACAGCGCGACGGGGTTGAGCTGGACCCGCACGGCCGGCTGGTCGGCGCCTGATACCGTGACGTCGCCGACTCCAGGCACCTGCGAGATGCGCTGCGCCAGAACCGTGTCGGCGACATCGTAAATCGCGCTGGCGGACAGCGTCTTCGAGGTCAGCGCCAGCACGAAGACGGGCGCGCCGGCCGTGTTGGCCTTGCGGAAGCGCGGCAGCGTCGGCAGGTCGCTCGGCAGATCGACCATCGCGGCGTTGATCGCCGCCTGCACGTCGCGCGCGGCCTTGTCGATGTTGCGGCCGATGTCGAACTGGAGCTGGATGCTGGTGTTGCCGAGCGTCGAGGTCGAGGTGATCTGATTGATGCCCGAGATCTCTCCGAGCCGCCGCTCCAGTGGTGAAGCCACGGTGGCCGCCATAACCGACGGGTCGGCGCCGGGCCGGCTGGCCGAGACGAAGATGGCGGGGAAGTCGACGTTCGGGACCGAGGCGACGGGAAGGAAATCGTAGGCGACCACACCCAGCAGGAACAACCCGATCGACAGCAGCGTGGTGGCAACCGGGCGGCGGATGAAGGGCTCCGAGATCGATGCCATCACTGCATCCCCTCGGTCGCGCCCGCGACCGGCGGGCCGCCGGATTCGGCCGGCGGCAGCGCCTGCTCGAGGCGGCGGTTGATGCGGTCGAGCGCGAGGTAGATCACGGGCGTGGTGTAGAGCGTCAGCAATTGGCTGAGCAGCAGCCCGCCGATGATGGAGATGCCGAGCGGAAAGCGCAGCTCGGCGCCGGTGCCGCTCTCGATCGCCAGCGGCAAGGCGCCGAACAGCGCTGCCAGCGTCGTCATCATGATGGGACGGAAGCGCAACAGACAGGCCTGCACGATCGCCTCGTTGGGCGACATGCCCTGCCCGCGCTCGGCCTCGAGCGCGAAGTCGATCATCATGATCGCGTTCTTCTTGACGATACCCATCAGCAAAATGATGCCGATCAGGCCGATCACCGACAGGTCCTGCCCGCACAACACCAGCGCCAGGATCGCCCCGACGCCGGCCGAGGGCAGCGTCGACAGGATCGTGATCGGATGGATGTAGCTCTCATAGAGCACGCCGAGCACGATGTAGATCGTGATCACGGCCGCAAGCAGCAGCCAGGGTTGTCCCGCCAGCGCCTTGGCGAACTCAGCGGCATCGCCGGCATAGACGCCGACGATGCTGTTGGGCATTTCGATCCGGGTCTCGATCGCTTTCACGGCCTCGACGGCATCGCCGAGCGCGGCACCCGGCGCGAGATTGAAGCTGAGCGACACGGACGGGAATTGCGCCTGGTGTGAGATCGCGAGCGGGGCCGTGGTGCGCTTCAGCGTCGCCACGGCCGACAGCGGCACCTGGGCATTGGGCGCGCCGACTGTAGTGCTCGCGGCGCCCGGCAGATAGAGTTTTGACAGGATCGAGGGATCGCGCTGGTACATCGGCAGCGCCTCCAGCACCACGCGGTACTGGTTGGCCTGGCCGTAGATGGTCGAGATCTGGCGCTGCGCGAAGGCATCGTTGAGCGTATCGGTGATGCCTTGCAGGCTGACGCCGAGCTGGCCCGCGCGGGTGCGATCAACGTCGAGCTGCGCCCGCAGGCCGCCTTCCTGCGCCTCCGAGGAGACGTCGCGGAACAGGGGATCGCGCCGCATCTCCGTAACCAGCTTGCGCGCCCATTCCGACACCAGCGCCGCATCGGTGCCGGTGAGCGTGTACTGGTATTGCGAGCGGCTCGACTGGGTCGAGATCTGCACGTCCTGCACCGGCTGGAAATAGACGGTCATGCCGGGAATGCCCGCCACCCGCTGCTTCAACCGGGTCACGACCACGCTGACATCGTCGCGCCGCTCGCCGCGCGGCTTCAAGGTCATGACGAGCCGGCCGACATTGGTGGTCGGATTGACCGAGCCGGCGCCGATCACCGAGACCACGCCGACCACGTCAGGATCCGCCTTGATGGTGTCGGCAACCTCGCCCTGCCGCTTCTGCATCTCCGCGAACGACACGTCCGGCCCCGCCTCCGTCACGGCCGTGATCGAGGCGGTGTCCTGCAGCGGCAGGAAGCCTTTTGGCGCAACGACGTAGAGGACGAGGGTCGCAATCAGCGTGGCGAAGGTCACGACCAGCGTGGCGCGCTGGCGCTCCAGCACCCAGAGCAGCGTCCGATGATAGGCCTCCACGGTGCGGTCGATGAAGCGGCTGATGGCGGCGAGGCCCGGCACCGCCAGCTCCTCATGAGCGTGCTTGAGCAGGCGCGAGCACATCATCGGCGTCAGCGTCAGCGAGACCACGGCCGAGGTCACCACCGCGATCGTCAAGGTCAGCGCGAATTCGCGGAACATGCGCCCGACGAGACCCGACATGAACAGCAGCGGGATGAAGACTGCGATCAGCGACACCGTCAGCGAGATCACGGTGAAGCCGATCTCGCTGGCGCCCTTCAGCGAGGCCTCCATCGGCCCGTCGCCGTTCTCCATGTGGCGGACGATATTCTCGATCATGACGATGGCGTCGTCGACGACGAAGCCGGTGCCGATCGTCAGCGCCATCAGCGACAGATTGTCGAGGCTGAAGCCGGCGAAATACATGATGCCGAAGCTGGTGATCAGCGACAGCGGCAGCGCCACGCCGGCGATCAGGGTGGCCCGCAGCGAGCGCAGAAACAGCAGCACCACCAGCGTCACCAGCACGACGCTGAGCACCAGCGTGAACTGCACGTCGTGGACCGAGGCGCGGATGGTCACGGTGCGGTCGGAGACGATGGTGAGGTTCACGCCGGCCGGGATCGCGCGCTGCACTTTAGGGATTTCGGCGCGGATCTGGCTGACGACGTCGATGACGTTGGCGCCGGGCTGGCGCTGGATGTCGATGATGACGGCGGGCGTGCCCTGGTACCAGCCGCCGGTGCGGTCGTTCTCGAGGCCATCGACGATCTGCGCGACGTCGGCGATGGTGACCGGCGAGCCGTTGCGGTAGGCGATGATGACGGGCTTGTAGGCATCGGCGGCGGCGATCTGGTCGTTGGCCGCGATGATGTAGGATTGCTGCGCGCCGTCGAGCGAGCCTTTCGGCCCCGAGACATTGGCATTGGCGATCGCGGTGCGCAGATCTTCCATGGCGATGCCGTAGGCGGCGAGCCGCGCCAGATCGGCCTGGATGCGTACGGCCGGCTTCAGCCCGCCCAGCACCGAGACCCGTCCGACGCCGGAGATCTGGCTCAGCCGTTGCGCCAGGAGCGTGTCGGCGATGTCGCTCATCGCCCGCAGCGAGATGGTGTCGGAGCGCAGCGCCAGCGTCATCACCGGGGCGTCCGCCGGGTTCACCTTGGCGTAGGTCGGCGGATAAGGCAGCGTCTTGGGCAGCACGCCCGCCGCTGCGTTGATCGCGGCCTGCACGTCCTGGGTCGCGCCGTCGATGTCACGGTTGAGATCGAACTGGAGCGAGATCTGGCTGACACCGAACGAGCTCGTCGAGTTCATCGCCGACAGCGACGGGATCTGGCCAAGCTGCCGCTCCAAAGGCGCGGTGATCAGTGAGGCGATCACGTCGGGGCTCGCGCCGGGAAGCTGCGTCGTCACCTGCACGGTCGGGAAATCGACCTGCGGCAGCGCCGAGACCGGCAGCGCGAAATAGCCCAGCAGCCCGCCGATCAGCAGCGCGATGCCGAGCAGCGAGGTCGCGATCGGACGGCGGATGAAGGGTTCGGAGACACCCATGGGATCTGCCTGCCGCTTCAAGCGGCTGTTGTCGGGATCATGGCTGCTTGGCTCCACTTCCCGCCGCCCCCGGCCCGGGGGCCGGCCCGGTCTGCCCCTTCTGGTCGCCCTCGCTGCTCTTGCGCTTGGCGCGGAACTCGCCGTCCTTACCCTGTCCGTCCTTCTGGTGCTCCTTCTGCCCTTCCTTGGCACCATCCTTCTTCTGGGCGTCAAGCCCGCGCGACCGCTTGCGCGGGGCGAGATCGGCCGACGGGGTCTGGTCGTCGCGGCCGATGGTCACCTTGGAGCCGTCGGACAGATTGGCAAAGCCCGTGGTGACGACCCTGTCGGTCGCCGACAGGCCGCTGGCGATCACCGCGTCATGCTCGTTCTGCTGGGTCACGGTCACGGGCTTGGCCGAGACGATATTGTCCTCGCCGATGACATAGCTGAATGTCCCGATCGGGCCGCGCTGCACGGCCGAGGTCGGCACCACCAGCGCCTGCGTCAGCGTCTCGACCTTGAGACGGACATTGACGAACTGGCCGGGCCAGAGCTGGTAGTTGGCGTTGGGAAACTCGGCCTTGAGCTTGAGCGTGCCGGTGGTCTGGTCGACCTGGTTGTCGATGCCGGTGAGCTTGCCGGTATCGATCACGGTGATGCCGTCATTGCCGAACACGTCGACCGCCAGCGTACCCTTCGACGCCGCGGCGTTGACGCGCATGATTTGTTGCTGCGGCAGGCTGAACCATACCGCGATCGGCTGCAATTGCGTGATCACCACGAGGCCCGTGGTGTCGGCGGCGTGGATGATGTTGCCCTGGTCGACCTGGCGCAGGCCGGCTCGCCCTGAGAGCGGCGCCACGATCTTGGTGTAGCTAAGCGTCGCCGCCGCGTTGTCGATCGCAGCCTGGTCGGCCTTGACCAGCGCCTCGGTCTGCGCGACCAGCGCGCGCTGGGTGTCGGCCTGCTGCTTGGAGCCGGCGTTGGAGGCAGCGAGCTGCTCGTACCGTGTCAGGTCGATGCGCTGGTTGGCGAGCTGGGCCTGGTCCTGCGCCTTCTTGGCGACCGCCTGGTCGTAGGTTGCCTGGTAGAGCGCGGGATCGATCTCGCCGAGCACGTCGCCCTTTTTGACGTCCTGCCCTTCGGTAAAATTCACGGCGATCAGCTTGCCGTCGACCTGCGAGCGCACGGTCACGGTGTTGAGCGCGCGGATCGCGCCGACGCCGTCGAGATAGACCGGAACGTCCTGAACGCGGGGCGTCGCCGCCAGCACGGGCACCGGCAGGTCCGGCCGCGCGTTTCGGTCGGCAGCCGGCTTCTGGTGCATCGCGTTCCAGCCGAGATAGCCGAGGCCACCAAGGATCGCGAGCGTGATCAGGGTCATGACGAAACCGCGGCCGCGCGACTTCTTCGCCGTCCCCTCCTTCGCGTCCTGCTTGGTATCCGGCTTAAAGAGCATTGACCGGTTTCTCCATTCGCGGCTCCCAGCCGCCGCCGAGCGCCTGATACAGGCTGACGATGGCGAGCAAGCGGGCCAGTTGCGCCTGTGACAGCGCGTCTTCCGCCTGGAACAGGGTCAGTTGAGTGTTGAGTACAGTCACGATGTCGGCGGTGCCGGCGCGCAGTTGCTGCTCGGAGAGATCGAAGGCGCGGCGTGAGGCGACGACGACGTCGCGTTGCAATTGCAGCTTGATCGTGGTCTGCTTGATCGAGAACAGCGCATTGTCGACGTCGGCGAACGACTGGATGATGGTCTTGCGGTAGGTCTGGAGCAATTCGTCCTGCCGCGCCTTGGCCAACTCGAAATTGCCGAGGATCTTGCCGCCGTCGAAGATCGGCTGCGTGGCGCTGCCGACGAGCTGGAAGAAGGCCGCATGCGGCTGGAACAGCGAGACCAAAGCCGAGCTCTGATAGCCGCCATTGCCGGTGAGCTGAATGGTCGGAAAGAACTGAGCACGGGCATTGCCGATATTCGCCGTCGCCGAGGCAAGCTGCGCCTCCTGTCGGCGGATGTCGGGCCGCTGCGTCAGCAGCTCCGAAGGCAGGCCGGGCGTGACGCGCGGGATCGCGATCCGGTCCAGCGAGCCGCCGAGCACGCGCACGCTTTCCGGCGGGCGCGAAACCAGCACGGCGAGCGCGTTGACGTTCTGGTCCAGCGTCTGGCGCAGCGGCGGCACCAGGGCTTTCTGGTTGGCAAGCACGCTCTCCTGTTGGGCGACGTCGAGATCGGTGCCGGTGCCGGCCCTGCGCCGCTCCCTGACCGCATCGAGGATGCGCTGCGCGCTCGCAATGTTGCGCTGTGAGGTCCTGATGCGGTCCTGCGAGGCCAGCACCTGGAAATAGGCGTTGGCGACGGCCGCCAGCGTCGTCAGCGCGACGGTGTCGCGGTCAAAGCGGTTGGCGTTCGCCGTCTCTTCCGCCGATTGCAGCGCATCGCGATTCTGGCCCCAGAAGTCGAGCTGGTAGCTCGCGCTCAGCGAGGCCGAATAATTGACGACTTCGCGGCCGCCGATCGAAAGGCCGGACGCGCTCGAGCCCGAGGTGCGCGAATAGGTTTCCGATCCGCCTGTCGAGACGGTCGGCAGCAGCGCAGCCCCCGCCTGCCGCGCCTGGGCGTCGGCCTGGACGATGCGCGCAACGGCGGCGGCGATGTCGAGGTTGACGGTTTGCGCCTCCTCCATCAGCTGCGTCAGCTGCGCGGAGCGGAACCCGCGCCACCAATCCAGTGACGGCGGCGCATCACCCTTGCCCGCATATTTGTACTGCGTAGGAACGTCGAGGGCGGGATCGGGAAGATCCTGGGTCAGCACGCAAGCCCCCGAACCGGCGGCAAGGCACACCACCGCAATCCAGCGCGCCGCGCGCAGCGTCCGGGATGCAGAACCTTCAGACCGCCGCATGGCGATCGCAGGAACATCCTCTGTCACATCCATCCCCCGCGGGGCAGATCGAACCGCCGCGCAGCCGGATTAGCCGATTCGCGGCGCGACAGTCGGGGGGCTTTGGACAACTCGTTCACAGCGGCGATGCTTTCTGCGGAACCTCGAAAATCATACTAGCCGGGCGCTGAACTGCGGGACAGTCCCGCAGTTGCGAGATGGCCACGCCGACGAAGTGGAAACGAACCGCTCGAAATTCAAAAGACGGCTGTCTCGCAGGGATTTTTCTCATTTTGAAACATTGGGATACACGATCAAGCTTACCAAGATTTCATGTGATATTGCTGCCACAGCGGCACTTGGGCGTTTCCATCCGACCGCACCACGCCCCGCCTCAGTCGCGCCCTGGCTGAGTAATCTCACAAGCCCGTCAATCGCCGAACAGAAAGCCGTTCCTCGGGCCGATATGATTCGACCATCCGGGCGTCATCCACGGCCCTCGATGGCGAGAAGCCTCGGCCTTGGAAAAAGTTTGTCGCGAGTTGGCTGGTCACGACTGTCATCTTCCCTGGCCTGACGGAGCGCAGGCGTTTCCTCCTATCGATATCCCGGCTTGCGGCCGAGCGCATCGCCGCCGGGCGCGCCTCTTGGGAATATTGCTGTTTGAGCAGAGGTTTCGCTCGGTTTCGCCGCAACGCAAAAGCCTTCCCCTTTGGCCTTCCAAGCACTACGTTCTCGCCAACCAGATCAACCCCCTTGGTAGCGATTTCCCTGACATGACCATTCGAAATGACGTTGTCGAAGCCATCGGCAACACCCCGCTGATCAAGCTGAAGCGCGCCTCGGAACTGACCGGCTGCACCATTCTCGGCAAGGCCGAGTTCATGAATCCCGGCCAGTCGGTCAAGGACCGCGCCGGCAAATGGATGATCCTGGAGGCCGAGAAGCGCGGCGAGCTCAAGCCGGGCGGTCTCGTAGTGGAATCGACCGCCGGCAATACCGGCATCGGCCTTGCGGTCGTCGCCAGCGCGCGCGGCTATCGCACTCTGATCGTGATCCCGGAAACGCAGAGCCAGGAGAAGAAAGACTTCCTGAAGCTGTGCGGCGCCGAGCTGATCGAGGTGCCGGCCCTGCCCTACGCCAACCCCAACAGCTACCAGCATGTCGGCCGCCGCCTCGCCGACGAGCTGCGCAAGACCGAACCCAATGGCGTACTGTTCGCCGACCAGTGGAATAACCTCGACAATGCCAAGGCGCATTACGAGTCCACCGGACCCGAAATCTGGGAGCAGACCGGCGGTAAGGTCGACGGCTTCGTCTGCTCGGTCGGCAGCGGCGGCACGCTGGCTGGTGTCAGCCGTTACTTGAAAGAGCAGAACAAGAACGTGCGGATCGCATGCGCCGATCCGCATGGCGCCGGCATGTATGAATACTTCAGGACCGGCGATCCCAAGGCGACGCCGGGTGGCTCGATCACCGAGGGCATCGGCCTCAACCGGGCGACCGCCATCGTGGAGACCGCGAAGGTCGATGATGCCTATCTCATTCCCGATGCCGAAGCCGTCGGCGTGATCTACGAACTGCTGCAGCACGAGGGCCTGTGTCTCGGCGGCTCGACCGGTGTCAACATCGTGGGCGCAATGCGCCTCGCCAAGCAGCTCGGACCCGGCAAGACGATCGTCACCGTGCTGTGCGATTCCGGCAGCCGTTATCAGTCGAAGCTGTTCAACGCGGACTTCATGCGCGCCAAGAACCTGCCGGTGCCGGAATGGTTGGAGAAGCGCAGCAACATCAAGCCGCCCTTCGTGTGATCGTCACGCGCCCCCTCGGGTCGGGGACGCGCGTCACAAAGCTCAGCGCGGTTCGTCCGGCTTATACGACCTCGCCGCGCTCCGCAGCAGCGGCACAATAGTCGCGCCAGAACCGGCGATACCCCTCCTCGACCCTGCGCGTGTAAATCTCGACATTGCCGGCGGGCGAAGCTGCAATCCGAGCCGGTAGGCCCGCGCGCAATTTCGCCAGATAGTCGGGCTGCGACGCGAATTTGCGGGCGATCTCGACATAGCCGTCGTCATCCTCGGCGACCCAGTCGTTAAGCCCGACCGCCGCCACGATGGCGCCGCCGGCGCGCGATGAGGCACCATGACCGAGCTTGGCCACGACAGGAACGCCCGCATAGAGGGATTCCCAGGTGCTGATGCCGCCATTCTGCGGGAATGGATCGAGCGAAATATCGACTTGCGCGAAGGTCCGCAGATGATCCGCCCGCCCTGACGAGCCCAGGCAGGTGATGTTCTGTTCGGGGATGCCCTGGTTCACGAG